>JANLQW010000262.1:0-5708 GCA_031368085.1 Novosphingobium sp. | reverse complement strand
ACGCGCTCGGCTGCGGGGTGACCGTGGTCAACCGCAGCGACCAGATCCTGCGCGGCTACGAAGAGGCGCTGCGCGACCGGTTGCTGCAGATCACCATGTCGCGCGGGATCGATTACCGCTTCAACAGTCCGATCGAGCGGGTGGAGAAGCAGGATGACGGCGCATTTTCCGTCACCACCAAGGGCCACGATCCGGTAACCGCCGATGTTGTGCTGATCGCCACCGGCCGGCGGCCGAACACCGCTGGTCTCGGGCTCGACAGCGCTGGGATCTCGCTTGGCGCCAATGGCGAGATCCCGGTCGATGAATACAGCCGCACCGCTTGCCCCAGCATCCATGCGGTGGGCGATGTGACCGACCGGGTGCAACTCACTCCGGTCGCCATCCGCGAGGGTCAGGCCTTCGCCGACACGGTGTTCGGCGACCGGCCGACGACAGTCGATCATACCATCATCCCCTCGGCAGTGTTTTCACAGCCGCCGCTGGCCGGGGTCGGGCTGACCGAGGCGGAAGCGCGCGGGCAGTTCCGCGAGATCAAGGTGTTCACTGCCGATTTCCGCCCGATGAAGAACATGTTCTCCGAGCGGGTGGAGCGCGGGCTCTACAAGCTGGTGGTCGACGCCGCCAGCGACCGCATGCTTGGCGTCCATATGATCGGTCCGGATGCGCCGGAAATCCTGCAGGCAGCGGCGATCGCGGTGAAGGCGGGGTTGACCAAGGCGGACTTCGACGCGACCGTGGCGCTGCATCCCTCTATGGCGGAAGAGCTGGTGCTGATGCGCTGAGCGCTGCCGTTCCACAGCAATTTAGCCGCGAGTTTAAGCCCTATTGACGCTAGAGCCTCGCCGCGCCTAGTCGCTCGCAGCCACAACGGGGAATTCGCGCGCATGTCAGCCAATATTGCCGAAATGGAACGGCGCCGTGACGCAGCCAAGCTGGGCGGCGGGCAGTCGCGGATCGACACGCAGCACGCCAGGGGCAAACTCACCGCGCGCGAGCGGCTGGATGTGCTGCTCGACGACGGCAGTTTTGAAGAAACCGACATGTATGTCGAACACAATTGTGTCGAGTTCGGCATGCAGAAGAAAATCATCCCCGGCGATGGCGTGGTCACCGGCTCGGGCACGATCAACGGCCGGCTGGTCTTTGTCTACAGCCAGGACTTCACCGTTTTCGGTGGTTCGCTGTCGGAGCGCCATGCGCAGAAGATCTGCAAAGTGCTCGATTCCGCGATGAAGGTCGGTGCCCCCGTGATCGGCATGAACGATTCCGGCGGCGCGCGCATCCAGGAAGGCGTCGCGGCACTTGGCGGCTATGCCGAGGTGTTCCAGCGTAATGTCCTGGCCTCCGGCGTCATTCCCCAGCTTAGCATGATCATGGGGCCCTGCGCCGGCGGCGCGGTTTATTCGCCGGCGATCACCGACTTCATCTTCATGGTGAAGGACAGCAGCTACATGTTCGTCACCGGTCCGGATGTGGTCAGGACGGTCACCAACGAGATCGTCACCCAGGAGGAACTGGGCGGCGCGGTGACGCATACGACCAAGACCTCGGTCGCCGATCTGGCGCTTGAAAACGACATTGAAGCGTTGCTGACGGCGCGCGAATTCTTCGATTTCCTGCCGCTGTCGAACAAGGAAGAAGTTCCCGAGCGCCCGTCCGCCGATCCCTGGGACCGAAAGGACGACAGCCTAGACACGCTGATCCCGGCCAGTGCCAACCAGCCCTATGACATGCACGAGGTGATCCGCAAGATTGTCGACGAGGCCGAATTCTTCGAAATCCAGCCCAAGCACGCCGGCAATATCCTCTGCGGCTTCGGCCGGATCGAGGGCCGCACGATCGGTATCGTCGCCAATCAGCCGACGGTGCTGGCCGGGGTGCTCGACATCAACGCCTCCAAGAAAGCGGCGCGCTTTGTGCGCTTCTGCGATGCCTTCAACATTCCGCTCATCACGTTCGTCGATGTTCCCGGCTTCCTTCCCGGCTCAGCGCAGGAACTGGGCGGGATCATCAAACACGGCGCCAAACTGCTGTTTGCTTATGCCGAGGCGACCGTCCCTAAGATCACCGTGATTACCCGCAAAGCCTATGGCGGGGCCTATGACGTGATGGCGTCGAAGCATTTGCGCGGCGATCTCAACTACGCCTGGCCGACCGCCGAGATCGCGGTGATGGGGGCCAAGGGCGCGGTGGAGATTATTTTTCGGGGGCTAAGTACCGAGGAAAGCGCGGAGAAGGTTGCGGAATATGAGGACCGCTTTGCCAATCCGTTCGTCGCCGCGAGCAAGGGGTTCATTGATGAGGTGATCTATCCGCATTCGACGCGGCGGCGGATTGCGCTGGGGTTGCGGAAGCTACGGGGCAAAAGTTTGGAGAATCCGTGGAAGAAGCATGACAATATTCCGTTGTGATATCTACGATCATGACTGACATCATTGCAGGTCATTTGATTCTTCGTTTGTTTGATCAGGCGAAAAGACCGGAGCGATGCTAAAGATCTTCCCCGGAACGGGGAGGGGGCCCGCGCCGAAGGCGTGGTGGAGGGGGCCCGCCTTTCCGCAATCGCTGGGCTTGAGGAGAGGTGGGACCTCTCCGTCAGTCCTGCGGACTGCCACCTCCCCGTGCCGGGGAGGATTGGCCTTGCAATTGCTTTACCCAAACATTATAATGACATTATAATGTGAAGGAGTTATCCGCCATGCAGACCGAACGCGTCACCTTCCTGACCAGCCGCGAGCACAAGGCGGCGCTGGATGCCTATGCCAGCAGCCGGGGCGAGTCTGTCGGGAATGTCGTGCGCGAGGCGACCTCACGCTATATTGCCCAGCCGCCCGAAGTCCGTGACGAGTACGAAGAGGCGCTCGAACTTCTTCTGCCTGAGCTGGAAAAGCTGCTGCCGAAGTGGCACCGGCAAATGGACTCGATGGAAGCAACGATCACGAAAGCGCGCGATGCGATTGACCGGGCGCTCGCAGGGGATCCTGAATGAGCGCTGCGGAAAAGGCATTTGGCATCATCAAAGCCGTAGTCACATTTCAGGAGCGGTTTGATTCGCTTGAGGTGAATCTCGCCGGACTCGGCGGACGGCTGGCAAAGCTGGCGGAGAGCCATGCCGCCTTACGTGACCGGGTGAGTACAATTGAAGGCTATTTGCGCGGGCGGGCCGATCAAGCCGCAGCGCCGGCTCAGCTTCCAGAGATCGGCCATGACTGAGTTGCCGGATTATTATCCCATCGCAAATGCGACGTGGGCGGAAAAGCTCGAATGGTTGAAACACCCTGCGTTCGCGCAATTCGCGAAAAAGAATTCTGACCCAGCGTTTAATCGAATTGCAAAAGCACGGACGCTCCAACCCCCAAAGGGAACTTAATGACTGATACCCCAGATATCTACATCGTCTCCGCCGTGCGCACCGCGATCGGCGATTTTGGCGGCTCGCTCAAGCCGTTTTTGCCTTCCGACCTTGGCGCGATGGTCATCAAGGAGGCGATCGCGCGGGCCGGCGTTGCTGCGGCCGACATCGAGCATGTTGTCATGGGCCAGGTCATGGTGACAGGCCCGAAGGATCAGTTTCTGGCGCGGGTCTGCGCCCTGAAGGCCGATATTCCGGTCTCTACCCCGGCGCTCACCGTCAACCGCCTGTGCGGATCGGGTGTCGAGTCGATCGTTTCCTGTGCGCGGATGATGCTGCTGGGCGAAGCCTCGATCACAGTTGCCGGCGGTGCCGAAAGCATGACCAATGTGCCCTACCACGATCTTGAGGCCCGCTGGGGCAAGCGGCTGGGCAATTCCGTGCTGCTCGATGCGCTGGTCGAAGGCCTGCACGATCCGATCCTCGAAATCCACATGGCGATCACCGCCGAGAATATCGCGGTCCGCCATCAGGTCACCCGCCAGCAGCAGGATGAACTGGCGGTCGAGGGCCATCGCCGCGCCGCCCATGCCATTGCCGATGGCCGGTTTAAGGACCAGATTCTGCCTATCGAAATCACGTCGCGCAAGGGTACGGTCGTGTTCGATACCGACGAGCATGTCCGAGCGGAAACCAGCATGGAATCGGTTTCGGCCTTGATGCCGATGTTCAAGGAAGGCGGGACGGTGACTGCCGCCAACTCATCGGGCATCAACGACGGCGCCGCAGCCGTTGTCTTGGCCACCGGCGAGGAGGTCGAAAGGCGCGGGCTAAAGCCGATGGCGCGTATCCTCTCCTGGGGCCACGCTGCGGTGGAGCCCGAATATATGGGCATCGCCCCGGTCAAGGCTGTACCGATCGCGCTCAAACGCGCCGGGCTGACGCTTGACGATATGGATGTGATCGAAGCCAACGAGGCCTTCGCCGCCCAGGCGCTTGCCGTCGCCAAGGAACTCGGTTTCGACAGCGAGAAGCTTAATCCCAACGGCTCGGGAATTTCGTTGGGTCATCCGGTCGGCGCGACCGGCACGATCCTTGCGGTCAAAGCTGCCTATGAGCTGAAGCGGACCGGCGGGCGCTATGCGCTGATCACCATGTGCATCGGCGGCGGTCAAGGCATCGCGATGGTTATCGAGAATGTGCAATAAATCCTCACCGGAACGGGGAGGATTGTGAGGAAGTGGCATGAAATTAGGCAGACTGAACCACATCGGCGTCGCCACGCCCGATCTGGACGCATCGATTGCCTTCTACCGCAATGTCATGGGGGCGGCAGATATTACTCAGCCGTTCGTACTGGAATCGCAGCGGGTGCGGGTATGCTTCGTTAACACGCCCGGCGAGAGGGGCACTCACGGCACACAGATCGAGTTGCTCCAGCCGACCGCTGCGGATTCGGCGGTGGGCAAATGGCTTGTGACGAACCCGATGGGCGGGCAGCACCATCTTTGCTACGAAGTGCCCGACATTCTGGCCGCTAAGGCCTGGTTCGAGGGCCTTGGCAAGCGCGTGCTTGGCGATCCGCGCATCGGCGCGCATGGCACGCTGATGTTCTTCGTCCACCCCAAGGACATGGGCGGGCAGCTGACCGAAATCATGGAAACGCCAAAGGTAGCGCATTAGGCGCAAACCCTCTCCCCTCCAAAGGGAGAGGGCAGGAAGGTGAAGATTATGGCTAAGATCGAAGACTGGCAGGCCGCCGCCGCGAAAGAGGTCAAGGGCAAAGACCTCACCTGGAACACGCCGGAAGGCTTCGCCATCAAGCCGCTCTATACGGCGGAAGATGCGCCGGTTTCCAGCTCGGGCCCGAGCCTCCCCGGCTTTGCCCCGTTCACCCGCGGGGTGCGCGCCAGCATGTATGCCGGCCGGCCCTGGACGATCCGGCAATACGCCGGCTTCTCCACCGCCGAGGAATCGAACGCCTTCTACCGCCGCAACCTCGCCGCCGGGCAGAAGGGCCTGTCGGTGGCTTTCGATCTCGCCACCCATCGCGGGTACGATTCCGATCACCCGCGCGTCGTCGGTGATGTCGGCAAGGCCGGCGTGGCGATCGATTCCGTCGAGGACATGAAAATCCTGTTCGATGGCATCCCGCTGGAGTCGATGTCGGTATCGATGACGATGAACGGCGCGGTTATCCCGATCCTGGCTTTCTTCATCGTCGCCGGGGAAGAGCAGGGTGTGCCGGTCGAAAAGCTCGACGGGACCATCCAGAACGACATCCTGAAAGAGTTCATGGTCCGCAACACTTACATCTATCCGCCCGAGCCGAGCATGCGGATCGTCTCGGACA
>JANLQW010000191.1:0-1538 GCA_031368085.1 Novosphingobium sp. | reverse complement strand
GGCCGCCAAGCTGTCGCTGCGCCGCAGCTTCGGGCTGGTGCCGGCCAACCGCGGGGTCAAGGTAGGCGGCGCGTACCGCTTCGTGCGCCACCCGATGTATACGGGCTATGTGCTCAACCACATCGGCTTCCTGCTGATGTTTTTCTCGGTCTGGAATATTGCCGTCTATTTGAGCTGCTGGGTGCTGCTGTATCTCCGCGCGATCGAGGAAGAGCGCTTCCTGCTCACGGATCCGGCATATTGCGCCTACAAGGACGCTGTACGAGGGCGGATCATTCCTGGTCTGATCTGACCGTAATCCGGCAGCGCTACGACCGACTTTCCGCTGGTTCTCGCCTTGGCGCGGGGCGATCCTGCTCTTCGCGCCAAACCCTCAACTCCCCAGCGCAGCCACTTCGCCCAGCACCAACGCCGCATGGTCCCGGCGGCAGATCAGCAAATCGGGCATGAAGACATCGGTCTGGTTGTAAACCAGCGCACTGCCGTCAATCCGCGAGCAATGCAGGCCATGGGCGCGGGCAACGGCAACGGGGGCGCAGCTGTCCCATTCGTACTGGCCGCCGGAATGGAGATAGATGTCCGCCTCGCCCCGCACGATGGACATCGCCTTGGCCCCGGCGGAGCCCATCGGCACCAGTTCGGCGCCAAGCTTTGCCGCAACTTCGGTTGCCTCACGCGAAGGGCGGGTTCGGCTCACGACCATGCGCAACCTGTCAGGGGCAGGCGGCACAGGAATTGGCTGGTCGGTGCGCAGCACGACGCCGAGCCCCGGCAGCGCCACCGCGCCGATCACAGCTACCCCGTCGACCGCAAGCGCGACATGGACCGCCCAGTCGTTGCGCGCCTCGCCATACTCGCGGGTGCCATCGACCGGATCGATGATCCACACGCGGCTCTTCGACAGGCGATCCCCGGTATCCTTGCTCTCCTCGGACAGCAGGCCGTCCTCGGGCCGCTGCTCGCCGATGGCGTTGATGAGGAACTGGTTGGCCATGGCATCGCCGGCGTTGCCCAGCGCCTTCAGCGACAGCAAGCCCGATGCACGGACTTCGATCAGCAGACGCCCGGCAACTTCGGCGAGATGGGCGGCGAGCTGCGCATCGTTCAACTCCAAAGCCATCAGCCGTCGCCCAGCAGCCTATTGACGATCACGGTCGCCGCCTGCTCGGCGGACATGGTCGTCGTGTCGATCCTCACCTCGGGCGCGAGCGGGGCTTCATAAGGGCTGTCGATACCCGTGAAGTTCTTGAGCTGGCCGGAACGGGCTTTCTTGTAGAGGCCCTTCACATCGCGCTTTTCCGCCTCGACCAGAGGCGTGTCGATGAACACCTCGATGAAATCACCCTCCGGCAGCATCGCGCGGACCATCTCGCGCTCGGCGCGGAACGGGCTGATGAAGGCGGAGATGACGATCAGCCCGGCATCGCCCATCAGCTTCGCCACCTCGCCCACCCGGCGAATGTTCTCGATCCTGTCGGCCTCGGTGAAGCCCAGATCCTTGTTCAGGCCGTGGCGGACATTGTCCCCGTCGAGCAGGA
>JANLQW010000187.1:0-7682 GCA_031368085.1 Novosphingobium sp. | reverse complement strand
CCGGCGCCAGCCGCGCGCTGGCGCATGAGGCCGAGGTCGAAGTTAGCTGGACCGCCGATGTGGCGAGCCAAACGGGCAACAGCTTCCGTCTGCCGATGCCCGGCCGCGGCCTGCCGCGCGCGCAGGCTATGGAAGCGCGCGGGTTTGCCGACAGCTTCGCGCTGAAGCTGCGGCATCACAGCGAAGCGTTGCACGCTCGTCACATGCCTGCCGAAGCTGCGGCGCGGGCGTGCTACGATGCGGTGGAACTGGTGCGCTACGAGGCGTTGGGATCGACCAATTACGCAGGGATTCGCGGCAATCTCGATGCCGCGCTGATGGTGCGCATGGGCGCGGACCCGATTACCCGCGCGGCCAGGCCCGATGATGTCCCGGTGCAGGCCGCGCTCGCGCTGATGCTGCGCGAGGCGCTGACTGGCCAGCCGGTCCCCGAGGCGGCGCGGCAGGGGGTCGATATGCTGCGCCCCTGGATTGCCGACAAGGCCAGCGCCGATTTCGCGGCGCTGGCACTATCGATAGGCGACCAGAAGGCGTTCCAGAGCCTCGCGCTCGATATGCTCTGCCATCTCGAGCTGACTCAGGCGCAACCCCCTGAGGACCGCAGTGACGAGAGCAGCGAGGAAGGCGGCGACGAGGATACCGAGGAGGACGAGGACGGCGGCGATAGCGGCGAGGAACAGCAGCCCTCCGAAATCGCCGCCGAGGCAACCGAAGGCGATGCCGACGGCGACAGCGAGACCGACAGCGATGCGATGGAGGAAGCCGAGGATGGCGAGGCCGGGGAGGACAGCGATGAGGGCATGCTCCCGGTCCGCCCAAACCGCCCGTGGACCGATACGCCCGCCACCTTTGATTACAAGATCTTCAGCCAGAATTACGACGAAGTCATCGGTGCGCATGAGCTGTGTGACGACGAGGAGCTGACCCGCCTGCGCGCCTATCTCGATACGCAGTTGAAGGGATTGCAGGGCATCGTCACCAAGCTCGCCAACCGGCTGCAGCGCAAGCTGATGGCCCAGCAGAACCGCAGCTGGGATTTCGACCAGGAAGAAGGCCTGCTCGATGCCGCGCGGCTGGCGCGGGTGATCGTCTCGCCAGGCCATTCGCTCTCCTACAAGATGGAGCGCGATATCGAGTTCAAGGATACTGTCGTCACCCTGCTGATCGACAATTCCGGATCGATGCGCGGAAGGCCGATCTCGATCGCGGCGATCAGCGCCGATGTGATGGCGCGCACCCTGGAGCGGTGCGGCGTCAAGACCGAGATACTGGGCTTCACCACCCGCGCCTGGAAGGGCGGGCAGAGCCGCGAGGCCTGGCTGGCGGGCGGCAAGCCCTCGAACCCTGGCCGGCTCAACGATCTGCGCCACGTCGTCTACAAGAAGGCCGACCAGCCCTACCGCCACGCCCGCCGCAACCTCGGCCTGATGATGCTCGAGGGACTGCTCAAGGAAAATATCGCCGGCGAGGCGCTGCTGTGGGCGCACACCCGCCTGCTGGCGCGCGCCGAGGACCGCCGCATCCTGATGGTGATTTCGGACGGCGCGCCGGTCGACGATTCGACTCTGTCGGTGAACAGCGCCGGCTATCTCGAAGCCCATCTGCGCCGGGTGATCGACTGGATCGAGCGCCAGTCGCCGGTGCAGCTGGTCGCCATCGGCATCGGCCATGACGTGACGCGGTACTATCGGCGCGCGGTGACGATTATGGATGTCGAACAGCTGGCGGGGACGATGATCGAACAGCTGGCGGGGTTGTTCGAGGAGGATTGAGCCTTGCCCAATCATACTTGATCATATAAAGTATGATTTATGAGCAAGCTTGAACGTATTACCGTCACCATGCCGGAAGAAATGGCCGCGAAATTGCGCGCTGCGGTCGATACCGGCGAATATGCCACAACCAGCGAGATCGTCCGCGAGGCGCTTCGCGATTGGTCGGATGAGCAGGAGAAGCGACAGGCGGCGCTTGAGCGGTTGCGGGCGATGATAGCAGAGGGTGAGAAGGGGCCGTTTCGCGACGGTGACGAATTCTTCGACGAACTGGAAGCCCGTATTCAGAAAATCATCGACAAGACGCCGGATGCGGCGTGATGCCGCGGTTCATAATTTCACCGCTGGCGCAGCAAGAAATTTCCGAAGTCGGCGAATACATCGCCCGTGACAATCCGGTGCGGGCACTCTCGTTCGTGCGTGAGTTGCGTGCGTGCATTACCGAACTGGCGGAACGGCCGCTGGCATTCCACGAACGACGCGATTTGAAGCCCGGTCTGCGCGCCGCGCGCCATGGCCGGTATCTGATTTTCTTCAGGTTCGATGGACAAATCGTCGAAGTTCTCCGGGTTTTGCATGGAGCGCGAGACCTGGCTGGCATATTCAGGGATTGACGATGAACGTCTCCCAAGCCATCGCCAGCCGCCGCCCGGTGCGCGCGTTTCTCGACACCCCCGTCGGTTCCGACGTGCGGTCCAAGGCCTTCTGAACGGCATGGATTCTTCGCTGCTGTGGATTCCGCTGACCCTGATTGCGGCTGCGACGCAAGTCATGCGCAACAGCGCTCAGGCCAATCTTACGGGCAAGATCGGCACGCTGGGGGCAACGCAAGTCCGCTTCGTGTTTGGCCTGCCATTTGCCGTGCTGTTTCTCACCGCAGCGCTGCTGGTCGAAGGGGTCAGTGTGCCCGCCTTCGATCGCACGGCCCTGCTGTGGACGGCGTTGGGCGCGATGGGGCAGATCGGCGGCACGGCGCTGATGCTCGAGGTGATGCACCGCCGCGCGTTCGGGGTCGCCTATGCCTATATCAAGACCGAACCGGTAATCGTCGCGCTGCTGGGCGTGGTTTTGCTGGGCGATAATTTGCCGCTGCTAGCCTGGCTGGCAGTGACGGTGGTGACGGCGGGCGTGATGATGGCATCGGTGCGGCCGGGCGAGTTCGGACGGCTGCTCGGCGAGGGCCGGATGATCTTCTTGGGCGTTCTGGCTGGCGGGGTGTTCGGCCTCGCGGCGATTGCCTTTCGCGGCGCCATCGTGTCGCTGACGGGCGATTTCGTTATCCGCTCGCTGACGGTGCTGGTCGTCGCCATGGCGATCCAGTGCCTGCTGCTGGGCCACTGGCTGGCGCTTCGCGACCGGGCGGCGTTCGCCGGATCGCTGCGTGAATGGCGGGGTAGCCTGGGCGCGGGATTTACCGGCGCGGTATCCTCAGCCTTCTGGTTTGCCGCCTTTGCGCTGACGGCAGCGGCGAATGTGCGGACTTTGGGGCTGATCGAACTGCCGATGGTGGCGCTGGCCTCGGGACGGCTGACTGGCAGGGCTATGGCGCGGCATGAGCTGGCGGGGCTTGGCGTTGTCATGGCGGGCGTGGCGCTGCTGCTGGCGGCCCATGCGGCTTGACCTTTGATACCCGCGGCTTAAGTCCGCGCACCATGCCTGATTACGCCCCGCTCAAACTGTTCAACAGCCTGACGCGCCAACTGGAGACGTTCCAACCCGTCCATAAAGGCGAGGCTCGGGTCTATTCCTGCGGGCCGACGGTCTATAATTACCCGCACATCGGCAACATGCGCGCTTATGTTTTCGCCGATGTGCTGGGCCGCACGCTCAGCTTCAAGGGCTACAAGCTCACCCATGTGATCAACATTACCGATGTTGGCCATCTGACCGACGATGCCGATGCCGGCGAGGACAAGCTGGAGAAGGCGGCCGCCGAACGCGCCCAGTCGATCTGGGACATCGCCCGGCACTTTACCGAGGCCTATTGGGCGGACGTCAAGGCGCTCAATATCCGCCAGCCGGCGCAATGGTCGATCGCCACCGACTATGTCCCGGCGATGATCGAGTTTGCCAAGTCGATCGCCGACAAGCACTGCTACGAACTCGGTAGCGGGCTCTACTTCGACGTTGCGACCGTGGCGAACTATGGGCGGCTGGCCCGGATCAGCCAAGACGCATTCAATGCGGCAGCCGAAAGTCTTTTCGAATCGGAAGATTTTGGATTGGCCGAACAGGCGTCTCGAAGGGCCACAGCGAATCCTTCATCTGCGCAAAGCAGAATTGGCGATGTTGATGGCAAGCGCAACAAGGCCGATTTCGCGATTTGGCGCAAGACCCCGCCGGGCGAGACGCGGCAGATGGAGTGGGACTCGCCGTGGGGCCAGGGCGCGCCGGGCTGGCATCTGGAATGCTCGGTGATGAGCGAGGCCTTGCTCGGCTTCCCGTTCGACATCCACACCGGCGGTATCGATCACCGCGAGATTCACCACCCCAACGAGATCGCCCAGAACCAGGCGTTTTGCCACTCCGATGCCAGCGGCGCCAACCTGTGGATGCACAACAACTTCTTGGTCGAACGCAGCGGCAAAATGAGCAAGAGCGCGGGCGAATTCCTCCGCCTTCAGCTGCTGATCGACAAGGGCTACCACCCGCTCGCCTACCGGATGATGTGCCTGCAGGCGCATTACCGCTCGGAATTGGAGTTCTCGTGGGAGGGACTGGGGGCGGCGCTGGTGCGGTTGAAGCGGCTAAATCTCGCCGTTTACAAAATGCGCGACCAGTTTGTCCAAGAAAATCCTTCTAAAACAGTGCCATATCCTCGATATGAACAGCACTATGCAATGCGCGCGATTCAAGATTTCCGGCTGCGTGAGTTCTTGGAGGAGTTTGAACGAGCACTTTCTGATGATTTGAATACGCCAATCGCATTGACCATCTTTGAAGAGACTCTGGCTTTAAAGAATGTCCCACTGAGGGAGAAACTTACTACCTGCCGGTCGATGATGTGGCCTCTCGGTCTCCGCATGATACCAAGAAGGACCATTCGGATTCGGCCACTAGGTACTTGGATTTATATGACTGAAATCGAAGCGACCCTCGCCGCCCGCAAGGAAGCCCGCGCCGCCAAGGACTTCGCCGCCTCCGATGCCCTTCGCGACGAACTCGCCGCCAAGGGCGTCGAAGTCATGGATGGCGACCCGCTCGGCTGGGAGTGGCGACTGGGCGATTGACCGCGCGTGCGTGGGAGGGTGGAGCGCCTGCGTGACCGGAACCACCGACTTCCGAGCGCAATTTCGCCGTGAGCGGCCCCATCGCTCGCCCTGTCTTTCCGGCCTTTCCCTTGAGCCCCGAGCCCCCTACATGCTCACCGGATGGCCCGCCCGACTCCCGCCACATTCGACAAGACCAAGACCGTCGCCGAGAACCGGCGGGCGCGGTACGACTATTTTATCGAGGACATTTTCGAGGCCGGCATTGCGCTGACCGGCACCGAAGTGAAGTCGCTGCGCTTCGGCCAGGGTTCGATCGCCGAAAGCTACGCCGAGGTCCGCGCCGGCGAGGCCTGGCTGATCAACGCCAACGTCCCCGAATTCAGCCACGGCAACCGTTATAACCACGAGCCCAAGCGGCCGCGCAAGCTGCTGCTGCACGAGCGTGAGATCGGCCGATTGCAAGGGGCGGTCGAGCGCAAGGGGATGACGGTGGTGCCGCTGTCGATCTATTTCAACAGCCGCGGCCGGGCGAAGGTTGAGCTCGCGCTCGCCAAGGGCAAGAATGCGGCGGACAAGCGTCAGACGGTCAAGGACCGCGACTGGAAGCGCGAGCAAAGCCGGATTATGCGGGATCATCAGTGAACAGGCCGACATGACGAGAATGCTTCCCCGCCTGGCGGAATGGACCCGGCGCAAGATGCCGACCCGCGACGAGATGGAGCGAGGCCGCTTCGTCCCCAACAGCGTGCTGCGCTCCGAGCTGTGGCGCTTTACCCGCCGCTCGGTGCCGCGCGGGGTGGCGCTGGGGATGCTGGTCGGCATCCTCCTGCCGTTTGCCCAGATCTTCTTCGCCGCGCTGTTCAGCATTCCGGCGCGGGCGAATGTGCCGGTGGCGGCGGCGACCACCTTTGTCACCAACCCCTTCACCACGCCGTTCATCTGGGCGTTTTCCTACAAGGTGGGCGCAGCGCTGATGCGCGCGGATTCGATTATGATGGACGGCCCGATCGACAGCCTGTTCCGGGTCACCGATTTCTGGATGTTCCTGCAATGGCTTACCGCCGAGGGCGAAATTCTGGCGCTGGGACTGCTGGTTGTGGCGGCGATCAGCGCGGCGGTGTGCTATCTGGCGACCAGCTTTGGCTGGCGGGTCTGGATCATGCGCAAGCACAAGGCGCGGCGGCAGCGGGGCGGGCCGGGTCCGATATGACCAGCGCGACTGCGGAACCGGGTGGCAGTCGCACTTTCGGCGCGGACTGGCTGCTGGTGGGCGGTGCGCTGGTTGCCAGCCTTGCGCTTCTCTGGTTCGTAACCCGCGATCCGCTGGTCGTCGCCGGCTTTGGTGGCGGCCTCGTCTCGCTTGGTGCGCTGGCCTGCACTGTCGCCCTGCGCCGCGCGCCGGAGCAAGTCGCAGCCATCGCGCTGCCCGACTGGTCGGTGACGGTCGCGGCGATCGACCAGCCCGGCACCGCCATCGCCATTATCGACCGGGCCGGAAGGCTGGTCTGCGCCAACGCCAGCTATGCAACCTGGTTCGGTGCAGCCTATGCCCCGCCGCGCCTGCCGGTGGATCAGGCCTCGCTCGAACGGCTGGCAAGCACCGCGCGGAGCGCCTGGCGCGACGGGCAGGGCACGGCGGAGCTGCTCGAAAGCCCGGCCGGCCGCTGGTGCGCGGAAGCAGCGCGCAGCGGCAGGGGCGAGGACTTTCTGGTCTGGCGATTCACCAGGATCGAGGCTGCCGATCTTGTCGCCGATCTCGCCGCACAGCTTGACGGCAAACTGGGCCGCGCGCTGGCGCAAGGCGGATTTGCGGCGGCGATTGTCGCGCCGGACGGCATGATCCGCGCCGCCAGCGACGGTTTCGCCGAGCGCGCCACCGGCGATGTCCAGGCGAATATGGCCGGCCGCGAATTTGTCTCGTTTCTCCGGCAGGAAGACGGCGACCGGATCAGCTGGGCTCGCGAGGGCGGGCAGGGTTCGCCGGTGATGCTCTACTACCTG
Source organism: Novosphingobium sp. (assembly GCA_031368085.1). Taxonomy (GTDB): domain Bacteria; phylum Pseudomonadota; class Alphaproteobacteria; order Sphingomonadales; family Sphingomonadaceae; genus Novosphingobium. The sequence goes on along the minus strand of JANLQW010000187.1, from coordinate 697 downwards.
CCGGTCGCCGACCCCGACGCTGCCGGTGAGCCCGATCCCGGCACCACGCCATCGCTGATGCTGGTGACTGACGCCGGGGCGGGAATCGGGCAGGCCCCGGAGCAATCCAGCGCCGCGGTGCCGCATCTGGAAGCGCTGCTCAGCCAGCTGCCGCTCGGCCTCGCCATGGCCGACCGCGACGGGCGGCTGCTGTTTGCCAACGCCGCCTTCATGCGCGCGGCGCTGCGGGAGGGCGAGGCTCCGCCGGTGTTTCCGACCGACCTCGTCATGCAGGAAGACAAGGGGCCATTGGCCGACACCATCCGGCGCTACGCCCAAGGGCCGGTTGCCGCCGGCGACATCGCCGTTCGCATCAAGAACCAGCCGGATGAGCCGGTCTCGCTCAGCCTTGCCGGGGTGCGGGGGCTGGGCGAGGCGGCGGTGCTTTTGGGGCTGACCGACAACTCCGAGGAGACCAGGCTCAAACGCCAGATCGCCCAAGCCACCAAGATGCAGGCGGTCGGCCAGCTGGCGGGCGGGGTGGCGCATGATTTCAACAATGTGCTTACCGCGATTCTGGGCACCTGCGATCTGATGCTGATGCGCCATATGCCTGGCGATTCGGACTATGACGACATCCAGCAAATCCGCGCCAATTCCAACCGCGCCGCCTCGCTGACCCGCCAGTTGCTTGCCTTCTCGCGCCAGCAGACGCTGC
>JANLQW010000147.1:0-3251 GCA_031368085.1 Novosphingobium sp. | reverse complement strand
CAGCATTCGCCGTAGCTAGTACGCCGGATGACCGTTATATGGCGGGAAGCCTGGCCGTAAGTCTTGGCGGTATCGCCAAAGATTCCAAGATCCAGCGCCGTGGTATCGAAGCCATGATCGGCAGCGGCAAGGTCGCAGCGGCAGATACGCCGCGATTGCAATATCACCTTGGCATGTTCGCCTTCGACCAGAAAGATTTCGCGACTGCGCGCACCGCGCTTAGCGCCGCAGTTGCTGCGGGTTTCCATGATAACGATGCCGACGCGCTGCTCGCCGAGGCCTATATTTCGGACAATCAGGTGCCGCAGGGCCTGATCGTGCTCAAGCAGGCGATCGATTATCGCAATACCACTCCCACCAAAGCGCCTGCCGGCTGGTACCGGCGCGGGCTGGGCGCTGCCTACAAGGCCAAGCAAGTCGATACGGCAGCCGAATTCGCCATGGGTCTGGTGGGGGCTTATCCCACTGCGGACAATTGGGCGGGCGCCATCACCGTCGTGCGGGAGATCGGCAAATACCCGGCTCAGGAAACGCTGGACCTGATGCGCTTGATGGACCGCACCAAGAGCTACGCCGAAGAACGCGATTACATCGAATATATCCAGGCTGCCGATGCGCGCCGTCTGCCGGGCGAAGTTATCCGCGTGCTTGATGCCGGCAATGCGTCCGGCAAGCTGCGCACCAACGACCCGTTCGTGACCGAAGCCCGCATGGTCGCCAGCGGCCGGCTCGCTGCCGACCGGGCCTCTCTTCCCGGGCTCGAACGTGAAGCCCGCGCCGCCAGCGCTTCGTCCGTGACCACAACCGGCGCTGCCGATGCCTTCCTCAGCTACGGCGAAGCGGCGAAAGCGGAGGCGCTGTACACTATCGCCATGACTAAGGCAGGCGCGGATATGCCAAAGTTGCAGACCCGGCTCGGCATTGCCCAGCTCGATCAGGGCAATTATGCTGGCGCCCGGGCGTCGTTCGCCAAGGTGCAGGGCCCGCGCCGCAATATCGCGCAGCTGTGGTCGCTTTACGCCGCGCAGAAGGCGTCAGGGACGGCTGCGTCCTGAGGATTTGCTCTTATCCCCCTCCCGCTTGCGGGAGGGGTTAGGGGTGGGGCAACTATTCCACCGGCGAAAACTCACCGCTTGCCTCGTCGAGCAAGTGTAACACGCCATCGGATATCGCAAAGAACGCACCGCGCAGCCGCAGCTTGCCGTCGCGTTCCTTGGTCCGAACGCAAGGAAAGCTACGCAAATTGGCGAGGCTGACGCGCACGCCCGCCTGCTCCATCGCTCGCTCCGCCGCGCGCCCGGTGGTCCCCAGCTGTGCCGCGATCGGCACCCGCGCCTCGTCAAGCAGGGCGATCCAGTTGGCGATGAAGCCGCCTTCGCCGGGCTCCGTTCCATGCAACTCCTTCGTTAGTGCCGCCTTGCAGCCGCCGCAGCGGCCGTGACCCAGGACGATGATCTGCCGCACTTCGAGTACCTGCACTGCGAATTCCAGCGCGGCAGACACACCATGGTGGCCCGGGGTCGTCTCAAAGGGCGGCACCAGGGCGGCAACATTGCGAACGACGAAAATTTCGCCCGGGTCAACATCGAATATCTGCGCCGGATCGACGCGGCTGTCCGAGCAGGCGATGACCATCAGCTTTGGCCGCTGACCTTCATTGGCAAGCTGATCGTAGCGTTCCTTCTGCGCGGCATAAGCGCTGGCGCGGAACCTACGGTAACCGTCGAGAAGCACTGCAAATTCAGGCATCAGAACCGCTCGCCACGAATAACTTCGACGTCCCACATCGTCAGAAGCAAGCCATGGCTGGTGAGCAAGGGTGCCAGTTCCTCCGTCAGCCGGCTTGCGCGTGCCTGCGAAGCGACAGTCAAAACCAACGCCTTGTCGGAGCCGGTTACGCGCTCTTCCCGCCACTCCCCCTCACGGCCTCGCCCGGAACTGACCGGCAATATGGTCCAGCCGGTTATCTCGCAGCGTTCCATCGCGGCAGTTATCCGCCGGACGAGCGGCGTATCGGCAAGGATTTCAATCCGTTTCCGGATGACGGTTTCAATCATAGGGTGTCCTTCAGCTTCCCCCCAGCAGACCGGCGAGCCAGGCGATCAAACTGATATTTACGATGAGATTGAACGGAAAACTTAGCGATAGTGACATGGTCAGATAAATGCCAGGATCCGCCTCGGGCAAGGCAAGTCGCATGGCTGCGGGCACTGCTATATAGCTTGCGCTGGCGCATAAAACACCAAACGCCGCAGCCGATCCGACGTCGAGACCGATCGCTGTCCCCGCCACGACGCCCAGGGCGCCATTCACCAGCGGAAACACAATGGCGAGCGTCACCAGCCGCCAGTTGATTGCCCGTGTCTGGATTAGGCGCCGGGCGGCGATCAGCCCCATGTCGAGCAGAAACAGGCACAGTATGCCCTTGAACCCGGTATCGAACACCGGCTTCACTTGCTCGAACTTTTCAGGGCCGGCAATCCAACCGATAGCAAAGCTGCCGAGCAACAGAACGACCGAGGCATTGAGGAACACCTCACGCCAAAGACTGCCACCATCCTGCTCGCTCGCCTTTACCCCACGCCGAGCCAGATAGAGCCCCGAGAGGATTGCCGGAGTCTCCATTACCGCAAGGACCGCGACCATATAGCCAGCCGGAGCCAAGCCGATAGCGCTCAGAATTTCTACGGCCGTCACAAAAGTGACGACACTGACAGAACCATAATGCGCTGCCACTGCCCCGGCATTGATGCGGCTCAGCCTGCCGAAGTTTCGCAATAGGCCATAGGCGGCGAAGGGAATGCCGAGACTTGCAATGATGCCGATGGCCACGGCGGCGGCAACTTCCCCGGTCACCCCCGAATTTGCTATGGCTACCCCGCCCTTGAGGCCGATTGCAGCCATCAGGTAAACTGACATTCCTTTGGCCATGGCTTCGGGTATTGCCAGCTCGGATTTGAGCGCGGCAGCCAGCAGACCGAGCAGGAAGAAGAGAATGACAGGCGAAGCCAGTGTCTCCAGTGCGGTGGAACCCATCGTGCGACTTCTACCTTTAACTTCGCCCCAGCGGCCATTGGCAAGTCGGGCCGGCACCACTAAATGGACCGCATGAACGATCTCTCTAGTGCTCCCTTAAGACAGCGCAAGCCCGACTGGATTCGCGTCAAGGCGCCGACCTCCAGGGCCTATGCCGAGACCCGCGATCTGATGCGCTCGCTCAACCTGAACACAGTGTGCGAGGAAGCGGCCTG
>JANLQW010000121.1:0-6760 GCA_031368085.1 Novosphingobium sp. | reverse complement strand
AGCCGCCAGCTTGAATGCGGCAATCAGGTCTTCGATCGTCTGCGCGCGAAAGGCGTTGTAAAGCTTGGGACGATTGATGATGATCCAGGCGGCGCGGCCGCGGACTTCGTACAGGATGTCTTCGAATTGCTGTGACATGTTTGATTCCTTGCAAATGCGGACGTTGACGCTGCGTCAGACCATGTTCATCCCGCCGGAGACCGAAATGGCCTGACCGGTAATGTAAGCGCCGTCGTCCGAGGCAAGCAGCGCGACGATCCCGGCGTAGTCTTCGGGCTCGCCCATGCGGCGCAGCGGAATACCACGCACCAGCGCCTCTTTCCACTTTTCGGCATCGGGGCCTTCGCCTGCGACTTCCGCCATCATCGGGGTGTTGGTCGGCCCTGGGCAGACGCAGTTGGCGAGCACGTTCTTGCGTGCCAGTTCGCGGGCGATGGACTTGGTAAAGCTGATCAATCCGCCCTTGCACGCCGAATAGACCGCCTCCATCGCCGTGCCGACCTTCGCTGCGTCCGAAGCGATATTGATGATCCGCCCCCCGCCGTGCTGAACCATCCGGCCAGCAACCGCAAAATGGGTGTTGAGATTGCCCTTGAGGTTGATCGCGATCACCTTGTCCCAGAATTCGGGAGTGGTGGCGAGGAACGGCTGCGGCTTGTCCCACCCGGCGTTGTTGACCAGCACCCAAACCGGGCCGAGTTCGTTCTCGACTGCCTCGACTGCGGCCTGCACCGCATCGAAATCGCTGACATCGACCTGCCAGGTCCGAACCGTGGCATCGCCGGCAAGCGCGGCCGTTTCATTGCCCGCGGCTGTGCTGAGATCGAAAATGGCAACCTTACAGCCCTCTTCCGCCAGTCGCAGGACCAACGCCCTGCCGATACCCTGGCCGCCGCCCGTTACGATGGCGACTTTGCCTGTCAAACCCTTCATATGTTCCTCCTTGGATTGCGGCGCCAACTCAGAACTGCGCGCCCTGGTGTTCTGTATCGCTGCCGATCATGGCGTGCAGCTGGCCCTTGACTTTCAGCAGCACGGCGGCGGCACCTTCGAGTTCGTCGTCGGTAACTGCCGCAAGGATTTCCGTCTCGACGATATCGACATTTTCGCGGATCGTAGCGACCAGCTTCTGTCCTTGCGGCGTGAGGTGAACTCTGCGCGCCCGGGCATCGTGTTGGTCGGCACTCCGCTTGACGAAACCGCCGCTTTCGATGCGATCGATCAGCCCGCCGATGGCGACCTTGGTAAGATCGAGGTCGGCCGCCAGCGCGGTCTGCGTCATGCCGTCCTGGCGTGAGAGGAAGGCCAGCACCCACCACTGCGACCTCGTGAGGCCTAGCGGCTTGAGCGCACGGTCGATGACAATGCGCCGCAACCGCGAGACATCGTGGATGAGAAAGCCGAACCGCAGATTGGCGTCGAGATTTTCCTGTATGCGGGTTGCTTCGGAATGTGACAGTTCCGCATGATCGCCGGCCGCAAGCGCTATAGGGGTTGGCGAGATATACATCACTTGCTGCGGCTCAGCCTGCCCTTGAACATCTCGCGCGCGATGATCGTCTTCATCACTTCGATTGAGCCGCCCGCAATCTTGATGATGCGTGCGTCGGCATAGGCGCGGGTGATCGGATATTCCCACATATAGCCCCAGCCGCCGAACAGCTGCAGGCACTTGTCGGCCGCGTCGCAATGCAGTTCCGAGGTGGTCATCTTGACCATTGCCGCATCGACGGGATCAAGTTCGCCGCGCATGAACAGCTCGATGCAGCGATCGGTGAAGACCCGCGCCATGACGCTGCGGGCCTTGAGGTCGGCAAGCACGAACTGGGTGTTCTGGAAGTCGGCGATTGTGTGGCCGAAAGCCTTGCGTTCCGCGGTATAGTCGACCGTCCATTCGATCATCGTTTCGATCACCGTCGCCGAACGGACAGCCTGAGCAAGGCGTTCTTGCGGCAGCTTGGTCATCATCAGCTTGAAGCCTTCGCCCTCGCTGCCGAGCATGGCGGAGGCGGGCACCCGCAGATTGTCGAAGAACAGCTCCGATGTATCCTGCGCCTTCATCCCCAACTTGTCGAGGTTCTGGCCGCGCTTGAAGCCGGGCAGGCTGCAATCGACCAGAAACAGTGTCACGCCCTTGGCCCCGGCGGCGCTGTCGGTCTTGGTTGCCAGCACCAGCACGTCGCACATCTGACCGTTGGAGATGAAAACCTTCTGGCCGTTGATGACGAAATCGTCGCCATCTTTTTCGGCGCGGGTGCGAATGGCCTTCAGGTCGCTGCCAGCATGGGGTTCGGTCATGCCAAGCGAGCCGATCGCCTCGCCCCTGACCATTTTCGGCAACCATTGCCGCTTCTGTTCTTCGCTGCCGAACGAGAGGATGTAGGTTGCGACAAGGTCGGTATGGATCAGGAAGCCCGGACCGCTAGCGCCGACACGCCACAATTCCTCAAAGACCACCACGTCAAACAGATAATCGAGGCCCAGGCCGCCATATTCTTCGGGAACGGTGCAGCACAGCAGTCCGGCTTCGCCAGCCTTCAGCCACAGTGCGCGCGGGACGATGCCGTCCTTTTCCCATTGGGCGTGGAAGGGGACAATCTCCTTCTCGACGAAGCGGCGCACGGATTCGCGCCACATGTCATGCTCGGAGGTGAAAAGGGTGCGTTCGATCATCGCTGGGTCTTTTCCTTGGCAGTCGAAGCGGCAATCGCCTCGCGCGCCGCCTGCCATTGTTCGGGCGTGAGGTTGGACAGGTCGGCGAAGGTATTGGGTCCGGCGAGGTGCTGGCCACCATCGATAGCGATCGTCTGGCCGGTGAGATAGTCGCAGGCGTCGGACTGCAGGAAGGTGACGAGGTTGATCAGTTCTGGCATCCTGCCGAACCGGCGCATCGGCACCGTTTCCGCGCTGGTCACTGAAGAAGTTGTATCGGGAATCGGATTGAGCTTTTCCCACGCGCTTTCGGTGGGGAAGGGGCCGGGCGCGGTGGCGTTGAGCCGGATGCCATAAGGGCCCCACTCGGCGGCGAGGCTCATCGTCATGGCATGTATTGCCGTCTTGGCCATCGCCGAGGGCACGACAAAGGCCGAACCCGTCCACACCCAGGTGACGAGGTTGGAAACAACCGAGCCGGGAATGCCGTCACGGATCCAGCGCTTGCCGCAGGATAGCGTGGCGTGGAAGCTGCCGTCCATTACTGTGGAGGTAATCGCCCGAAAACCCCGCGCGGACAGATCCTTGGTCGGCGAAATGAAATTGGCGGCGGCGTTGTTGACCAGGCCGGTCAGGGGCGCATCCTGCCAGATCGCCTCGATCATGGCGTCGACGGCGTCGGCATCGCGGATGTCGCAGGGATGGGCATGAACGGGAGAGCCGGTGAGGCGCGAAATTTCTCCGGCCGTATCATCGAGCAGGCCTTGCCGCCGCCCGCAGATGTGGACTTTCGCCTTGCGGCCAGACAGGCCATGCGCGATCTCGCGCCCGAGTCCGCCGCCCCCGCCGGTGACGAGAATGACTTTGCCCGCGAGCGCGTCGTCGCGAAAAACATCCCGAGCTTGCATCTGCCATTCTCCCAACCCGACGCCAGCGCAGTCGCCGCTTGCCAATCATTAGTGAACCTGTTTACGAAAGACGAAGCCGCTGTCAACCGGTACGCTGCGAAACTTGGGCTTGGGGAGGGTCTTCACAATGGGCATGTCGGACGGAAAAGCGGCCTGATGACCAACCATCAGGAAATTGCTCGACGCCTGCGATCCCGCTTGCGCATTCCGGTCATGGCGGGGCCGATGTTTATCGCCTCGACCGCGGACCTGGTCATCGCGCAGTGCCAGGCCGGGATCATCGGCTCGATGCCTGCCCTGAATCCGCGCTCGACCGCTGCGCTCGATGAAGACATTGCGCGGATCGCCGCCAGCGTCGGCGACGTGCCCTATGCGATCAACCTGGTAGCCCATGCCAGCAACTCGCGGCTCGGGGCCGACCTTGAAATTGTGCTGAAACACAAGGTGCCAATTGTTGTGCTGGCGCTCGCGGCCAATGGCGACCTGGTCAGGCAGTTGCAAGCCAACGGCAGCCTGGTGTTCCAGGACGTGATCAAGCATCGCCACGCGCAGAAATGCGCCGAACTCGGCGTCGACGGGATCATCGCCGTCGGAGCCGGGGCGGGCGGGCATACCGGCGACCTCTCGCCATTTGCGCTGATGCAGGAAATCCGGGAGTGGTGGGACGGACTGCTGCTGCTTGCCGGCTGCATCGCCACGGGCAGATCGGTGCTGGCTGCCGAAGTGCTGGGCGCGGATCTTGCCTATGTCGGCTCGCCGTTCCTCGCCTCTAGCGAGGCCAATACGCAGGAAGGTTTCAGGCGGATGATCGTCGACGGCAGTGCCGCCGATATTGTTACCACGAACTGCTTTACCGGGGTCGACGCCAATTTCCTGCGCCCCTCGCTGGTCGAGCACGGACTCGATCCGGCAGACCTCAAACGGGCCGAAGGCAAGGGCATCAACATCGACGGCGGCGGCGACAATGCCAAGGCCTGGAAGGAAATCTGGAGCGCGGGCCAGGGAATTGGTGCGGTCAAACGCACCGAACCGGCGCGGGCCTACGTCGACCGGCTGGCAGGCGAATACGCCCGGGCGCGTGCAGAAATGGGAATGACCGCGTAATTTAGGGGAGAAGGAATCGTGTCGATCAGCATCAAACATCTCGTATATGTCGTAATTGCCATAGGATCGTTGGTCGCGGCCTGGTCGCATGGCCTGGCCTGGACGGCTGGCGGCGGCAATCTGCTCAACTTGCCCAGTTTCTTCATGGATGCCTACAACTCGGGCAGCGCCGCCGCCTTCATCACCATCGACATTCTCGCTGCCTGGCTGGTGTTTATGATCTGGGTTGTGGGCGACAGCCAGCGTATCGGGCTGGGCGCGCGGCAGGGGTGGATTTTCGTCGCCCTGTCGTTCTTCGGCACGTGCTTTGCCTTCCCGCTCTACCTCGTTGTGCGCGAACGATTCCTCGGCCGAACCGGAAAGAGCGAGTGAGGCTTATTGACCGGACAACGCTTCCGGTCACGCTTGGCAAGAGCAATTGTTATCACGTCCCACCCCTGATCGCAGGGGGAATGAACAGCCGGTAGGCAGGCCGCAGCAGCGCATTGGGCACCCAGCGGCCGCGTTCTTCGCAAGCAACGCGGGCGCGCGGGTGGTCCATGAAGCCAGGGTAGGGCCACGGGAACCGGTAGTGCCGCCGGTCAGTCCAATATTCGATGGCGATCAGGTGTTTGACACTCTTGTAGCCGTAATGCGCTGGCGCGATCATGCGCAGCATTGCACCGTGCTCGACGCCGAGCGGCTTTCCGTCCAGCCGGTCGGCAAGCATCACGTCTGGTGCCAGCAGGTCGCCCAGCGGCAGCGCGCAGCGATATCCGTCGCTGCCGCGCATCACCACAAAAGTGGCAGCCGCCGCTGGTGCAGCGAGCGGCAAGGCAAGCTGGTGATGGAAATCGGCAAAGCGATAGCCCGACCAGTGGAGATTGCGGACCGACCAGGTGGTGACGCAATGGAAATCGCTGGTCTGTTCGTGGCGGGGCAGTTTGGCTAACTGGTCCCACAATTCCACTGCGTTTGCCACGTTGCCGCGCACAGCAAGGACCGGCGGCAAGGTCTCGTCTATACGCTTTTTAGCAAACCGCCCGAGCCCAAAGCGCTGAAACGCCGCCGCCTCGAATTGACCGGGTGGGAGCTGATCCGGCCGGGGATGGATCATCCCACGCCGCGGTCATTGCCGCGCCAATATGGCGCGCGCAATTCGACCTTGGAGACCTTGCCGCTCGGCACCAGCGGGAAGCTCTCCAGGAAGTCGACACTCTTGGGAACCTTGTAACCAGCCAGCTTCTCGCGGGCATGGGAAAGCAATGCGGCTTCATCGACTGCGCTGCCGGCCATGCGGACGACACAAGCCTTCACCGCTTCGCCCCAGCGCGGGTCGGGCACTCCGATCACGGCCACGGCGGCAACTTCCGGATGCGTGGAAAGTGCGTTTTCGACTTCGGCGGAGTAGATGTTTTCGCCGCCCGAGACGATCATGTCCTTCATCCGGTCGACGATGTAATAAAGCCCCTCGGCATCGCGGCGCGCGACATCGCCGGAGCTGTACCAGCCATGCTTGATGGCCTTGGCGGTGGTGTCGGGCTGGTTCCAGTATCCGGCGGTAATGGCAGGAGCGCGGATCAGCAGTTCGCCCGGCTCGCCATCGGCGACATCGTTGCCCTCGGCATCGACGATGCGGAATTGGATGAGCGGCAGCGGCCGGCCGCAGCTTTGCAGCCTGGCTTCGTCATTGAGATCGTGCTCGTCAGGGCGCAAGATGGAGAAAGCCCCACTGGCTTCGGTCGCGCCGTAGAACTGCATGAATTTGCCCGGCATCATAGCGATGGCCCGCTTGATCAAGCCGAGCGAAATCGGCGATCCGGCATAGAGCGTGAGGCGCAGCGACGAGAAATCGGCGGAAGCCGCGTTGGGATGATCGAGCAGCATCTGGATCATCGTCGGCGTGAGCGTCAGCAGCGTCGGGCGGTCACGCTCAATTGTGCCAAGGACGACTGCGGGATCGAACTGTCGCACGATCGAGATCGCAACGCCGTTGTAGAGGCACTGGAGGGCGATGCCGATTGACAGCAGATGAAAATTGGGCAGCGGGTTGATGAAGATGTCGCCCTCGTCCCACTGGTAGGCAGGCTCAAGATGCTCGCACAAGCGGATGCGGT
>JANLQW010000116.1:0-3245 GCA_031368085.1 Novosphingobium sp. | reverse complement strand
GGCGAGTCCTGTTCGTTTAACCGTTCGGTTAAGCGGATAGGTTGCAGCGCGCGGCTAGGCAAGCGGCTTTGTGCGGTGGAGAGGGGCGCGCGCGCCGGTGTGAATTCGCACGCTTATTGACAATTAACGCGCATTGGCCATCTTGCCCCGCATGGCCCAGATGAACATTTCGATCCCCGACAAGCTCAAAGCCTGGGTCGAATCCCGCGTCGCCGACGGCAGCTACGCCAGCAGCAGCGACTACTTGCGCGATCTGGTGCGGCAGGACCAGCGCGAGCGTAACCGGCTCGATTGGTTGCGCGCGGAGATTCAGGCCGGGCGCGATTCCGGGGTCAGCGACCGGTCGTTGCAGGACATCGTCGCCGAAGCCAGGGCCAAGCATGAAGCCGGTGCTGGTAATTGAAATCAGCCGCCTCGCTGACGCCGATTTCGTCAGCATCATCGACTATGGCTCCGAAATGTTCGGCTGGGAGCGGGCCGAGACTTACGTCGCAGGGTTCGACGACAGCTTCGCGCTGCTCGCCCAGTATCCGGAGATCGGCTACCTCCATTCCGAATTCCGCCCGTCGATCCGCTCGTTTCCCCGCGGCAGCCACCGCATCTTCTACGACATCGCTGCGGGTCGGATCATCGTCCAGCGCGTGCTGCACAAATCGAGGGATGTGCAGCGATGGCTGGGGTGAGGTTGGGGGTCTTTCACCTGGCACCGGAACGCCCCACCTTAACCTTCCTCCGAACCGCTGAGCCTCGATATTCCGACCGTTCACTGCCTGTGCTCACCGATCCCACTGACTATCCAAGCCGTCCCATCGCGCATGCGCACTTTGCGGAATTCGCTCTCACCAAACCAATAATTGCGCCCGCTGAGCGATAGAGACAGGAACGACGGGCGCATCCTATCCAACAAACTCTTCCTGAAGTTCGGCGTAACATCGTCCACTGCGAACACACCGGGCCGGAAAATGACTAGGGTCGCCTCCTCGAAATCCTGGACGGCGACCAGCTCGCCGCTCCGAATGACAGTTGCAGGATCGGCTTGGCCTTCGCTCGTGACCCGCACGCCGCCAGTTTGCAGCACAAACTCGATTGCGGTAACCGTGTCGCCTGGCAACTCGAAGGCATAGTCGCCTTTATCATACAGCTCCCACAGTTCGTGTTCACCATTCCCGCCAACGAGGCGTTGCGCGTGCGTGGGAGAGAGAAATGTGAACATGCCACCTGAGAAGCCAATGTCAGCGAAGACACTACCGTCCTCTTCGGGAACCGGGTAAATGAAACTGCTCGGCTTGGCGCGGAGGGAAGAGAGTTTGGCCGAGTTATCCGATTCATACTTCACGTATATACCCTTAAGTTGAGCCCTTTCGGAGTCCGATAACGTGTCAAGATGGCCGAAGGCCTCCACTACCCAGTCAATTTTTGCCCTCAGGATTGGGCTGAGGGTTACGCTCTGCTTCACGCTCCAGACAATTTGCACGCGAACCATGTCGGCTGGTTGCAATGCGCGTCCTATCTGGGCCAGAGCTCGGTCCGTCTTGGCGAGGTTTGCAACAGCTCCCCTGCTGACGTCGCGGGCCAGCGCGAGTTGACGCGCAGCGATAGAGAGGGAAATGTTGCGCTGGTTGGCGGCGGCAGTCCGTAACTCCGCCGCTTCTGCCCGATCGAGCGCACGGCTCAACAAGGTTCGCTCGTCGCGGCGGTCCGACTCCAACTTTTCGGCAATCGCCTGAGCCACTTTCGCTTTGGCCTCAACGGCCTTCGCCTCTTCCGCCTTGTCTTTAATTAACGTCTCGAAGCCGTATGAACTGGCTGCGATCATTACCGCCCCCAGCGTGATCGCGATCGCGACATAACCCGCGGGTGTTAGTCGCTTGTGGCCCTGTGGATCCTCGAACGTGGTCTTGCGGAGCATACCCCAGATCGCTGAGGCTGCCGCCAAAGCGAAGCCAGAATATTTCAACGTCTCAAGAATCAGAGCGTCGGTCAATAGCAATCCCTCCTAGCCAGTGACTGTGCTTTTGAAACAAAAATGCACGACGTCGCAAGTCGCGTAGCACTTTGCTGCAGTGTTCACCAATTCCAGGGACACCAATCTGGAATGCCGGGGACATGATACTCGGAATGCCGGGGACATGATACTCAATTCAAGCCGCGTTCGCTACAGGCGCTCTACGCAGCAACCCTTCGATGCTCAAATCTCCCGCATTACCCGTTCCACCGCCTCTGGCGCATGGGCGATCATCGCCAGCAGAACCCGCGCGGCGCGTTCGGGCTGGCGGCGGCCTTGTTCCCAGTCGCGGATGGCGGCGACGCTGAAGCCGTAAGTGCGGGCGAAGACAGCCTGCGTCTGGCCGCGCTGGTTGCGGATCGAACGGACGTCGACGCTGGGCGGGACATGGGTAATGAAACCTTCGCGCGCGCCGCGCTGATAAGCCGCCACATCGCGCAGTCCGGCGATCAGTCCTTCAAAGTCCTCTTTGTCCATGATGCTTAGTTCCGGCATTGCCGTAGTTACGTCAAGTCGAACCTACCTTAAGCCACTCCTCTTCAGGGGAGAGGTTGGGGTGGGGCCTCGCCGCTGGGTGACACCAGGAGGCACCGCCCCACCCCGCTGCGACTAGGCAGCAAGCTGCCAAGTCTCGCTGCCCCTCCCCTGAAGAGGAGGGTCAATGGCCTCCATTACGCATCGATCATCTCCGGGTCCAACTCCCCCGCCCGGTTCTGGATGAAGTGAAACCGGTGCTCCGGGTTACGCCCCATCAGCCGTTCGACCAAGTCTTTCACCGCCGCGCGCCCCTCGGCCTCGGGCGGTAGCGTGACCTTCAAGAGCCCCCGCGTCGCCGGGGCCATCGTGGTTTCGCGCAATTGCGAGGGGTTCATCTCGCCGAGGCCCTTGAACCGCGCGACATCGACCTTCTTGCCTTTGAACGTGGTCGCTTCCAGTTCGGCGCGGTGGGCGTCGTCGCGGGCGTAGGCCGAGGTGGCGCCGGCGGTCAGGCGGTAGAGCGGAGGTTGCGCCAGGTACAAATGCCCGCGCCTCACGATGTCGGGCATTTCCTGGAAGAAGAAGGTCATCAGCATCGTTGCGATGTGCGAGCCGTCGACGTCGGCTTCGGTCATGATGATGACGCGGTCGTAGCGCAGTTGGTCGGGGTTGCAGTCCTTTCGCGTGCCGCAGCCGAGCGCGAGGCCGAGGTCGGCGATTTCGCTGTTGGCGCGGATCTTGTCGGCGGTGGCGCTGGCGACGT
>JANLQW010000112.1:0-10655 GCA_031368085.1 Novosphingobium sp. | reverse complement strand
GTGAAGACCTTGATATCGCGGAATGCTCCGCGCGCTTCCGCCTCGGTCAGCCCGACCCCGGCCAGCGGGGGCTGCGAGAAAACCGCCGAGGGGATCGTCGCATGATCGACTGTCGTTGGCCGGTTGCCGAACACGGTGTCGGCAAACGCCTGGCCCTCGCGAATGGCGACCGGGGTAAGCTGCACCCGGTCGGTCACGTCGCCGACCGCATAAATGCTGGGGCAAGCGGTGCGGCTGTATTCATCCACCAGGATCTCGCCATTGGCGCCAAGCGCGATTCCGGCGCTGTCGAGCCCAAGCCCGCCGGTGTTCGGCCGCCGGCCGGTGGCGATCAGCACAATGTCGGCGGTTACCGGATCGTGGCCCTTGGTGGTGACGCAAAATGCGCCATCTTCCAGCTTTTCCACCCGTTCGATCGGACTGTTGAAGCGGTAATCGATGCCGCGCGACATGGTGATCTGCAACAGGCGGTCGCGCAGCGCCTCTTCGTAGCCGCGCAGGATCTGGTCGCTGCGGTTGACCACGGTCACCCCGCAGCCGAGCGCGTTAAAGATGCCGGCAAACTCCATGGCGATGTAGCCCGCCCCCTGGATCAACACACGGCGCGGCAATTCGGGCAAGTGAAACACCTCGTTGGAGGTGATGCAATGCTCGCTGCCGGAGAACTTGGGCATCACCGGCCAGGAGCCGACCGCGACCAGGATGTGCCCGGCGGTAATCTCGCGCCCGCCGGCAAACCGCAGCGAATTCGGGCCGGTGACCACCGCCCGCTCGTGGAAATGCGCTACCTGGTTGTTGTCCAGCGTCGCCGTATAGGCCTTCTCCAGCCGGTCGACATCGCGCGCAACGAAATCGCGCAAAGCGGCCCAGTCGAACGTCATTTCGCCTAGCGTCCAGCCAAAGCCCGCCGCGTGGCTCAGTTCCTCGGCGAACTGCGAGCCATAAACCAGCAGCTTCTTGGGTACGCAGCCGCGGATTACGCAAGTGCCGCCGATCCGGTATTCTTCGGCGACGGCGACACGCGCGCCGTGCGCCGCCGCCACCCGGCTGGCACGCACGCCGCCCGAACCGGCGCCGATGACGAATAGGTCGTAGTCGAATTTGGCCATAGCTCAGCCTATGGCCAGACGGTGCGGCTTTGCCAATCGGATTTGCAGGGTACTGAAAGCGGCGCGGCGGGCTAATCGGGTTCGAAGCGCAGATGCCCGATCAATTTCAGCTCCGCGCCGCCGGTATCCCGAGGATGGTTCTCCCCGTCGAGCACTGGCACATCGCCGAAATCGAACGGGCTCACTCCGTCAAGAACCGCAACATTCACGGCATAAAGCCCCGGAACGATGCGGCGCTGGTGAAACAGGTGGATGCCGCAACGCGAGCAAAAATGGTGCTTCGCCGTCATGGTGTGGAACTGATGGGTGGAGAGCAGCTCTTCGCCCTCGCTAATTTCGAGGCTGCCAAGGCTGGCGAAGGCCATCACCGCGCCCTTCATCCGGCATATCGAGCAGTTGCAGCGCGCCACCCGGCGCAAGCCGTCTTGCAGCCGGACACGGAACTTTACAGCGCCGCAATGGCACTGGCCGGTGGTTTCCTCGATATCCGGATTGAACGTCATGGGCTGATCCCGGCTGCGGCCAGCAAAGCCTCAGTCGAAGGATCGAAGCGTGCACTGCCGCTCTCGATCTGCCTGGCGATGTCCTTGCCCAGCTCGACCCCGAACTGGTCGAACGGGTTGATCCCCATCAGCACGGCATTGGCGAAGGTCCGGTGCTCGTGAAAAGCGATCAGCGCGCCGAAGCTGGCCGGATTGAGCTCGTCGAGCAGCATCGTCGCGGAGGGCCGGTCGCCGGGATAGGCGCGGGCAGGATCGGCGCTGCTCTGGCCAGCCATCAGCGCGGCACTCTGCGCAAAGCAGTTCATCAGCAGGATGCGGTGATGCGCGGGGTCCAGCGCATCGCCCGGCGCGATCGCGGCGATGAAATCGACCGGCACCAGATGGGTGCCCTGATGAAGAAGCTGGAACATCGCATGCTGTGCGTCGGTGCCGGTACCGCCCCAGGTAATCGGCGCGGTCGGGCCGGAGACCGGCGCGCCATCCACCGTGACCGACTTGCCGTTGGATTCCATTTCCAGCTGCTGGAGGTAGGAAGGCAGCAACCGAAGGCGCTCGTCATAGACGAAACAGGCGCGGGTCTCGCAGCCGCGCAGGCGCGTGTAATAGAGATCGGCGAAGGCGGCGCGCAGCGGCAGATTGTCCGCCGGCTCGCTGTCAAGGAAGTGGCGGTCCATCGCCGCCGCGCCGTCGAGCATTTCGGCGAACCCGTCCCAGCCGAGCGCCAGCGCCACCGGAAAACCGATCGACGACCACAGCGAATAGCGCCCGCCGACCGTCTCCTGGAAGGGCAGCACGCGGGTTTCGTCCACCCCCCATTCAACCGCCTTCTCGGGGTATGCGGTCAGCGCCACCACGCGCCCGTAAGGATCGGCCTCGCCGTTCTCGCCAAGCCAGGCGAGCGCGCTGGCGGCGTTGGTCATGGTCTCGATGGTGCTGAAGGTCTTGGAGGCGATGGCGATCAGAGTGTGCGCCGGATCGCAGCGGGCGAAGGCGGCCTCCAGCGCGCAGCCATCGATGTTCGAGACGACATGGACATCGACCAGCGCGCCGTCGCGCCCAAGAGCGTCAATCGCCAGCGCCGGTCCCAGCGCCGAGCCGCCAATGCCGATGTGGATCAGGTGCCGCACTTCGCCCAGCGCCCCGCAGTGGATCGCCTCGACCAGCGAGCGCATCCGGGCCTGCAGAGCGCCGGCTTCCTCGACACTGCTATCGCGCCCGATCCCGCGCTGGGCGGTATGTTCGGCGGCGCGGTGTTCGCTCGGATTGACGATCTCGCCGTCGAACAGGGCATCGCGCTTGGCAGCGAAACCCGCCGCCTCGGCGAGTACGCAGAATGCGTCGAGATGGGCTGTATCAAGATGCGTCTTCGACCAGTCGAACAAAATCCCGCCGTCCGGAAACTCAAGCCGCTGCGCCAGCCGTCCAGCGCGCTCCGCATCGCCGGCGAACAATTCGGCCAGCCTCGGCCGGGGCAACGAGCCGAGCTTTTCCCACGCTTGAGTCAAATCGCCCATTCCGTCGCCCCTATCTGCGCTGCATGATCTATGCATGCTGCATTTGCGAAAACCAAGGCGATAGACGCGCCGGCGGCATTGCGGTTCCCTTGGTACGAGCTTGTCTAAATGCGAACGGACTTGACGCGCGGGCCGGCGGCCAACATGGGTCACGGCCATGCCCGACACCCTACCCGCCGCGCCCGACGAAGTTTTGTCCCACCCGGCCAAGCCAGCCAAGAAGGAGGATAGTTTCTTCGTCTTCCTGATCAAGCTGGTGCTGATCGTCGCGGTGTTCCGCAGCTTCATTTTCTCGCCGTTCAACATCCCGAGCGAATCGATGTTGCCGCGGCTGCAGAACGGCGACTATCTGCTCGCAGCCAAATGGCCCTATGGCTTCTCTTCCTATTCGCTGCCGTTCAGTCTGCCGCTGATCCCGGGCCGGATTTTCGCGGGTCAGCCGGAACGGGGCGACATCGTCATCGTCAAAGCGCCGCCGGACAATGATGTTGATTACATCAAGCGGGTGATCGGCCTCCCGGGCGATCAAATACAGATGATCGGCGGCCAGTTGTATCTCAATGGCCAGCCGGTGCCGAAGCAGAAGATCGCTGACTTCGAGCTTCCCGTCTCGCCCAACAGCCATTGCTACCTCCCGGAATTTCAAGCCGCCACGCCGGAAGGCAAGCAGGTCTGCCGCTATCCGCGCTACCGCGAAACCCTGCCCGGTGGGCGCAGTTATGATGTGCTCGATCTCGGCGAGACCCCGCAGGACAATACGCCGCCCGTCGTCGTTCCCGAATCAAGCCTGTTCCTGATGGGCGACAACCGCGACAATTCGATGGACAGCCGCTTCCCCGCCGTCGCCGGCCAGGGCATCGGGATCGTGCCGCAGGCGAATTTGATCGGCCGCGCAAAGGTAATGATGTTCTCGACCGACGGCTCGTCGTCCTGGCTTAAGCCCTGGACCTGGTTTACCGCCGCGCGGTGGAACCGGATCGGCGGCACGTTCTGAAGGTGATGCTCGAGGAGGACACCCACGCCTTCCTCACTCGCATCGCCGGGCGGGCACCGGTCGACGAAAGCCTTTGGCTGGAAGCGATTACCCACGGCAGCACCGGGCAGGCGCGCAATTACGAGCGGCTCGAATTCCTCGGCGACCGGGTGCTCGGGCTGGCCGTCGCCGAATGGCTGCATGACCTGGGCACCGGCGATGAGGGCAAGCTGTCGCAGCGGCTCAACGCGCTGGTGAGCCGGACGATGTGCGCCAGCATCGCCCGGGACATAGGGCTTGGGGCCCATATCCGGCTCGGCAAGCAGGCACGCGACGACGGCGCCCAGGACAGCGACAATATTCTTGGCGACGTCATGGAAGCGCTGATCGGCGCCTGTTTCGTCGCTCACGGCTATGAGGCTGCGCGGGCAATGGTGCGCGGGCTTTGGTCCGATGCGGTCACCGGCTTGGCCGGCAGCGTCAAACATCCCAAATCAGCGCTGCAGGAATGGGCGGCAACAAACAAACGCAAGACCCCGCAATACCGCGTGCACGACCGCTCCGGCCCCGATCATGCCGCGCATTTCACTGTCGCGGTCTGCGTCAATGGTGTCGGCGAAGCGGAGGGCTCGGGCAACAGCAAGCAGGATGCCGAAACCGCCGCCGCGACGGCCTTTCTGGAGCGATTTTCATGACTTCGGGCCCAATTTCCTTCCCGAAATCCGACTATCCTGAGCTTGTCGAAGGACTGTCCTTGCTTCTTGTATTAGGTTGCCCCGCACGAAGAAGAATGCAGCCGTTGGCGCTGCGCGCCCTCTCCGAGTCCGACAAGCTCAGGGAATCCGGATTTTTGTTTCATGGTTGACCTTATCAGCGACCGCTGCGGCGTGGTCGCCGTGATCGGCGCGCCCAATGCCGGCAAATCGACTCTGGTCAACGCGCTGGTCGGCCAGAAAGTCGCCATCGTCAGCGCCAAGAAGCAGACCACCCGCGCGCGGCTGATGGGCATCGCGATCGCCGAGGCCGAGGGGGTCCGAACCCAGGTCATCCTCGCCGACACACCCGGCATCTTCAGCCCCAAGCGCCGGCTCGACCGCGCCATGGTCGCCGCCGCGTGGGAGGGGGCACATGCGGCCGATGCTATCCTGCTGGTCGTCGATGCGCGCAAGAAGCGCCGCGACGATCTCGAGCCGATCCTCGAATCGCTCGTGACCCGGCCCGAACGCAAGCTGCTGGTGCTCAATAAGGTCGATGCCTGCGCCAAGGAACCGCTGCTGGTCGCCGCGCAGGAGCTGACCCAGCAGGCCGGCTTCGACGAGGTGTTCTTCGTCTCGGCGCTGACCGGCGACGGCGTGCCGCAGCTCAAGGCGCGGCTGGCGGAGCTCATGCCCGAAGGCCCGTGGCATTATCCGGAGGATCAGGTCTCCGACGCCAGCGAACGCCTGCTCGCCTGCGAGATCACCCGCGAACAGCTCTACCGCCAGTTGCACGACGAGCTGCCCTATGACAGCCTGGTGCGGCCCGAAAGCTACGCCGCCCGCAAGGACGGCTCGCTCGAAATACACCAGCAGATCGTCATCGCCCGCGATAGCCAGAAGAGCATTGTGCTGGGCAAGGGCGGCGCGCGGATCAAGGCGATCGGCGAGGCGGCGCGCAAGGAGCTGGCCGAATTGCTGGGGGTAAAGGTCCACCTGTTCCTGCATGTGCGGGTGGAGGAAGACTGGGCGGAAACGCGTGAATTCTACGAGGAAATCGGGCTGAATTGGGTAAAGTAGAGGCCTGTCTGCTTGCACCCTCATCCAAGCTTCGCTACAGTATCGTCCCGATTATCTGACCCAAAATCCGTCTATGCTGAGCTTGTCGAAGCACTGTCCTTTTCTTCAAGCCTGGTGAACAACCGCCTGAAGAAAAAGCAGTCCTTCGACAAGTTCAGGAAAGACGGTTTGGGGAATAGGTGATTAATATTTCCCAATCGCCGCTCTAGCCGCAAGGCACTTGGCGACTTGTCGACCAGCCGAAGTTGGATGAGGCCTTCCATGATGAAAGTTCGCATAGCCGTAAGCCTCAAGCCCGGTGTGCTCGACCCGCAAGGCCGCGCCATCCAGCATTCGCTGGAGGGACTGGGCTTTACCGGGGTGAAAAACGTGCGCGCCGGCAAGTTGATCGAGCTGGCGGTGGACCCCGACGTCACCGATGCGGCACTCGATGAAATGTGCCGCAAGCTGCTCGCCAACATGGTGATCGAGAACTACCGGATCGAGCGGATGGACCCCGAGGCCCAGGCATGAGCGCGTTCCGCTCCGCCGTAATTACCTTCCCTGGCTCGAACTGCGACCGGGACATGGCCGATGCGCTGGAGAAAATTTCCGGCGCTGCCCCCTTCCGTGTCTGGCACGGCGATGCCGAATTGCCCTCCGGCCTCGATTTCATCGCCCTGCCCGGCGGCTTTTCCTACGGCGACTATCTGCGCTCGGGGGCGATGGCGGCGCGCTCGCCAGTCATGCGCGCGGTGGTCGATGCCGCCACCCGCGGCGTGCCCGTGCTGGGCGTGTGCAACGGCTTTCAGGTGCTGACCGAGGCGGGGCTGCTGCCCGGCGCACTAATGCGCAATGCCGGCATCCGCTTCGTCTGCCGAGAAGTGGCTCTGACGGTCGACAACAGCCAGTCGCTGTTCACTGCCGGCTATACCAGCGGCCAGCGGATCACCCTCCCCGTCGCCCATCATGACGGAAATTATTTCGCCGACGATGCCACGCTCGACCGCCTTGAGGCAGCAGGCCGGATTGCGCTGCGCTATGCCGAACCGGTCAACGGCTCGGCTCGCGGGATCGCCGGCGTGCTCAATGCAGCCGGCAATGTCCTGGGCATGATGCCGCACCCCGAACGGGGGATCGAAGCGGCCCATGGCGGCACCGATGGTCGCGCGCTGTTCGAAAGTGCCGTGAAAGGGCTGGCGCGGGCCTGAAGGCTCCGCCCGATCAGGCCCTGATCGCCATTGGCGCCTGGGCCGGATTGGATCGCCGTTTCTGCCGGAACAGCGTTTCGGTATCGAACGCAGACATGGGTCGGCCAAAATAATAGCCTTGAATTTTCTTGCAGCCAAGTTCCCGCACGATCGCCAGTTCCGCCTCGTTCTCCACGCCTTCGGCGGTGGTCGACATCTCCAGGCTGTCAGCCATGGCGACGACCGCACGGATGATCGCCAGGCTCTCCGGGCTTCCCACCGCTGCACCCTGGACGAAGCTGCGGTCCACCTTGATCGTCGAGAATCGCAGATTTCGAATGTAGCCAAGCGACGAATATCCGGTGCCGAAGTCATCAAGCGCAACACTGCAACCAAGCGCCATCACCTGTTCAAGTGCCGTGCGGGCCAGGCCCGCTTCGCGCACGAAGATGCTTTCCGTGACTTCGATTTCCAGCCGGCTCGCCGGTAGCCCGCTGGTCGATAGGGCTGAGACGATACTGGGGATGAAATTGGGATCGAGCAGCTGCTCGCCCGACACGTTGGCGGCAACCTTGATCGGATGCGGCCATTTCATCGCCTGACGGCACGACTCCTGCAGCACCCATTCGCCAATCGGGACGATCAACCGTGTGTCTTCAGCCAGCGGAATGAATTTCGCCGGGCTGACCAAGCCGTGTTCCTCGCTGTTCCAGCGGATCAGTGCTTCGAAGCTGACAAGTTTCTCGCTCACCGCATCGACCACCGGCTGGTAGTTCAGAATGAATTCGTCACGTTCGAGCGCCCGGCGAAGCGAGAACTCCAGCTTGCGCCGCTCCTCGGCCTGCGCATGGAGCGCCGGCTCATAGGTGGAATGAACACCGCCACCTTCGTCCTTGGAACGATAAAGGGCAAGGTCGGCGTTCCGCATCAATGTTTCGACAGTTGCCCCGTCACGCGGACCAATCGCCGAGCCGACACTGGCGCCGACGTAGAGCGTATGATGATCGACCAGATACGGTTCCGAGAGACAGTCGATCACACGCTGCGCAACTTCCTGGACCCTGTCGAGATCGGAGGCATCGCGGATGACAACAGCGAATTCATCGCCGCCGAGCCGCCCGCAGATTTCGTTCTCGGTGATTTGATCCTGCAGCCGCTGTGACACGCGGGCGAGAAGCTTGTCGCCGACGAGATGGCCCAGCGTATCGTTGACCGCCTTGAAGCGGTCGAGGTCGATCATCAAGAACGCGCAGCGTGTCCGCCATTTCTCGGCGTAGCTCATTGCTTCTCCCAGCCCTTCGGTCAGCATCGTCCGGTTCGGCAGACCGGTCAGCGTATCGTAGCGGGCAAGATAGGCGATCTTTTCCGAGCTTTCGCGCTGCTCGGTGACATCCGATCCGACCCCGCGAAAACCGTCGAACGCACCGCTATCGTCGAGTTTGGGCGTGCCCGAAAGTTCCCACCAGCGTTGCGCTCCGTTGATCGTGACGCAAACCAGCAGATTGGAAAAGCTTTCGCGGCGCTTGAGGCGTTCGGCAAGGTCGTGCAGGCTTGCCGGAAGCGAGTCCTGATCCCACGATTCGCCGGCGATAACCTTGACAAAGGACTTGCCGTCGATCGCAGCCGAATCCCGCCCCATGGCATAAGCGAACCGGGGCGAGACCGACCTTATCCGGCGAGACGTATCGGTTTGCCACAGCCAGTCCGCATCGCCCTCCTCGAATTCGCGCAGCAGCAGCGACACCACCTCGTTCTTCTCGGTCATGCCCGCCTGGGCAACGCTGGCTACCAGAAAATTGCGCGCCGCCTCGATCGTGCCGGCCATCACCGTGGCGCAGTAGGCAAGACAGATCGCCGCCATATTGATCGAGCCCAGCCACGCGAAGTTCGCCAGCGCCGTGCCGCCGACAATGCCGGTGAACAGAACTGTGCTGATCGGCACGGCGGGCAGAACGATTGCGGACGCGGTCATCAGCATCGCCAGCACCGACCATAATTCGAGCCGAGCCACGGCATCCAGCTGAGGGCTGGCGATTGCCAGCGGCACGACCCAAAGCAGCGCGTTGACAATGGCATTGACGACATGCCGTTTGACTTCGTCGCGGCTCATATTCCGGCGGTCGGCATCGGCGACCATCCGGTCGCAATGCCGAGCATGCAACATCGTGCCCGCCAGCGCCACCAGCCAGGCCGCCAGCAGAAAAAAGTTCAATTTGCCGGCGAGCAACACCACCGTTGCCACGGCCGCAGCCGCATGAACGAATATGCGCACGGTCGAAGCCTTGGCGAGACCGGAATATTGCAATCCCCGCAGCCGGACCCAATCGCCCTCCGCCGGGGTGGTCAGTCCCAGAACCGCGAGCGCTGGCAGGTGGTCCGGCAGGAGTGTGGGCGGCGTTCGGGTGTGTTTCACCCGGCTGCTTTATCGCAGCGGTAGTTATCAGCCCGTAAACTCGAAACGCGAATTACGATGGATCGTGAGAATCATTCGACTGTGACGCTTTTCGCCAGATTGCGAGGCTGATCGACATCGGTCCCCTTCAGGCAGGCGACATGGTAGGCCAGCAGCTGCACCGGCACGGCATAGACCAGCGGCGCGATCAGCGGATGGACCTTTGGCATCGCAATCGTCGCGATGCAGCCCTCGCCCGCCTCAGCGAGCCCTTCCTCGTCCGAAATCAGCACGATCTTGCCGCCGCGTGCGCGCACCTCCTGCATATTGCTGACAGTCTTTTCGAACAGCGGACCTGACGGCGCCAGGACAATCACCGGCACCGCTTCGTCGATCAGCGCGATGGGTCCGTGTTTCATTTCGCCGGCAGCATAGCCCTCGGCGTGGATATAGCTGATCTCCTTGAGCTTGAGCGCCCCTTCCAGCGCCAGCGGATAATCCGGCCCGCGCCCGAGATAGAGCACGTCGCGGGCCGGCGCGATGAGGTGGGCCATGCCGGCGATATCGCTGTCATGCGCCAGCGCGGCGTTGAGCATTGCCGGCGCCTCGAGCAGATGGGCGACCACTTCGCATTCCTCGGCCCGGTCCATCCGCCCGCGCTTGACCGCCAGATGCGCGGCGAGCGCGGCCAGCACAGCCAGCTGGCAGCTGAACGCCTTGGTCGAGGCGACGCCGATCTCGGGCCCGGCGTGGGTGGGCAGCAGCAGATCGGCTTCGCGCGCCATCGAGCTGGTCGGGACATTGACCACAACCGCGATGGTCTGGCCGTGCGCCTTGCAGTGCCGCAGCGCGGCCAGCGTATCGGCGGTCTCGCCCGATTGCGAAATGAACAATGCCAGTCCGCCGGGCTCCAGCACCGGATCGCGGTAACGGAACTCGCTCGCCACATCGATATCGACCGGCAGGCGGGCGAACTGCTCGAACCAGTATTTCGCCACCATTCCGGCATAATAGGACGTGCCGCAGGCGACAATGGTCACCCGATTGATGGCCGAGAGATCGAAATCGAACTGCGGCAGCGCGATCGACTGGTCGAGCTGGCGTATGTAGCTGCGCAAGGTCTGGGCGACCACGGTTGGCTGCTCGAAGATCTCCTTCTGCATGAAGTGGCGGTAATTGCCCTTCTCGATCGCCACTGCCGAAGCGCCGGAGGTGGTGAC
>JANLQW010000250.1:0-7218 GCA_031368085.1 Novosphingobium sp. | reverse complement strand
GTTCGATCTGGCCGCGAAGGTTGCCTGGATAATTGACGCCAGCGACAATTACCTCAGCGACAATTATGCTGGCCGGTCGTGCGGTGCCTCGGGCGGATAATTGTCGCTGAGGCTTTCCATAGCGGAGATGCGGGCGACGGCGGAGCGCTTGCCCGCGGCTTCGCCCGCGGCATCGAGAGCGCCAAGCAGATCGTCAGGGGTGACATTGGCAAGGCCGAGCTGATCGCCGACCTGACGCCAGATTTCGCCATCGACGAAGCTACCGCCCAGCACCAGCACCGCCGGGAAGTCCCGAGCGATATGGTGCTGCGCTACATCCGCGAGAAGGTGCGATTTACCGACGCCAGCTTCGCCAGTCACGAGTAAGCGGTGCTCATTCGCCAGCCGCGCCTCATGCCGGTTTATCGATTCAGAGACTGCATGGAGCGCCTCGTAGAGCCGGTTCACATTATGATGCCCGCGCTGAATGGATTCGCGGTCACCGGCCTTCTGGCTGCGCAAGTTCCAGACCTCGGCCGCGCACGTACCCAAGGTCGTGCTGGCCTGATCGACCGCCTGCAACCAAGCGTCGAAGGGCAAAATCTTGGCCGGCCCCATCGCACTTGTCCGGATGCTTAGGCTAATTGCGCGGAACGAGGCATCGAGTGCGGCGGCGGGCGCGGCCGCGGGGCTACTTTCCAGCAATTGCGAAATGTCGCTGGCCGCACGGTGTCTGGCCGCATCGACATCGTCGGCCAACTCACGCAGGCCTTCGATGAAGATGGGATCGCGTGCTATCGCAAGCAGCCCACGACGAACGGGGAGTTCGATATTGAGTTCGGGCGTATACGAGAGAGTCGAAGACTTCATCCGGTCGGCCTATCAGAACGCCGACCAGTCAAAGCGGACCGCTATTGGTTTCGTGCTGACGATCTATCGCAAGCGCCTATCATCGAGCTTTGCAGCACTGACGCGTAGCCTCCAAGGACGACTGGACCGTCAGGTGGACGACGACCAGTTCGACCTGGAGGAAAGCGGCGAAGAGGTCGATGCGGACGAAGTTAAGGGCAATGAAGACGTGGCCCGTCGGTTACTGGAGAGCACAGCGATCCGCCACATCCTCGCCGACCTGGAAACCCTACCAATCGACACCAAGGCGAAAGCGCTTAGGGACGAACTCACCCGGCTTGCCGCCGAAGGCTACCAGCAGACGATGGTTTTTACCGGCTACACTGACACAATGGACGGCCTGCGCGATTGGCTTGCCGATCAAACCGGGCGCGAGGTCATCTGCTTTTCGGGCCGTGGAGGCGAGATACGACTTCCCGACGGGGCGTGGAAGCTGTTTGCACGTGCGGAGATCAAGAAGCGGTTCCGCGAGGGCCGTGGCGATATCCTGCTCTGTACCGACGCAGCCTCTGAAGGCCTAAACTTCCAGTTCTGTGGTTCGCTGATCAACTACGACATGCCCTGGAACCCAATGCGGGTGGAGCAGCGGATTGGTCGGATCGACCGGTTGGGCCAGAAGTTCGAGAGCATCAAGATCGTCAACCTACACTATCACGATACCGTCGAAACTGAGGTTTACCTCGCGCTATCAGGCCGCATCAAACTGTTCGAGGACATGGTGGGTGGACTCCAGCCGATCCTTTCGGCGATCAGCCGAGAAATCGGATTGCTTGCTCTCGCGGGCGCGCATGTCGACGTCGATGCAATGGTTGCCTCGACAATCAGCGCGATTGACACCCCAACGGTGGACATCGACGACGTCGACGATCTCGGCGACATGCCCGAGATGGGACGCCCAGCGCTCTCCCTCGAGGACTTGAAGGCCATCGTCGAGCAACCGCGTTTCCTGCCAAACGGTTATGAGTTGCAGCGCCTCGATGGCGATGACTTTGCAGTTGAGGAGCCAATTTCCCGACACCGTCGCCGCGCCACTCTTTCACGCGAATTCTATTCAAACCACTTCGATCACACTGATTTCTGGACGCCGGGAAGCGCGGCATTCCCCGTTGAGGGCGCACCACAGGCTTATCGGTGAGGGATTTTTTCGCCTTCGGTCCAAACATCGTAGTGCCATTACCAGCGAAGTCGGCCGACCCTCTTGCATCGGCAATCCTCAGATCCGCCATATCCGCGCCGCTACAAATTCTAGTGGGTGCGCTATCGGGGAGCGGTTATGGGAACCGACGGGCCCATTGATAAAAAACTCAAGAAAATCAATAGGCAATGGCGGAGAGGGAGGGATTCGAACCCTCGATACGGTTGCCCGTATGCCGCATTTCGAGTGCGGTGCATTCGACCTCTCTGCCACCTCTCCGAGAAGCGCATAGGCGAGGCTGCGGGCCTGGCCTGGTCGGCGAAGCGGGGCGGTTAGCGCAAGCCCGCGTTCTTGCCAAGCCCTTGGCGATTACCGGTGGGGACGAGCCGGCAGCGCGCGCTTGTTTCACGGACGCGCAAATCCTATATGCCGGCGGTATGGAACGCGCGAGCTTCTTCTCTCCCCAGGCCGGCCGGCTGATCGACGCGCCGCTGCGCACCGTTGCGCGCTTCGCGATCGGCGATATCGTGCGGCACAGACTCTACGATTTCCGCGGTGTCGTGTTCGATATCGATCCAGTCTTCGCCAACAGCGAGGAATGGTACGAATCGATCCCCAAGGACGTCCGCCCGACGCGCGAACAACCGTTTTACCACCTGCTCGCGGAAAACGGCGAAGGCAGTTATGTCGCCTATGTCAGCCAGCAGAACCTGCTGGGCGACGGCGAAAGCGGTCCGGTCGAACACCCCTCGCTGGAGCAGCTGTTCGAGGATTTCGATGAAGGGCGGTACCGGCTGCGGCACGGGCTGACGCATTAGGTTATCCCCTCAGCGTTATGATGGGGACACAATACTAATTACCCTTCCCTTCGGTCCCCGTCGCGCGGGTGCCAGTTTGCGCGTCAATGCTTCCTCCTGCCGGGCGATCCACTCTTCCGCTCCGAGCAAGCGACCCGTGCGCAGCCGCGCTTCGATGGCTTCGAGCACCGCTTCCCCGGCATCGTCCACGCCGCCCGCAGCCAGCCCGTGCCGCAGCATCGCGCGCCAGTTCGGCACATGCGCGGCCAGCGCCGCCACATCGGTTAGCGGATCGCCTTTCGCGCGCCGGCCGGCCAGATGGCTGTGCGCGCTCGACCACGGCCAATCCTGCGCCTGCGCCACCATGTCCGCCGCCACCGGGTTTTGCTCGACATACCGCACTGCCGCCATCAGATGCGCATCGTCCATAGGATAGCTGGAAAAGCGCCCCTGAAACAGAAAGCCGCGCCAGCCCTCGCGGAAATTGATCGCCCGCGTATAGCGCCGATGCGCCTCTCCCAGCGCGGCGCGCAAGCCATCGGCATGTTCCGGAACGAGGATGAGGTGAATGTGATTGTCCATCAGGCACCATGCCAGACAGCGCACCTTCGCCCCTGCACAGCCCTCGCGGAGCAATTCAAGGTAGAGCCGCCGGTCGTCATCGCCAAAGAACACCGGCAACCGGCGGTTGCCGCGCTGGGTGACGTGGTGGGCTACGCCGGGTATGACGACTCGGGCAAGTCGGGCCATGTGGAGGAGGATAGCATGGGCTTTGATGGACGTCTAATTAGTATTGTGTCCCCGGAATTGCGGAATTGCGGAATTGTGTCCCCGGAATTGCGGAATTGCGGATTGTTATATAAGTTCTGACAGAGATTATGCTCGCTCTCGAACTCGCCAAAAAATTCGTCCGGACCCTGCACCGGCATGACTATATCCCCTCAGAAACTGAGATCACGCGGGCCTTGTGAAGATGGAAGGCGCGTTTGAGGCCTGCCGCGACAAGCGCGTCGCCGAGCGGTTGACTCAAGAAAATTGCATCGAACAATGTATCGTCCAACCAGACATCCGGCCCAATCAATGCTGCAGAGGAAACCGCAATATCCCCGTCTTTCAACTTCCAAGGAAGATTCCACCTCAACCCAGCGACCCCAAAGGGCATCTTGTTTGCGGTTTGGTCGGGCAAAAATGTTCTTTTCAAATTGCCAAAAATCCACGTGAAAAACTCGCCCGCGACCCGCGCCTTTTGATCTTTCCCGAACACACCTTCACGCAACGGATAAAGTGCGCCGCCCCCTAAATCGAATTGCCGCAACACAGCGGCCGCTTTTTCGGATACGATCCAGTGACCCCGCGCATAAAACAGCTCAGGCATGCTGCCGGCGGGCATCTGGTCATAATCTGCCGCGCCCTCAGAAGCCCAAATCTTGCTCGGGCAAAGTTCGGCGGGGACGGGCGCGCCGTTGTTGTTGAGCTGTTGCGCCTTGCTCGCGTTCTCAGGATTGGCCGCATTGACGTCCGTTTCGACGAAAAGCTTGATCCGCGTATCCATATACGCGTTGCTCAACCAAACATGATCGGTCATTATTCTTCTCCGATTTTCGAATCACGCTGTCCGACGCTTGCCAGAGAATTTCGGGGAATTTCGGGGACACGAATTTCGGGGACACAATACTAATTAGCGGCACGTTCACCTCATTAGATTTGTGCCCTCATAGCTGCGTGTCTCCATAACTTCGGAAACACCCGGCAAAGCGTTGCCGAATAACTGGGCATTCGCAACATGCTGTCCTACACGCGCACAATCTGCAACGCTTATCCGCATGCCGATGCCGCCCTTGCCCCGCCGCGCAGCCACGAGCAGGTGCAACCTGTCACCTTCCCGCCGAAAACGCCCGGAAATGCGCGGGTTCAGCCAGGGGTACAACCGGGTGACACCCTGTCACCTTCGTCACCCAAACCGGTGGCCGCTAACTTTTCAGCTTCCAACCACTCCGCAGCAGCAGATAGGCCGCTACCGCCAGCACCGCATTCAGCACCCCCAGCCCCAGCGCACCGTGCAGTACTGCGGTGTTGGTGCTGCCGATGTCGCTCTGGCCGAGAAAACCGAAGCGGAAGCCGGAGATGACGTAGAAGATCGGGTTCGCCCGGCTCACCGCCTGAAACGCCGGGGCGAGGCTGTCGATGACGTAGAAGGTGCCGGATAGCAGGGTCAGCGGGAAGACAATGAAATTGGTGATTGCCGCGTTGTGATCGAATTTGTCCGCCCAGATCGACGAGAGGAACCCGATCAGAGACAGCAGGATGGAGCCCATCAGCCCGAACCACACCACGGCCCAGGGATGCGCCACGGAGAGGCTCACTCCCGGCCAGAACATCATGAGGAACGCCAGCGCCAGCCCAACCAGCACGGCGCGGGTCACGGCAGCCGAGATCAAGGCCAGCATCAGTTCCGCCTCGGACAGCGGCGGCATCAGGAAATCGATGATCGTCCCCTGCATCTTGCCTGCCAGGAACGCGAAGCTGGCGTTGGCGAAGGCGTTTTGCATCATACCCATGACAATCAGACCCGGCGCGACGAAACTGGCGAAGTTGACGCCGAGCACGATGCGGCCTTGCTGCCCCATGGCGACGGAAAAAATCACCAGATTGAGCAGAATGGTGATCGCCGGCGCCCAGATCGTCTGGGTCTGCACCTTGAAGAATCGGCGTACCTCCTTCAAATACAGCGTCTTGAGCCCGATCCAGTTGACTCGTTGGATTTGGGGGTCTCCCTGAGCCGGAAAGCTGCGCGTCCCAGCCGTTACCGCTGGCTCGACGGAAAATGCGCTTGCTGGGCCGCTGATCTGGGGTTGCTCGGTCATGGAGCGGCGACTATCGGGTGGGCTGGCCGGTGGCAAGCGCGGCGGGCGAAAGATTGGATATGGCATGAGCTGGACTGACGAACGCATCGAGAGACTGACCAAGATGTGGGAAGGCGGCTCTACTGCCAGCCAGATCGCCGAAGAGCTCGGCGGGGTCAGCCGCAATGCGGTGATCGGCAAGGCGCATCGGCTGGGGCTCAAGGCGCGGCCGTCGCCGGTCAAGCCAAACGAGGCGCCAGAGCCGCAGCCGCGTGTCGCCCAGCCGGTAGCTGAGCCGCCGCGCGCAGTTCAGGCGGCCCCGCCGCGTCCGGCCCCGCCCCCAGCGCCTCGTCCGGCAGCCGCACCCGTGACCGCTGCTGTTCTGGCACCCGGCACTCAGCCGATTACGCCACAGCCGCGCATCGTCTCGGTCGGTCCAGGCGGCTTCCTGCGACAGGGTCCGGGCGATCAGCAGGCACCGATCCCTCCTGCCCCGCCGCGCCGCCTGGTGCCGGCCAAACCCAGCGCCGAGATTGCCGGCAAGACCAGCCTGCTCGATCTCAACGAGCGCATCTGCCGCTGGCCGATGGGCCACCCCGGAGAGGCCGACTTCCATTTCTGCGGGGTCAAAGTCAATCCGGGCTTTCCCTATTGCGTCGAGCATTGCGGCCGCGCGTATCAGGCCCAGCTCCCCCGCGGCCATCGCCGTCCTCCGCCGCCGCTGCCGTTTGGCGGACCGCGGGTGCGCTGAGCTGTTGCCGCGCGCTGCTCTGGCGCACACCGCCCCATTTGCTGCATACTCAGGCCATGAACCGCCGATTCGCTCTTGCCGCCCTGCCCTTCCTGTTCGCGCTCACCGCTGCCAAACCGGCCTCGCGCGCTGCTGCCCCGCTGCCCGATATCGTGCGGGTGGCGATCACAACGGAGCTGGGTGTAATTGCCGTTGATCTCGATGCGAAACGCGCGCCGGTGACGGTGCGCAATTTCGTTCGCTATGCCGACCAGCGCCGGTTCGACGGCACGGTGTTCTACCGGGTGATGCGCCTCAACTGGGGCGAGCAGCCCAATGGGTTGATCCAGGCGGGAATTCAGGGCAACCCGAAGCGCGAATTGGGGCCAATCGCTCACGAGCCGACCAGCCAGACCGGCATACTCCACAAAGCCGGCGCGATCTCGATGGCGCGCTTTGCGCCAGGGACCGCCAAGGGCGATTTCTCGATCCTGCTTTCTGACCTGACGGGGCTTGACGCCGATCCCGCCTCGACCGATCCCGAGCTTCGGGCCGGCTTTGCCGCCTTTGGCCAAGTTTCCGCAGGCATGGATGTGGCGCGCAGGATCTACGGCGTGCCGCTTTCGCCGACGGCAGGTAAGGGCGTGCTCAAGGGGCAGATGATCGAGCGGCCGGTTCGCATCCTGACCGTGCGGCGGGTGCCGATCCCCGCAGCAACGGCGATCCCCGCCACCTCGGTCCCTTAGAGCGGCATGCGTCTAATCTGAACCAAAAAACCGTCTCCCCTGAGCTTGTCGAAGGGCTGCTTTTTCTCTTCAAGCCGCG
>JANLQW010000096.1:0-3962 GCA_031368085.1 Novosphingobium sp. | reverse complement strand
CGGCCCGAGCAGCCCGAAGGTCATCAGCACGTTCCAGGTCGCAGCGATGCCGAGCTTCGCCTTGAATTCCGCCTCGCGCCCGAACGGCCGGTCCGGCGCGCCGTGCGCGATCACCTCGATCAGCTCGGGCGACGCCGAGTATCGCTCGATCAGCAGCTCGCGCCCGTGCGCCGACATCACCATCACGCGGCTCGCGCGGGTCAGCAAATGCTCGACGATCCGGCGCTGGTTGCCCGAAGGCTGGCTCAGCACGGTGTGAAAGGTGACGACCAAAGGCGCGGCCAGCGCATCGACCAGGTCGAGCACCAGCTCGCCGTCGTGCCCGCCGAAGATCCCGAATTCATGCTGGAGCCAGACCGCGCCGGCCCCGCTCTCATTGATCGCCCGCGCCGCGCCCAGATAGCTCTCGCGGCTCGCCTGATCGACCGGCACGATGCCGCCCCCGGCCATCCCCGCATAATCGCCCGCGCGCTCGGCGCGGTCGAGCGCATAGACCGTCGTTTCGATATCACGCTCGAACGCGGCCAGCTTTTCGGTCACGTCGGCGGTGAAGGTGGCAATCCCGCATTTGCGCGGCAGGTAGGTCCCGATCATCGCCAGACGCAACGGCGCGGCAGCCGGCGCAGCACCGGGCGCAGCCTTGGCCTTCCCCGCGAACAAGGGTATCACCGAGGCCGAAGCCCCATCCTTGGTCAGCGCGGCGGCTGGATCGATCGTAAGATTGCAGTCCTGGTACATCGGTAACCCCGAAAAACGCGTGCTACCTCTCCAATGCAGAGCGTGACACATCGTTCCGCAGTTGCACAATTGAATCGATGAACCGGGCGATTACCGGGCCAGGAATGGCGATTTTTCGTGCTGCGATGCAGCATTTTGAGCTGTGGCAGGAGTGGAAGGGGCGCGACTCGGCGGAACTCCTCCCTCCCCGCCGGGGCGGGGGCGGGGGACTCGAAGAGGGCGCACAGCGCGTGCGGGATCATACTCGTGCATGGTGACCGGGGACCAGCGGGAATCCTGAACGCTGCAAGAGTCTCCCCCATTGGGGGAGGTGGCTCGCGCAGCGAGACGGAGGGGGCTTAACAAGAAAAGCCGCAACAGCGGCTGCGCGCGATCGCGCGCTTGATGCCGCCCCCCTCCGACCCACCTGCGGCGGGCCACCTCTCCCAGAGGGGGACACTCCTTTCTGGCGCTAGCCCTAAGCCCCCGAACCCCGCTTGCGGTTGATCCGCCGGTTCTGCTTCACCGCCTCATGCCCCAGCGGATTGACCAGCGCTTCATAGCGCCCGAACAGATGCTCGACCCGGTCACGGTCGCTGCCGAAGGGCGCGGCGCGGTAGAGCCGGTCCACCGCGCTATCCAACGCGGCATGCGCCTTACGCAGCGGCGGCGGCATCGTGTCTGGATCGTAGAGATCGGCAAGGCTTGAGGTGGGATAACCATTGGGGGGTAAAGACCTGCTGAGCGAGAAGCCGACGTTATCGATCTGCGTGGTATCTGTGTGTGGGTCGCCTGCCTCATTTTTCAGAAAAGCGGTCCGTCTGGTTTGCACTCCAGGTCCCAAACGCGGAATGGTAACAGCTTCGCCTTGAACCTGGCGTTCCACGCCGTAACGTTGCTCGAGATAAACAGTGTGGTCTCTCCGGTCGCCCGGTTAATATGTATGCGGCGAACTGAGGTCTCCGTCCGTCCATCAGCAACAACAAACTGGGGGGTTACCTCCTCAATCTCCATTGCCCTGAACCCAGTGCCAACCTCGGTTACCGTTCCCGCGTCAAAGTCTATGGTCCACGTTTTGCCGGGGGCGAGCGTCAATCCCACCAGCCCATAGTCCCATGCGTCCTTGGCGAACTGCTTCACGCTGGCTGGAGGGTGCAAGTAGAAATCGCGGCGGGTCAGCGGGTAACGCTGGGTTACCGATTGAGCACAAGCCAGCGTGACCTTCCCGCTAAGAGGCGAGCTGGAAGTAGCGGCAAGCGCCAAGGCCATGAGCAACATGCTGCTTCCTTAAATTGGGTCGTAAATGCGGTGGCCTGTCCGTGCGCCAAGCGCAACTGCAATCGCGTGGCCCGGCAATCGATCAAGACTGACAGTGACGGGCGGCTGGCCAAGCTGGGCGCGGCCATCCGTACCGCTCGGCTGGAGCACAAGCTCTCGCAAGAGGCGCTCGCCGACGCGGCGGGGATCGACCGGAGCCATATGGGCAAAATCGAGCGCGGCGAGCGAAACGTGAGCGTCCTCAACGTCGCCAGGGTGTCCGACGCCCTGGGCCTGTCGATTGCCGCTCTAATGGCCTCTGCGGAGCTTTAGGGGGCAGTCACGAACGCGGGCAGCTTGTTCAGCTCCCGCGCCAGCACATCGATCTGTACCGAGCCGTATTGCTGGTTCACGTTACCGGACGAATGGCCGAGCAAGGCCAAGGTCGCCCGCTGGTCGATTTCATGCCGCACAGCCAATGTGTTGAACAAGTGCCGCCAGGCGTGATTTGGTTTCACCCCCTCAATTCCCAGCGAACGGACCCACTCCGCCAACTTTGAACCCATCCTGCTTGCCTGGCGATTGATAGCTGAGTCGCTGCGGCGCTTGGCCGGGTCATAGAACAGCGGGCCATCGGGTTGCTCGGCAACAAACGCCAGGAAACCTTGATCGATAAGGTCACGGTGTAGTGGTACGATGCGCGCTGCCTTGGCCTTGATAGGTCCAGCCTCAGGGGTAAGGAGCATGGCAGCAATACCGTCCCGCTCTATGATGTCAGATTTGCGCAACTGGGTTACCTCATTCACTCGCGCACCTGAGTAGGCCATAAGCCAAGGTACCCAACGCTTCGCGTTGCGCAGAGCTAGACCCTCCCTGGAGTTGATGATGTCACGCGAGGCTCGCAGGATCGTTTTGGCCTCCTCGGTGGTGAACTCATTACCCCTTAGCCTTTGACGCTTGGGCAGTTGGACCTTCGTCACCTCCAGCATGGGGTTGCGGTCAATCAGACCGTCGCCCTTAGCCCAAGCAAACAGAGCAGCAACTGCCCCCAGGTAGCTACCGTTGATAGTCTTCGCGCTGAGCGACTCGCCCTTGTATTTCACCTCATCACGCAGGCAGTTGCGCCAAGCGGTCAACCTCTCGTGGGTCACCGCCAAGGCGTTATCGTCGCCAAGAAACTCGATCAGCTTGGCAATGTAGGGTCGCCATTGAGCCACCGTCTTCGCGCTACGGCCTGGGATGGCGGCGTATTTTTCGAATAGGTCCAAGAGCGCCAACTTGCGCCCAGACAGAAGTTGCCCGATCAGCTCGCGGTTCTCGCCAGCCTCGCGCAGCCGCCTTATCTCTAAGCCCCTAGCAGCCCTCAGCTCAAGGCTCTGCGCAAAGTCCGCGTCCAGCTCTGCCCGTGCTTCGTCTGCGCTATCCAGCCCCGCGAAAAACTCCGCTGCCTCCAGGTTGTCGCGCAGCACTTGATCCGAACGTGCCTGCGAAGAAGCCAGCTGTGCGTCGGTCGGCGCTGCTGCGACTTCACGCTCCGCCGCTGCAATCGCTTTCCTGGCCTGGTCCATCCACAAGTCCGTCTTCGCGGCGCACCCAGGCAACAGCCGCTTGGCCTCCTCCCGATTCTTGACGCCCAGCGACCACCGCCAGGCGGACCTCGGCTTGCCCGTTGCGGTTGGGAATAGGTGCTGCATTTCGGCCGGAACGCCCCGGCGGAAATAGTAGGTGCCTTGATGGAGTTGGAGGTAGGTACACATGTGATTCTCCCGTTACGTTTGTAACAGACAACCGCCACAATGCCTTGGTTTTCCGTGATTTTCGTTTCCTCTCAATGACTTGAGAGGCGATGGTGCCCAGAAGAGGACTCGAACCTCCACGCCCTTGCGAGCGCCAGCACCTGAAGCTGGTGCGTCTACCAATTCCGCCATCTGGGCACGGGTGGCTCGCTGCGCGACGCGCGGCGGGCCGGGGTAGGAGCGGGCCACTAG
>JANLQW010000294.1:0-4051 GCA_031368085.1 Novosphingobium sp. | reverse complement strand
CCAGCTCGAGGATCGTCGGCATGGAGGCCCGCACGCGGGTGTCATCGGTGATGGCGCCGTCCTGCATCGGCAGGTTGAGATCAACGCGGACCAGCGCGACCTTGCCGGAGATGTTAACCAGATCGTCGAGTGTGCGGAAATTGGGCATATGCCGCTTCAGTTCCCTCTTAGCTTAAAGCAATTTCCCCATCGCGCCGGCCGTATCGACCATGCGGTTCGAGAAACCCCATTCGTTGTCGTACCAGCTCAGCACGCGCACCAGCTTGCCCTCCAGAACCGTGGTCTCAAGGCTGTCGATGGTCGACGAATGCGCGTCGTGGTTGAAGTCGATCGAGACCAGCGGCTCGTCGGTGTAGCCCAGCACGCCCTTGAGCGCGCCTTCCGAAGCCGCCTTAAGCAAGCCGTTGACTTCCTCAACCGTGGTATCGCGCTTGGGCGTGAACGTCAGGTCGACCACCGAGACATTCGCCGTCGGCACGCGGATAGCCGATCCGTCGAGCTTGCCCTTCAGTTCGGGCAGAACCTCGCCCACCGCGCGGGCGGCGCCGGTGGTGGTCGGGATCATCGACATGCCGGCAGCGCGGGCGCGGCGAGGATCTTCGTGAATCTGGTCGAGGATTTTCTGATCGTTGGTATAGGCATGGATCGTGGTCATCAGGCCGCGTTCGATCCCGATAGCGTCGTTGAGCACCTTGGCGAAGGGCGCCAGGCAATTGGTGGTGCAGCTGGCATTGGAGACGATCTTGTGATCGGCGGTAAGCTTGTCATGATTGACCCCGAACACCACAGTCAGGTCGACTTCCTTGCCCGGAGCCGAAATCAGCACCCGCTTGGCGCCGGCATCAAGATGCTTCTGACCGCCGGCGCGATTGGTGAAGAAGCCGGTGCATTCCAGTGCGATGTCGATGCCATTGGCGGCGTGCGGCAGATTGGCCGGGTCGCGCTCGGCGGTCACCTGGATGCGCTTGCCGTTGACGACGATATCATTGCCATCGACTTCGACCGTACCGCGGAACGGACCGTGGATGCTGTCGCGCTTGAACAGGAAAGCGTTGGCCTTGGCGTCGGCCAGGTCGTTGATCGAAACCAGCTCGAGCCCGCAATCGGGACGCTCGAGAATGGCGCGCGCGATATTGCGTCCGATGCGCCCGAAACCGTTGATCGCAACCTTGGTCGCCATATGAAGATCTCCTGTTAGTTACCTAATTTTGCTCTAATTTGCGGAAGGATAGCGTCCGCCGTGAAGCCGAAATGCCTGAACAGCGCCTCCGCCGGAGCCGACGCGCCGTAGCTGTCAATGCCAATCGTCAGACCCTCACGTCCGGTGTATTTGTGCCAGCCCATGGTCGATCCCGCCTCGATCGAGACAACCAGAACATCGCCGGGAATCAGGCTCTCACGGTAGTCAGCGCTCTGTGCCTCAAAAAGTTCCCAGCATGGCATCGAAATGACATCCGCGCCGATGTCCTGACCTTCCAGCGCCTCGGCCAC
Source organism: Novosphingobium sp. (assembly GCA_031368085.1). Classification (GTDB taxonomy): domain Bacteria; phylum Pseudomonadota; class Alphaproteobacteria; order Sphingomonadales; family Sphingomonadaceae; genus Novosphingobium. Next base: position 2,560 of record JANLQW010000294.1, on the reverse strand, counting down.
GGTACAGGCCAGTTGCACTTCCGAACCCGTCGCCAGCAACACGACCTTAAGCTCGGCTTCCGACGAAATCAGCCGGTAAGCACCGCGGGCGCAAAGATTTTCCTCCTCGTCGTCACGCAGGGCCGGCAGGTTCTGGCGCGAGAGGGCGAGCACCGAGGGGCCGTCCCGGCGCTTCACCGCAAGTTCCCAGCACTCGGCGGTTTCCATCGCATCGGCTGGGCGGAATAGCCAGAGACCCGGGATCGCACGCAGCGAGGCGATGTGCTCGATCGGCTGATGCGTCGGGCCATCCTCGCCCAAGCCGATGCTGTCATGCGTCAGCACAAAAATCGCCTGCGCGCGCTGAAGAGCGGCCAAGCGGATGGCGTTGCGGCAATAGTCGCTAAACACCATGAAAGTGCCGCCATAGGGGATGATCCCGCCATGCATCGCCATGCCGTTCATCGCCGCCGCCATGCCGAATTCACGGATGCCGTAATAGATATAGCGCCCGGAATAGTCCGCCGCGCTGAACGGCCTGGTCGATGCGGTCTTGGTGTTGTTCGAGCCCGTAAGATCGGCCGAGCCGCCGACCAGCGACGGCAGCGCGGCGGTCAGCACGCCCAGCGCATTCTCGCTTGCCTTGCGGGTGGCGAGATTGGGCATATCCTCGACCAGCTTGGCGCGGTACTTGTCCCAGCCCGCCAGAAGCGGCAAATCGCCTGCCATCTGCGCAGAGAATTCCTTGCCGTGCGAATCGCTTGCAAGCCGTTTCTGCCAATCGGCATGAGCCGCAGCGCCCTTGGGGCCCAGCGCGCGCCAATCGGCGAGGATATCGGCGGGAACTTCAAACGCCGGCGCATTCCAGCCCAACGTGATCCGCGCGGCGGCGACTTCATCCGCGCCGAGCGGTGCACCATGCACGTCGTGGCTGCCCTGCTTGTTGGGCGCGCCCTTGCCGATCACCGTGCGGCAGGCGACCAGCGAGGGGCGGCCATCAGCCTGCGCGGCGGCAAGCGCACGCTCGATATCGGCAAAATCATGGCCGTCGCAGCTTGTCGTGTGCCAGCCCGATGCCTGGAACCGCGCCGGAATGTCCTCGCTGGTGGACAGACTTGTGGCACCGTCGATGGTGATGCGATTGTCGTCCCACAGCACGATCAGGCGGCCGAGTTGCAAATGCCCGGCAAGACCGATCGCTTCGTGGTTGATGCCTTCCATCAGGCAGCCATCGCCGGCGACCACCCAGGTGTGGTGATCGACCAGCGCGTCGCCGAAGGTGGCATTGAGGTGCCGCTCGGCAATTCCCATGCCGACCGCCATGGCGAGGCCCTGCCCCAGCGGCCCGGTCGTGCATTCGGCGCCTTCGAGCTCGAAATTTTCCGGATGGCCAGCGCAAGGGCTGCCGAGTTGGCGGAAATTGCGGATATCGTCCATCGCCGGGCGGGCATAGCCGGTGAGATGCAGTAGCGAATAGAGCAGCATCGAGCCATGCCCGGCAGACAGGACAAAGCGGTCGCGGTCGGGCCACTTCGGCGCGGCGGGATCGAACTTGAGAAACCGCGAATACAAGACCGCCGCGACGTCGGCCATGCCCATCGGCATGCCGGGATGACCGCTGTTGGCCGCCTGCACCGCGTCCATCGACAGGGCGCGGATGGCATTGGCCATAGGTCCGAGGCGGGCGGGATCGAGACTCATCAGGAAAAACTCCTGGTTATCGGTGCAAAAGAGGGGGAATCTGGCGGAAAATGCGGGACGATTCGGTGCGGCTTTCCTTTAGGCAGAGGCAGCGCCCCGTCAAGCACGCCGCCCCACTATGCCCGGTGGATGCCGGGTCCAATCCCACAATCGGTGGGAAAAGCGCTGCTCAACGCTATGCAGCAGCGCGGTTCTGCCTTATCCGGGCGCGATGGACGGGGCTGCACTCAATTTGATATTCGACCGCATCGATGCGGCCCTTGCCCGGATCGATGCCATTGCCTCGCGCGCGCCGCAAGGCGATGGCCAGCTTACGGTCCGGCATGAACAGCTCCGCGCCGCCGCCGCTCAGACCTTGCGCCAGCTCGATGCGCTGATCGCGGATCACAGGCGGTGAGCAACGTCACCCTCTCGATTGGCGGTCGCAGCTTCACCGTCGCCTGCGCCGAGGGTGAAGAAGCCCACATTCTTGGCCTGGGTACGACGATCGACGGCAAGCTTGCGGCGATGGACGGAATGGCAGGCCAGAGCGAATCGCGCATGCTGCTGTTCGCGGCGCTGCTGCTCGCCGACGAATTGCACGAAGCTGCGGCAAACCCGTCGTCGGGACCGCAAGCGGCGCTCGAAACCACGGATGCCATGCCGCAGTTTGCCCAACGGCTCGGTGCGCTCGCGGCCAAGGTGGAAAATCTTGCCGACCGGCTTGAGAGCTGAGCCCGGACACCCTAGATAAGGCATCGACGGGATCTGCCCGGCACGAGCCGTTTGAACATCCCTGAGGCTATAAGCAATCCTTGGGGGCTGTCGCTGCCCGGATCTTGGTCCGGTGCATATGGTCCCCACCTGACGTGAACGCGTCGGTGGATTTCCCGGCAACGAC
>JANLQW010000275.1:0-7595 GCA_031368085.1 Novosphingobium sp. | reverse complement strand
TCCATAGCGATCGAGGTGACGTTGCGCTTGCCGACCAGATCGTCGTTGTTGCGGCTTTGGGTAATACCGCCGGGAAATCCGCCGGTATTGTTGGCAAACGGCGCGCTGGCACCTTCGATCGGGATATAATTGACCAGATCGAACGTTGGCCCGAGATTGATCGCAAAGGCTTCCGCCCGCTGCCCGACAAATACGCGTCCACCGCCCGAACAATTGGGAATGCTGACGTTGTAAATGAAGCTGTTGGCATAGGTAGCGTACTCCGGCAGCGTCTTGTTGCCGATGTTATCGATCGGCTTGACAAAGCTGGTGCCACCGCCTGACGTCGCGGTTATATTGCCACGCGTGCCACTGCGCCGGTTGCCGGTGATCTGGGTAAGGGTGTAAGTCTCCCGTTCGTTGAGATCGGGATCGTCGGCAGCGGTGATCGGCCCGATGGCGCGCAGCGGAATTGTGACATTCTTGCCGCCAATATCGAGCGCAATGCCGGTTCCGTCCTTGAGCGCGTTGGTGAAGCGGAACGAATAGGTCAGGTCCTCGACCGCATCGCCATCATTGTCGATGTGAATTTCATAGACCGCATTGGGATCCATCGTGAAATAGTTCGGTCCTGACCCGGGGCTCTGGTCGGGATAGAAATTCGCAATGATCGTAACGGTACTCTCGCGCCCCGGTTCGTAGCTGCGAAACATATACAAGTCTGTGTTATCAACCTTGGGATATTTGGTGATGTTGGGCGCTTCCCGGTGGCTGGAGGCCAATGCCGGCGCGATCGGCACCACGCAAAGCGCGCAGGCCGCAGTACTTACAATCAGGTTCTTCAACACGGACATCACTATTCTCCTAGCTGCGATACAAGTCCCGACCACCGGATGTGGCCGCAACCAATTCAAAATCAGGGCTCAAAAATTTTTCTCCAGAGCGACGTAAGCTCTGCGGGCATGCCCGCTGTAGGCTGGCCGGGCAGCAACGCTTCGCTGCCCAGCGTGAATTCCGGATGCGCACTGTCGGCCACCTGCTGCCAGGTCCACTCGCCCGAGCCGAGCGCCAGCACCGTTGTTTCGGACCCTGGCGGGCCTGGCAGATAGATCAGCCGCGGCCCGCCCTGCGGCTGGAGCCGGCACGCCTCCGACGCTGCGGCGACCGTCATGACCACGGCGGTGCGAATGCTTGCTAGCGCCTGCTCTTGCAGCTGCGCGTCCGGCGTCACCCAAATCTGGTTCCACACCGCAATCGCATTGGCGACTGAGCGGCGTTCCGACGGGATCGAGGGGAGGAGCGCCTGCACCTCCGGGCTGGTTTGCAGTGCCGCCTGCACCGGCGCGGTCAGGTCGCAGGCCCCCGACGCCGCCTGTGCGTCCGACTGGGCGAGAAGCTCGACGACCATCGGCGACAGGGTCGGCAACTCGATAACCGGCGGCGGTATGACGATCGGCTGCCGGGGTGTCGGCGGCACCTTTTTGGGCTGGGGCGGTTTGGGCGGCGTAGGTGCCGGCGGGCCGGGGGTCGTGACGTCGAAGGACACAAGGTTCAAATCGGGAGGCGGGGGCTTCGCCGCGCTGGTTGCAAACAGCAATGCCAATACCAGCGCCACTCCGTGAAGGCCTAAGGACAGCGCTGCCGCAAGACACCTTCGCAATGCGTTGTCCGGGCCGAAACGATCGGGAACGCCGTACATCGCTCATGCCTTTGCCAGACTGCAAGTCACCATAATATAATAATATTCTGGAACGCAGGCCGTGACTTTGTCCGAGATGCTCAGACTTTGCACTAAAGAAACCGCTTCGCTGAATTCACGATTTCCCATCTACCCGACCCATCCTGTTCAGTGTTAGTGGCCCCGTGCTACCAGCCCAGTGACCGCCACTACTGTTGCAATACGTTTATTGGACCACTTTCGTTCCAGCATGGAAAAAATATATTTTGCTAGGCGAAACTTGGCTGTCAGCCTGGCAAAGCCTAATGGTCGGGGGTGGGTTTATCCGTATACTTGGCCGCATTTGCCGCCCTCCCGACCGGACTCGCAGCAGTGATTGGCGTGCTGCTAGGCCTACTGGCCGGGAGTTATATCGCGACCATGCTGGTCCGCTGGCCGCAGGGTCTCAGCGCCAATCGCGGGCGCTCGCGCTGTGATGGCTGCGGGCGGCAGTTAAGCTGGTACGAGTTGGTGCCGATTGCCGGCTTCCTGTTGGCCAAGGGGCAATGCCGGAGCTGCGGGGCACGGATCGATCCGCTGCATCTTTATGTCGAACTGGTCTGCGGAGCGTTGGGCGGCGTCCTGTTCGCACTGGAGTCGCAGCTGCTCGCGCCACTGGTCTGGCTGCTCGTCGCACTGGCGCTGTTCGACCTGCTGTACCTGTGGCTGCCTGACCGGTTGACGCTGCCGCTAGCTGCAGTCGCCTTCATCTCGCCGCCGTGGATCGGAGGGCTGAGCCTGGGCGAGCGGTTGCTGGGCGGCATCATCGGCTTCGGCGCGCTGTGGCTGGTCGGTGCCGGTTTCCGCCGGATGACCGGCCGCGAGGGACTGGGCGGGGGCGACCCAAAGTTGCTCGGCGCCATCGGACTATGGCTCGGGCCGCTGAGCCTGCCGCTGCTGCTGCTGACGGCTTGCCTGATCGGCCTGACCGACGCGGCGGTCCGACTGCTGCGCGGTGCCGAACGGGCAACCCTGAAGCTTCCGCTCGGCCTCTATCTGGCCATTGCGGCGATAGGCTTCGCTGTGGCCAAGCCGTTTGTCACGACCTAGAGCTGCGATTGGGAAATGTGAATCACCTCCACCCCCCAACCCGTCTTTCCTGAGCTTGTCGAAGGACTGCTTTTCCTTCAGGCGGTTGCGCACGAAGCACGAAGAAAAAGACAGTGCTTCGACAAGCTCAGCATAGACGGTTTTGGGTCAAATAATCGGTACAATGCTCTAATCGAGATCAACGCAATCGGGGAAGCGATCCGGCCGCGGGGGAGATCGCCTTGAGTGCCGCCACTCCGTTGACGATGGCCACGGGACTGTGCGCAGCTTGGCCTTGCTGCGATCCCACACCCGCGGCAGCTGGGTCGATGCTGCGTCCATCGCGATAGGCTTCGTAGTGCAGATGCGGGCCGGTCGAGAGGCCGGTCGAGCCGACATAGCCGATGACCTGTCCGGCGCCGACCTGCGTGCCCGGTCCGACCGCCAACCGGCTGAGGTGCGCGTAGCCGGTGGCGAGTCCGCCGCTATGGCTTAGCCGGACGAAGTTGCCATGGTCGCCGTGCCAGCCGGCAAAGGCGACCGTCCCTGCGGCGATCGCATGCACCGGCGTGCCCCAGGCGGCACCAATGTCGATCCCCGCATGCATCCGCGTTAAGCCCAGGATGGGGTGGTAGCGCATGCCGTAAGCGGAGGTGAACCGCCCGTTGACCGGCCAATCGCGCGCCGCACCCCTGCGCCGCTGCCCGGCGACCGCGAAAAACCCTCCCTCGCCATTCCACCGGACCAACTCTGCAAGGGGACGCTCGCCGCGTAGCAACGCCGCATAAAGCAGCTCGCCCGGCGCGACCAAACCGTCCGCCGCGCGGCGATTGGCGTAGATTAGGTCGAAACTGTCGAAAGGCGTGACGTCCCTGGTGAGGTCGTGCTGATCGGCGATTACCGCCAGATAGCGCTTGATTACTGCCGGCGGAGTTCCGGCATCGACCAAGGATGCAGCGAGCTGATCCCCCGCTTGACCGCGCATCCGGATCGGCGTGGCATCAACGCTGACGGGCGTGGCGGACACCGCAAAGCTGTTGTGCTGGCGTTTAAGTGTCAGGAAGAGATCGAGCCGGGCACGCAGCCTTAGCCCTTCGAGGGTCGGGGCCACACCGGGTGCAGCTGGCGGACGCAGAAAGACTTCGATTGTCGCGCCGGGTTCGATCCGCTCGGGGAAGATTGCCGTTCCGATCAGTCCCGCTGCCGCCTTGGCACCGGTTTCATCGGCGCCGGCGCGTTGCAGTGCTTGTGCCAGCGTCTCGCCGGGGAGGACCGCCGTGCGCCTGGCCAACTGCGCGGGCCTGACTGGCAATGGCTTGGGCGTTGCAGGCGGGCGAGAGACGATTCGATCGCCGGGAGCGGAATTGAAAGCTTCCGCCGCCGGCCAAAATGTCACTGCCGCACACATCAGGACCGCAAGAACACCCAGATCGCGGAACCAGCGCCAGCCGCCGATCCCGACCGCAAGATCGGGCGTCCAACGAGGCGAAGCCGATCGCGCTGCCGCCACGTGGCCAAACCCCGGATATAGGACGGGAATTGCGGATCCATCGGGCGGCATGGGGCGCATCTTTCCGGCATAGCGACGCTAAGGGTTGATGGCCACAAGCTTTGCGGCAGCTAGAGCGGGGTGCGTAAAACCGGAATCAGCCCGGAGCCCGCTTACCCTGAGCTTGTCGAAGGGCTGTCCTTTTTTCGTGCGTCATGGTGCGGCCCGAAGACAAAAGCAGCCCTTCGACAAGCTCAGGGTAGACGGTTTTTTAGTTTAGATTAGACGCATGCCGCTCTATCACTAACCGCGCCGCACTGCACGCTGTCAGCCGATCGATCAGCCCGCGTTTCGCCCTGAAGCCGATGCGAATGGCAAGGGCCGCTCCCGAAGAGTTCTACCCGCCCCGCAGCAGCTGCACCCCCCAGTCGCGCTCGAACAGATAGAGCAGCAGCCGCGCCGCTTCCCCGCGCGGCGCGGTGAGCCCGCCGTCTCGTTCGATCAGCAGCCGCGCATCGTCGTGCGCCAGCGGCAGCAACCGCTGGATCTGCTCGAGCGAGGCGATGCGGAACGGGGTGTCGCCCGATTGCCGCGTGCCAAGCAATTCGCCGCCGCCCCGCAGGCGCAGATCCTCTTCGGCGAGGCGGAAACCGTCCTGCGTCTCGCGCATGAGCGCCAGGCGCTCGCGCGCGATTTCGGACAGGGCGGCGCCGCGCAGCAGCAGGCACACCGACTTGCCCTCGCCGCGCCCGACCCGACCGCGCAGCTGGTGGAGCTGGGCGAGGCCGAACCGCTCGGCCTGTTCGATCACCATCAGCGTCGCATTGGGCACATCGACCCCGACTTCGATAACGGTGGTGGCGACCAGCAACTTCGCCTCGCCGCGCACGAAACGCTCCATCGCGGCGTCCTTGAGGTCGCTCTTGAGCTGGCCGTGGAGCAGCGCGACCTGATCGCCGAACCGGGCCTTGAGCTCGGCATAGCGGGCCTCTGCGGCGGCGATGTCATCGACTTCGCTCTCGCGCACCATCGGACAGACCCAGTAGGCCTGCTGGCCCGACTCCAGATGCCGCGACAGCGCGCCGACGACATCGCCGATGCGCTCTACCGCGACCACGCGCGTATCGATCGGCTGACGGCCGGGCGGCATTTCGTCGAGGCGGCTGACGTCCATCTCGCCATATTGCGCCAGGGTCAGCGTGCGCGGGATCGGCGTCGCGGTCATCGCCAGGCAGTGCGGCGTGCGGCGGCCCTTTTGCGTCAGCATCAGCCGCTGGCCGACGCCGAAGCGGTGCTGCTCGTCGATCACCACCAGAGCGAGATTCTTGTAGACGACCGACTCCTGGAAGATAGCGTGGGTTCCGATAACAATGTCGACGGTGCTGTCCAGCAGCCCCATCAGGATCGATTCGCGCACTCTGCCCTTGTCGCGTCCGGTATAGAGCGCGATGTTCGCGCCGGTTGCCGACGCCATGCGGGTGAGCGTTACATGATGCTGGCGGGCGAGGATTTCGGTCGGCGCCAGCAGCGCCGCCTGCGCGCCGGCTTCAACCGCGACCAGCAGGGCCTCGAGCGCCACCACCGTCTTGCCCGAGCCGACATCGCCTTGCAGCAGCCGCAGCATCGGCGCGCCCTGCGCCAGGTCGCCCTCGATCTCCCCAATCGAGCGCCGCTGCGCCCCGGTAAGCGCGAAGGGCAGCGATAGCTTGGCGCGTAGCCGCCCGTCGCCCTGCAGCGGCGTGCCGATGCGCGCGCGGTTGGCATTGCGCACCAACATCAGCGCCAGGCTGTTGGCCAGCAGCTCGTCATAAGCCAGCCGGTCGCGCGCCGCGGCATGCTCGCCCTTGTGCGCCAGCAGCAGCGCGTCGCGCCAGGCCGGCCAGTGCATGCGGTCCAGCAGGCTGGGTTCTATCCATTCGGGGAGTTCAGGAAGCCCGGTCAGCGCCTGCTGCACCAGGGCAGCTATGCGGCCCTGCGTCAGCCCTTCGGATAGCGCATAGACCGGCTCGCAAAGAGCCCCCAGCACCGCGCTGCCTTCATCCGAGATATGGTCCGGGTGGACGATCTGAAGCATCTGGCCGTATTGGTCGAGCCGCCCGGCGATCCAGCGCTTCTCGCCGAGCGGCAGCTGCTTTTTGCCCCAGCCGGTGTTACGGCCGAAAAAGGTGATCGCGCAGATATTGCCCGGGGCGTCGGAAGCCAGCACGCGCAGCGGACCGCGCCCCGGGGCGCTGCGGTATTCGACCGCTGTCAGCGCTATGACGATATTCTCGCCGACACTCGCGGAATCGAGATCGCCAACCGCCCGTCGTTCGACGAAGCGGTCGGGAAGGTGATAGGCGAGGTCTTTCACCCGGGTCAGCCCCAGCCGGTCGAGCGGGCGCGCGACGTTCGGGCCCACACCTTTCAGCGCAGAGCTTTCGACGAACAGGGGGTTAAGCCGCTCAGGTCGCATAGGCGCAGCTGATAGAGCGTTGCGGGCTTGCGGCAAAGGGCCCGGAACCGCAAGCCGCGCGGGGACTTACCGATGCACCCCATGCCGTGCAATCCAGCGCGCATCCTGAGGAGCAATCTACCATGGCGAGCGAAACTTTCACTGACGCAATTGCCCTGCTCAAGGCCGATCACCGCAAGGTCGAAGATCTCTTCGAACAGTTTGAATCCGCCAGTGGCAGCGAGGACAAGCGCAAACTGGCAGAAACGATCTGCAACGAACTCAAGGTCCATGCCACGATCGAGGAAGAAGTGTTATATCCCGCGCTCCGGGGTGAGATCGAAGACGACACGCTGGACGAGGCCTATGTCGAGCACGACGGCGCCAAGGTGTTGATCAACGACATCCTTGCCAGCGGGCCGGACGAGGAATTCTACGACGCCAAAGTCAAGGTGCTGTCGGAAGAAATCAAGCACCACGTCAAGGAGGAGGAACAGCCGGGTGACGGCATGTTCGCCCAGGCTCAAGAATCCGGCATCGATCTTGTCGAGCTTCGCGACGAGATGACAGCTCGCAAAGAGGAACTGATGCCGCAAGCCGAAAGCAATTCGTTGCCCGAAGCTCAGTTGACCGCGGTACGGATCGCGGCCTGATCTGTGTTGGTGGTTCGCGCCTTAACCGGCGCGGACCACCACCTCATCTTCGTTACCCCGACCTTCTTTCAGGGCTCAGCTCTTCGCTCTCGCCATGGCAGGAAACCGATAACTTTTCCCGCTGCTCGTTTTGGCCTCAAACTGCCGGGCGGCGAACTCCCAGTTCGCCAGTTCATCGAACCAGCGCATCAGGTACGCCTTGCGGTCATTTTTGCAGTCGAGAGCGAAGAGCTGAGCCCTGAAAGAAGGTCGGGGTAACGAAGATGAGGTGGTGGTCCGCGCCGGTTAAGGCGC
>JANLQW010000265.1:0-2686 GCA_031368085.1 Novosphingobium sp. | reverse complement strand
CTGGATCGAGCCGAGCCCGGCCCAGATCACCGCGCGTTCGGCTACGGCGGGGACAAGGCGCAAAGTCGCCGCGGTGACGATCCCCAACGTCCCTTCGGAACCGATCAGCAATTGTTTGAGATCGAACCCGCGGTTGTCCTTCTTCAGCGGCGTCAGCGCGGAGAACACGGCTCCGTCCGCCAGCACCGCCTCCAGCCCCAGCACCAGCGCGCGCATCGAGCCATGGCGAAGCACCTGGCCGCCGCCGGCATTGGTCGAGATGAGACCGCCGATCGTTGCCGAGCCCTTGCCGCCCAGTGTGAGCGGGAAGCGCAAGCCGGATTCGGCCGCGGCCTCATGCAGGCTCTGCAAGACCACGCCGGCTTCGCAGGTGACCTGGCGCGTCACCGCATCAAGGCAGCGGACCGCATTCATCCGGCGAAGGGAGAGCAACAGCGCCGCGCCAGACTCGTCCGGCGTCGCCCCGCCCGACATGCCGCTATTGCCGCCCTGGGGGACGATCGGCACCTGGTAGCTGGCGCACAGCCGCACCAGCGCGCTAACCTCCTGAGTGCTGGCCGGCGAAGCCATCGCACAGGCGTGGCCGGTATAGCGCCCGCGCCAGTCGGTCAACCATGGCGTGATCAGATCGGCGTCCTGGGTAAGCCCGCGCGGACCCAGCAGCGCGGCGGCTTGTTCGAGAAAGGCTGCGATATCGGTCATGCCCGCCCCTATGCCACAATCCGCCGGAGCTTGCATCCGGCAAGCTCGGGGTTAAGCGGTGGTTCAAGCGGATGGTCTATGCCGGTTGACATGTGTTTGCCTTGTGAGAGTGGGTCGTGGCTGTGAGTAAGCGGGCCAAACGATGAGTTTCCTTGCCGCCTGGCTTGCCCCGTTGGCCATGCTGTTGCCCGCTGCCGGCGCGGTAGATGCTGGCCGTGAGGTGGTTGAACTGCCCGTGGCGGAGACAGGATCGAGCGGGCTGGCACTGCCGATGGCGGCAGCAGGTCCTGCCTTCGATCCTGCCGGAAACATGGTGTTCCAAACGTTTTCGCGAAGTTTCGAGCTGCCTGCGGAGAATCAGGTGCGCATTGAGCAGCGCGTGACCATCCGCATAACGCCGCGTTCCGCCCCTCCGCCGTCAAACATGCTGGTCGACATGCCGGGCCGCATACCCCCGCCGCGCACCAACGAACGCGACATCGGGCGCTGCTTGCCAATCTCCGGGATAGCCGGGGTGCAAGTGAGCGGCGATGATCGGCTGATTTTGTTCATGCGCGACCGCCGTATTGTCAGCGCCGCGCTTGAGCGGGCCTGCAGTGCGCGCGATTTTTATTCGGGCTTCTACGTTGAGCGCAATTCCGACGGACAGATGTGCGTCAAGCGCGATACGCTGCGCTCGCGCAGCGGGGCCAATTGCCGGCTGTCGCGCATCCGGGAGATCATCGAACCGGATGATTGAGCCGGCATCGGACGAGGCGGCATTTCCTTGACTTTGCCGCGACATTGGGCTTAGGGCGCGCCAGCTTTCCCGGGCAAAACCGGGCAATGCGAACTGCAGGCCGGCAACGGCCAGCTGCCATTACTTTCCGGAAAAAACGCCCAAGCTTATGAAATTTGCCGATCTCGGCCTGTCAGACGAATTGTTGCAATCGGTCTTGTCGGCCGGTTACGACACACCGACCCCGATTCAGGCGCAGGCGATCCCGTCTGTGCTGATGATGCGTGACATCATCGGCATTGCCCAGACCGGCACCGGCAAGACCGCCGGCTTCGTGCTGCCGATGATCGACATTCTCGCGCACGGTCGCCGCCGGGCGCTGATGCCGCGTTCGCTAATTCTTGAACCAACCCGCGAGCTGGCGGCGCAGGTCGCCGAGAACTTCGAGAAATATGGCAAGAATCATGACCTCAAGATGGCGCTGCTGATCGGCGGCGTGCAGATGGGCGATCAGGTCAAGGCGCTAAAAGACGGCGTCGATGTGCTCATCGCCACGCCTGGCCGGCTGATGGACCTGTTCGAGCGGGGAAAGATTCTGCTTACCGGTTGCAGCCTGCTGGTGATCGATGAGGCCGACCGCATGCTCGACATGGGCTTTATCCCCGATATCGAGACGATCTGTTCCAAGCTGCCGCCCAACCGCCAGACCCTGCTGTTTTCCGCAACCATGCCGCCGCCGATCAAGAAGCTGGCCGATAAATTCCTGTCGAACCCCAAATATATCGAGGTGTCGCGCCCGGCCAGCTCGAACCTCAATATTACCCAGCACAAGGTCGCGGTTTCAAGCCGTAACAAGCGCGACGTACTGCGCCAGCTGCTCCGCACCGATAATGTCACCACTGCTATCGTCTTCTGCAACCGCAAGACCACGGTGAGGGAACTGGCCAAGAGCCTCCAGCAGAGTGGCTTTTCCGCCGGCGAGATACACGGCGACATGGAACAGCCGGCGCGGATTGCCGAACTGGACCGGTTCAAGGCCGGGACGATCAACATCCTCTGCGCCAGCGACGTCGCCGCGCGGGGCCTCGACATCAAGGGCGTCAGCCACATCTTCAATTTCGATACGCCCTGGCATCCCGACGACTATGTCCACCGCATCGGCCGCACCGGCCGCGCCGGCGCCAAGGGCCGCGCCTTCACCTTCGTAACGCCGGAAGACGCCGAGGCGATCGACAATGTCGAGAAGCTGACCGGCGGCAAGATTCC
>JANLQW010000244.1:0-5608 GCA_031368085.1 Novosphingobium sp. | reverse complement strand
CACCCAGATCCGCGACTGGTTCGCCGGTCTGCCTGAAAGCGGCGCGCGCGGCTACAAGCCGGGCCGGTTCAGCTTCAACGTCAAGGGCGGCCGCTGCGAAGTGTGCCACGGCGACGGGCTGATCAAGATCGAGATGCACTTCCTGCCAGACGTCTATGTCACCTGCGAGGAATGCGGCGGCAAGCGCTACAACCGCGAGACGCTGGAGGTGAAGTTCAAGGGCCTCAGCATCGCCGGCGTGCTCGACATGACGATCGAGGACGCGGAAGAATTCTTCAAGGCGGTCCCGCCGATCCGCGACAAGATGCATATGCTCAACGAAGTCGGCCTTGGTTACGTCAAGGTCGGCCAGCAGGCGACGACGCTCTCGGGGGGCGAGGCGCAGCGGGTCAAGCTGGCCAAGGAACTTAGCAGGCGATCGACCGGCCAGACGCTCTACATCCTCGACGAGCCGACCACCGGCCTGCATTTCGAGGACGTGCGCAAGCTGCTCGAAGTGCTCCAGCGGCTGGTCGATCAGGGCAACAGCGTGGTGGTGATCGAGCACAACCTCGATGTCATCAAGGTTGCCGACTGGATTATCGACCTTGGCCCGGAAGGCGGGGTGCGCGGCGGGGAGATCATCGCCGAGGGCACGCCCGAGGCCGTGGCGGCCAATTCACGCAGCTTTACCGGGCAGTATCTGGCAAGCCTGCTTGAGCGGGCCAGAGAATTCACGAGCGTGGCGGCAGAGTAACTCGCAAAGCGACTGGCCAGCTAAATAGCGGAAAGGTGATCGTCACATCGGGTCGTCGCGCAGGCGCTCCGCATCAGCTTCGTGACGGAACTTTGCGTCATGCCGCGCATTGGCCGGCGAGAGGCGGGCGTTAACCAGGATTTGGCCCGCATTTGATCTGGAGACGATCCCTATGAACACATTTGTAATCCCTGCGGCTGCCGCAGCCGCTGTGGCGTTGGTGCTATCCGTTCCGGCCGCAGGCCATGAGGCGCAAGGAGGTGCCAAGCTGATGGCGGCGCTGACCGGCGCGGAAGAAACGGCAGCCGGCGATCCGGATGGTGCCGGCACCTTCAGCGGCACGGTCAATCCCGGCCAGATGCAGGTTTGCTACGATCTGATGGTGGTGAATGTCGCGACGCCCACTGCGGCCCATATCCACGTGGCGCCCGTTGGGCAAAACGGACCGGTGGTCGTAACGCTTACTGCCCCTGCAACCGGCAGTTCGGCGGGTTGTGCGACGGTCACGCGCGAACTGGCCCTGAAATTGATTAAGTCGCCCGAGGATTACTACGTCAACGTGCACAACGCCGCCTTCCCCGGCGGCGCGGTTCGCGGACAGCTTTCGAAGTAGCCGCCGAGCCGGCGGAGCGCATGCCGCCGGACCCTTCGAGCGGTCGTGGAACGGGAGTCCTGCAAGGGGCTCCCGTTTCGTTTATCGGCAGCCAATCGGATGCCGGCGGCGCGCAGGCCAATCGGAAGGCTGGCTGGGGCGGCAGGATTCGAACCTGCGAATGGCGGCATCAAAAGCCGCTGCCTTACCACTTGGCGACGCCCCAGCAGTGCCGGCGCGCTTAGCGGCTGTTCGACGGGAAAGGAAGCGCCGATTAGCGCGTTCAGTCGTGGCGATCCCCCGCCAGCGCAGCGTCGGCAAGGTCGGAGAATTTGGTGATGCGCGCCTCGAACCGCAGGCGAATCTTGCCAGTGGCGCCGTGGCGCTGTTTGCCGACGATCAATTCGGCAAGACCGTTGATCCGCTCCATTTCTTCGTACCATGCGGCATGGATTTCGTGAGTCTTGACATCGTCGCCATCGACCGGCTGCTTGGGCTCGCGGGCGGCGACGTAATAGTCCTCGCGGTAGACGAACCAGACCATGTCTGCGTCCTGTTCGATCGAGCCGGATTCGCGCAAGTCCGACAGCATCGGCCGCTTGTCCTCGCGTTGTTCCACCGCACGGCTGAGCTGCGACAGCGCGATCACCGGCACGGAGAGTTCCTTGGCCAGCGTCTTGAGGCCGCGGCTGATCTCCGAAATCTCGTTGACCCGGTTGTCGCTGGCGCGGCCGGTTCCCTGGAGCAGCTGGAGATAGTCTACAACAATCAACCCGATATCGTGCCGCCGCTTGAGCCGCCGGGCGCGGGTGCGCAGCGCGGCGATCGACAAGGCGGGGGTATCGTCGATATAGAGCGGCAGTTCGGCCAGGCGCTGGCTGGCGAAACTAAGCTTCTGGAAATCCTCGCGGGTGATCTTGCCCATCCGCAGCGCCTCCGAGCTGATCCCGGACTGTTCGGCAAGAATGCGGGTGGCGAGCTGGTCGGCGCTCATTTCGAGGCTGAAAAAGGCGCATGCCGCGCCGACCGACTTGGCCGGCTCAATGCCGTCGGCGAGATCGCGGCGCAGGCGGTCGGCGGCGTTGAACGCGATATTGGTAGCGAGCGCGGTTTTGCCCATGCCGGGGCGGCCAGCGAGGATAATCAGGTCGCTGTCGTGAAGCCCGCCGATCTTCTCGTTGAGTGTTGTCAGCCCGGTCGTCTTTCCCGAAATGTGGCCGCCGGAATTGAACGCCTTTTCGATGGCAGTGATGGCAGTGCGGGTGGCGGTGCTGAAGCTTTGCGCTTCGCTTTGCGCGCCAGCGCCTTCCGCCACACTGTAGAGCGCCGCCTCGGCGAGTTCGATCTGTTCGAGCGGCGCGACCGATTCGGATGTGTCGAGCGCCCCCTCGACAAGATTGCGGCCGACGCTGACCAGCTCGCGCAGCAGGGCGAGATCGTAAATCTGCTCGGCGAGTTCGCGCGGGGCGAGCAAACCCTGGCCGTCTGCCGTCAGCCGGGCGAGGTAGGTCAGGCCGCCGAGTTCCTTGAGCGCCTCGTCCGATTCGAAATAGGGACGCAGGGTGACCGGAGTCACGACCGCCTTGCGGTCTAGCAGCTGGAGGATGCGCTCATAAATGCGGGCATGCACCGGCTCAAAGAAATGCTTGTGATGGAGCTGCACCGGCAGCTCCTCGATGACCCGGTTATCAATCAGCACCGCGCCAAGAAAGGCGGCTTCCGCCTCGATATTGGCGGGCAAGGCGCGGATCGCCGGCTCGGCGGCGGTGCGGATCAAGAGGTCATGGTCGGGCATAAGCGGGATGCAATGCGCCGACTGCGGGCGGCTCGCAAGCGGGGATCGCGGGAAGATTTTTGCACAGGGTGTGGAAGGGTATTCCGGCCCTCCACGGAGAGGTTTAACGACCCCCTTGCCCAGTCATGCTGCATTTGCGAAAAGCGCGCCGCCATGGTGGACCCGCGCATTTCCCATATCGAACTCGACGAAGCGACCATCATCTGGCGCAACGCCGATATCGAGCAGGAGCGCCGCATCGCCATCTTCGATTTGATCGAGGAAAATAGCTTCAAGCCGCTGCGCTCGTTTGTTGCGGGTCATGAAGGGCCCTACCGCCTGCGGCTGGCGGTGCAGGATGGCCGGCTGGCGCTGGAAGTTGGCGATGCGGACGGGGCGCAGCTGGAGTTGCTGGTGCTTGGCCTGGGCCGGTTCCGCCGCCCGATCCGTGAATATTTTGCCATTTGCGACAGCTATTACCAGGCGATCCGCAAGGCGACGGCGCACGAAATCGAGACCATCGACATGGCCCGGCGCGGCGTTCACAACGACGCGGCGGATTTGCTGCTCGAGCGGTTGGAGGGCAAGGTTGAAACCGACTTCGCCACAGCTCGCCGGCTGTTCACCCTGATCTGCGTGCTGCATATCAGGGGTTAAAGCGTGATGCGAAAAAGTGGGAAGCGGTTTTTCGCAAACAACGATGCGACAACAATTACTGCGCGCGGGGAGGTGGTGAATGGCACGACGAAGACGCAGCAGCGCTACGCAGCTACGCTGGCTGGGCGCGTTGCTGCTGGCGGGCTTGCTGGCCGGAGGCTTCGGCTGGTGGCACCTGCGCCACTGGCAGCCGGATCCAAAGGACTATCCGGTGCAGGGCGTCGAGATCGGCGCCAGGGATGGCGAAGTCGACTGGCGGGCGGTAAAAGCGATCGGCGCCGACTTCGCCTATCTCGACGCCAGCGCCAGCGTCTTTGCCCGCGATCCGGTGTTTTCCCGCAATCTTGAGGAGGCTCGGGCGGCGCACTTGCAGGTCGGGGCGGTGCATCGATACGATCCGTGCCAGCCGGCAGAGAAGCAGGCCGCCAATTTTGTCACGGTGGTGCCGCGCGATGCGACGCTGCTGCCGCCGGCCGTGGCGCTCGATCTGCTGGCCGAAGACTGTCCGATCCGGGTGAGCGATGCCAAGGTGGAGAGCGAGCTGATGACTTTTGTCAACGAGGTGGAGACGCATACCGGCAAACCGGTCCTGCTCAAGCTCGCGCCCGCTTTCGAGAAGCGCTACCGCATCGCGACCTCGATCGCCCGCAATCTCTGGCTCCAGCGCGACCGCTTTCAGCCTGACTACGCCGGTCGGCCGTGGACGCTGTGGAGCGCCAACAGCGCGCTGGAAACCGAGGCGGGGCGCGATCCGCTGCGCTGGGTGGTGGTGCAGCCGTGAGCGGGGCTACAGAGGCTGTGGGGCGGGACGCACTGATCGCCGCCGCGCGGGATGCCGCAACGCGGGCCTACGCGCCCTATTCCGGCTTCCCGGTCGGCGCGGCACTGGCTTTCGAGGACGGCGGCGTGGTGACGGGCGCCAATGTCGAGAACGCCAGCTACGGCCTGTCGCTCTGCGCCGAAACGGTGGCGGTGGCCCGCGCCATGGGCGAGGGGCGACGGGGGGGATTGGTTGCGGTGGCGGTGGTCGGACCGGGCGCAGCGCCAGTCACGCCCTGTGGCCGCTGCCGCCAGGTGCTCAGCGAACTGGCGCAACTGGGCGGGACCGATCCCACGGTGTGGTGCGAGGGGGACGAGGGGCTGGAGCTACAGCTGTCGGACTTGTTGCCGCATGCATTCGGGCCGGGGAGTTTGAGTCGCCGGTGAAGGGGCTGATCGTAGTGGCGCTTGTCTGCCGATAGCGGACAATTCCGCTGCTGTCGTTGGATCGCTGACCTTGGGTCGGGTGCGGTCTAACTGCTTATAGATCACAATAATGGATTTCTGTTGTTCACTATTGATCAGCTTGGCTAAGCCAGCCTCCAGCAAGCGCTGGGCGGTCGCTACTCGCTTGACTACTCACTTTGACTTGGGGGCTTCGACCGCGGGAGGTGGCGCTGGTATCTTCAGGGTCCCCTGAAGGTAGGCCGCTGCCAAGCCCGCAATTACTGTTGCCAAAATGCCTATCCCCCATGACGCGACCCTCGGCCATGCCTTCCCAAGCCAGCCTTTCTTCTTCTCGCGCAAATAAATCGCTGCGTAAGGAACATATCGGGAGTGCAGCAAATTAACCCCGAAGATTAGGGCGAGAACGACCCCCATCAAAGTCGCGCGGTCCTTCAATCCGCTCAGACTTGGGAGGAACACAATAGCGGCCAACAGCATCACCTGATTGATGCCGATGCCCCACCGCTTGAAATTCGTGATGTAGGTAAGCTCGTACCGTTTCAGATCCCGCTTCAAAGTCTCAAGCTGCCCGAGTACCCACGCCTCATTCGCCCCTTGGGTCATGGCCGTGTTCAACTGAGGG
>JANLQW010000234.1:0-5602 GCA_031368085.1 Novosphingobium sp. | reverse complement strand
CCGAAATGGGGCCTCACGTCGAACGCGAGCTGGCGCTGATCAAGGTGGCCGGCACCGGTGAAAAGCGGGTCGAGGCAATGCGCCTGGCCGACGTCTTCCGCGCCCGCCCGCTCGACACCACCACCGAAAGCTTCATCTTCGAGCTGACCGGCACGCCCGACAAGATCGACAGCTTCATCGCGCTGATGCGCGAGCTGGGGCTGGTTGAGGTTGGCCGCACGGGGATTGTCGGGATGATGCGGGGAAGCGCGGGGGCGTAGATAAAAGTTTTTCCATTCCCCGTCACCCTGAACTTGTTTCAGGGTCCATCGTGCGTCATGGCGCAGGTCGGCGAATGGCACGATGGGTGCTGAAACAAGTTCAGCATGACGATTAAAATAAGGATCGAAGAATGAAGGTCTATTACGACGCCGATTGCGACATCAACCTGATCACGGCGAAGAAAATCGCCATTGTCGGCTATGGCAGCCAGGGCCACGCCCATGCGCAGAACCTGCGCGATTCGGGGGTCAGGGAGGTCGCAGTCGCGCTGCGACCGGGTTCGGCGACCGGCCAGAAGGCGGAAGGCGCCGCCTTCAAGGTTTTGTCAAATGCCGAGGCGGCGAAATGGGCCGACATCGTCATGATCCTCGCCCCCGACGAGCATCAGGCGGCGATCTGGGCCGACGACGTCAAGGATAACCTCCGCCCCGGCTCTGCCCTCGCCTTCGCGCACGGCCTCAACATCCACTTCGGCCTGATCGAGGCGCCCAAGGATATCGACGTGATCATGATCGCGCCCAAGGGGCCCGGCCATACCGTGCGCAGCGAATATGTCCGCGGCGGCGGCGTGCCCTGCCTGATCGCGATCCACCAGGACGCCACCGGCAATGCCCATGACGTCGCGCTGGCCTATGCTTCGGGCGTCGGCGGCGGCCGTTCGGGGATCATCGAGACCAACTTCCGCGAGGAATGCGAAACCGATCTGTTCGGCGAGCAAGCGGTGCTGTGCGGCGGCACACCCATCTCATCCAGGCCGGGTTCGAAACTCTGACCGAGGCCGGCTACGCCCCGGAAATGGCCTATTTCGAGTGCCTTCACGAGGTCAAGCTGATCGTCGATCTGATGTATGAAGGCGGCATCGCCAACATGCGCTACTCGATCTCCAACACCGCCGAATACGGCGACATCACCTCCGGCCCGCGGATCATCACGTCCGAGACCAAGGCCGAAATGAAGCGCGTGCTGGCGGACATCCAGTCGGGGCGGTTCGTCAAGAATTTCGTCCTCGACAACCGCGCCGGCCAGCCCGAACTTAAGGCCAGCCGCAAGGCCGCCGCCGCCCATCCGATCGAACAGGTCGGCGAAAAGCTGCGCGCGATGATGCCGTGGATCGGAGCCAACAAGCTGGTCGACAAGGCGAAGAACTGAGGACTTGTGCTCCCTATCCTCCCCCCATCGCGGTGGAGGATAGGGAGGACGAAATATGGCGGACGCAGAAAAACCTGAAGGCCGTCAAGGCGTCGCCCGGATCGAGGCGTTTTCGGACGGGGTTCTGGCCATCATCATCACCATCATGGTGCTGGAATTGAAAGCGCCCGAGGAAGACGGCTTCCCGGCGCTGTGGCGGCTATGGCCAATGTTTCTCGCCTATGTGCTGAGCTATGCCTATATCGCGATCTACTGGGTCAATCACCACCGGCTGTTCAGTCACGCGCGCACCGTCACCAACGCCTTGGTGTGGTCAAATATCGCCTTGCTGTTCGCCGTATCGCTGGTGCCGTTCGCGACCGCTTATCTCGGCGAGCACCTGTTCAGTCCGGCGGCGGCGATGCTGTATCTGGGCTCCCTGCTGGTTCCGGCAGTCGCCTATTTCTGGCTGGAAACGGTAGTCCGGCGGACCGGATCGCAAAGCCCGGGATCGCTGATCTATTACCGCGCAACCTCACGCAAGGGCATCGCCTCGGTGATCGTCTATGCGCTGGGCATCCCGCTCAGCCTGCTCTCCCCCGCCCTCGGCATCGCTTGCGCCGCGCTGGTTGCGCTGTTCTGGATGATGCCCTGGGGCCCGCTCGACCGTCTGTTCCTGCGCTGCGAACTGCCCGACGATTGCTAACCTACCGCATCAGCGCGAAGCATTTGCGCAGCTCCTCGACGAACGGCCCGGGCTGTTCCCAGGCGGCGAAGTGACCGCCCTTTTCCCGCGTGTTCCAGTAGACCAGATTCCGGTAGGTCCGTTCCGCCCATTTGCGCGGTGTCTTGACGATTTCCTTGGGGAAATTGCTGACTCCGGACGGCACCTGCACAAGCGGCGCCTCGCCGAGGCTGCCGTAGCTTTCCCAATAGAGCCGCGCCGATGAGGCACCCGAGGCGTTGAGCCAATAGAGCATGATGTTATCGAGAATGGCATCCCGCGAAATCGCATCTTCGGGCCGGCCCTGATTGTCGGTCCAGGTCATCATCTTCTCATAAATCCACGCCGCCAAGCCGACTGGCGAATCGACGAGGGAATAGCCGATGGTCTGCGGCCGGGTGAACTGCTGCGTCGAATAGCCGGACTCGTAGCGGTGATAATGCTCGCTCGCCGCCAGCGCGGCCTGCTCCTCGGGGCCGGGATCGACTAGCTCTTCCTTCAAGGGGCCGACCATCGCCATGTTGACATGCAGCCCGGCAAGCCCCGCCGGCGCCTGCGAGCCGATCGCGGTGGTGACAATCGCTCCCCAGTCGCCGCCTTGCGCATACCAGCGAGCATAACCCAGCCGCGCCATCAGCTCGGCCCAGGCCCGGCCAATCCGCGCGACGTTCCAGCCGGTTGCTGCCGGCTTGGCGGAAAAACCATAGCCCGGCAGCGATGGCGCCACGACATGGAAGGCATCCTCCGCCCTGCCGCCATGCGCCACCGGATCGGTGAGCGGGCCGATCACGCCCATGAATTCAATGACCGAACCCGGCCAGCCATGTGTCAGGATCAGCGGCTTCGCGCCCTCATGCTTTGAGCGGACATGGAGAAAATGGATGTCAAGCCCGTCGATCTGGGTGACGAACTGGCCGAACGCATTAAGCCGCGCTTCGCATTTGCGCCAGTCGTAGCCCTGCCGCCAATAGCGCACGAGTTCTTGCAGCGCCGCCAGCGGCGTGCCTTGCGACCAATCGTCGACCGGTTCCTTCTCCGGCCACCGCGCCGCATCGAGCCGGCGGTTGAGATCGTCGAGCTGGTCCTGGGGGATGGCGAGCGTAAAAGGGCGGATGTCTGTCATGAAGCCACATCTAACACCCTCTCTCGGCAACGCAATGCACCTTAAGCCCTCTTTACATCGCCCCCGGCCATGCCCATAGCTCGGGGCGATGATCATTCGGCGTCATGCGGCCCTGGGCCTTACTCTGCGACTTATCCGCCCCTGGGCGTGAGCAGGCGTGCCATCCACGGCGCGCACCGCGCCCAGGGGACAGCCGCCATCTGACAGTCGCATTCAGCCAATCGAGACATTATCATGACCATGCTCACCAATCCTGCGGCCAAATATCGGCCCTTCCCGCAGATCGACTTGCCCGACCGGCAGTGGCCAGGCCGCACGATCACCCAGGCCCCCCGCTGGCTCTCGACCGACCTGCGCGACGGCAACCAGTCGCTGATCGATCCGATGGGCGCGGAAAAGAAGACGCGCTTTTTCGAACTGCTGGTGAAAGTCGGTCTCAAGGAAATCGAAGTTGGCTTCCCCGCCGCCGGGGCAACCGAATTCGATTTCATCAGCGGGCTGGTGCGCTCGGGCAACATCCCGGACGACGTGCTGGTGCAGGTGCTGACCCAATCGCGCGAGGATTTGATCAAGACCTCGTTCGAAAGCCTCGAAGGCGCGCGCGCCGCGATCGTCCACCTCTATAACGCCGTCTCGCCGCTGTGGCGTCAGGTGGTGTTCGGGATGGAAAAGTCCGAGATCAAGGGCATCGCGGTCGCCGGCGCGAAAGTGCTGCGCGATTCTGCGTCGCGGTTCCCCGCGACCGATTGGCATTTCGAATACAGTCCTGAAACCTTCTCCACCGCCGAACTCGATTTCAGCCTGGAATGCTGCGAGGCGGTGATGGAAGTGTTGCGGCCAACGCCGGACCGCCCGATCATCCTCAACCTGCCGGCAACGGTCGAGGCGGCGACGCCCAACATCTATGCCGACCAGATCGAATACTTCTGCCGCAACCTGCCGAACCGCGACGCCGCAGTGATTTCGCTGCACACCCATAACGACCGCGGCACCGGCGTCGCCGCCGCCGAACTCGGGCTGATGGCGGGCGCGGACCGGATCGAAGGCTGCCTGTTCGGCAATGGCGAGCGCACCGGCAACTGCTGCCTGGTCACGCTGGCGCTCAATATGTACAGCCAGGGGATCGAACCGCGTCTCGACTTCTCGAACATCGACGATGTCATCCAGACAGTCGAATATTGCAACCAGCTGCCGGTCCATCCGCGCCATCCCTACGGCGGCGATCTGGTGTTCACTGCCTTTTCCGGCAGCCACCAGGACGCGATCAAGAAGGGCTTTGCAGCGCAGGACCAGCGCAACGACGAATTCTGGGCGGTGCCCTACCTGCCGATCGACCCGGCCGATCTGGGCCGCAGTTACGAAGCGGTCATTCGCGTCAACTCCCAGTCCGGCAAGGGCGGCTTTGCCTGGGTTATCGAGCAGGATCAGGGACTGAAACTGCCGAAACGCATGCAGGCGCATTTCTCGCGGCATGTGCAGGACCTGGCCGATTCTCTGGGGCGAGAACTGTTCGCCGAGGACATCTGGGAGGTCTTTCGCCGCGTCTACCGCCTGAGCGGGCCGCAGCATTTCCAGCTTGAAGACTATGAAGAGACGCGCGCCGCCGATGGCACGCGGCTGTTCGCCGGCAAGATCGTGGTCGATGGCCAGATGCAGTCGGTATCGGGCCGCGGCAACGGGCTGATCTCATCGGTTGTCGCGACGCTGGCGGAATGCTTCGGCGTGGCTCTCGATATCCGCGATTATACCGAGCACGCGCTGGGCGCCGGCTCGGATGCGCGCGCTGCCGCCTTTGTCGAATGCACTGCGGCGGACGGCGCCGCGATCTGGGGCGTGGGCATCGATGAGGACGTCGCCACAGCGGGCGTGCGCGCGGTTCTCAGCGCCGCCAACGCTGCGTGGCGCTGACCGGCACCGCCTCGGCGGCGACAATGCCGCGCCAAATATCGACCCTGCCGCCCCGCCAGCCCCCCGCTTGCGGCAGCCTGCCCCCGGCTGTAGAGGCGGCGCGACTTTACCTGACACCTTAATCCCCAGAGGAATCCGATGGCCGCGCAATACGCCTTTGTCATGAAGGACATGACCAAGACCTTCCCTGGCGCCCCCAAGCCGGTGCTCAGCAACATCAGCCTGCAGTTCTACCAAGGCTCCAAGATCGGCATCGTCGGCCCCAATGGCGCGGGCAAATCGACGCTGGTGAAGATCATGGCCGGGATCGACACCGAGTTTTCCGGCGAGGCCTGGCCGGGCGAGAACATCACCGTCGGCTATCTCGCGCAGGAGCCGCAGCTCGATCCCACCAAGACTGTGCTCGAAAACGTCAAGGACGGCGCACGCGAAACCGCCGATCTGGTGGACCGCTTCAA
>JANLQW010000202.1:0-16019 GCA_031368085.1 Novosphingobium sp. | reverse complement strand
CAACAATGCCGGCATCGACAATGAAGGCATCGGCAAGCTGCTGCGCACGCGGCAGGTGAGCAAGATGATCGCCAGCTATGTCGGCGAGAACAAGGAGTTCGAGCGGCAGTATCTGTCCGGCGAGCTGGAAGTCGAATTCTGCCCGCAAGGCACACTCGCCGAACGGATGCGCGCCGGCGGGGCCGGCATACCCGGTTTCTACACCAAAACCGGCGTCGGCACGCTGGTGGCCGAGGGCAAGGAAGTGAAGAGCTTCGATGGCCCCGATGGCGTTCAGGAGGATTATATCCTCGAGCGCGGCATTGTCGCCGATCTGGCGCTGATCAAGGCGTGGAAAGCGGATAGTTCCGGCAATGTCGTGTTCCGCAAGACCGCGCGCAATTTCAACGTGCCGGCGGCGCAATGCGGACGGGTTTGCGTTGTCGAGGTGGAGGAAATGGTGGAAGTGGGGGGGCTCGATCCCGACTGCATTCACTTGCCGGGGGTTTATGTGCAGCGGCTGATCGTCGGCGGGCCCTATGACAAGAAGATCGAATTTCGCACCACACGCACAACGGAAGTCGGCTAATGACCACCCACGATGGCCTCACCAAGGGCTGGACCCGCGACCAGATGGCGGCCCGCGCCGCCGCCGAACTCAAGGACGGTTTTTACGTCAACCTCGGCATTGGCATTCCGACGCTGGTGGCCAACCATGTCCCGGCCGGCATTACCGTCACCCTGCAATCGGAAAACGGCATGCTCGGCATCGGCCCCTTCCCGCTGGAAGGTGAGGAAGACGCCGATCTGATTAACGCCGGCAAGCAAACCATCAGCGAACTGCCGAATTCATCGTATTTCGACAGTGCCGCCAGTTTCGCGATGATTCGCGGCGGGCATATCGATCTTACCGTGCTGGGCGCGATGGAAATTTCAGAAGGGGGCGACATCGCCAACTGGATGATCCCCGGCAAGATGGTCAAGGGCATGGGCGGGGCGATGGATCTGGTCGCCGGGGTCAAGAAGATCATCGTCGTCATGGAACATTGCGCCAAGGACGGCGGCGCGAAATTCATTCCGGAATGCACTCTGCCGCTGACCGGGGTGGGCGTGGTCGACATGATCATTACCGATCTTGCCGTTTTCGCACGGCCGGACCACAATTCGCCGTTCCGACTCATTGAACTGGCTCCAGGCGTCGGCGCCGATGAGCTGAAAACTAAAACCACCGCGCATTACGTGCAATAAGGAGAGATACCATGACCGATATCGCAGCAATTCCCTTGACCCGCATCGACGGCGGCTCCGACAGCCTGGCTAACCACAAAGGGAAAGTCCTGCTTGTGGTCAATGTCGCTTCGCAATGCGGTTTAACCCCGCAGTATGAAGGGCTGGAGAAGCTCTACAACGAAAAGAAGGGCGAGGGCTTCGAGGTGCTGGGCTTCCCGGCCAATGACTTTGGCGCGCAGGAACCCGGCAGTCACGAGGAAATCGCCGAGTTCTGCAAGCTGAACTACGGCGTCTCCTTTCCGCTCTACAGCAAGGCGGATGTCACCGGGCCGGGCAAGCAGCCGCTCTACGCCGCGCTCACCGAGGCGATTCCCGACAAGCAGGGCGATGCCGCCGGCTGGCGCGAGCTTCTGCGCGGCCATGGCATGACGCCGACCGAAGACCCCGAGGTGCTGTGGAACTTCGAGAAGTTCCTGATCGGCAAGGACGGCAAGGTCGCCGCCCGCTTCTCGCCGGCGACCACGCCGGACGATCCGGAACTGGTCGGCGCGATTGACGCCGAGCTGGCCAAGTAGGCAGGCTAGGTGACCGCCAAAGCGGCGGAGGGGAAAGCAGTCAAGTCAACGATCGGCGCGGCGCTTCGAAGCCGCTATCTCGATGTCGTCGCGTCGATCTATATTTACAACGAGTACCGCGGCTATACCTCGCTCGACCGCGTGCTGGCGGCGGTGCGGCGGCATTGCCCGGATGATGCCGCCTTCATCGCCGCCGTCGCCCGGCACCGCAGCGACGAGCGCAAGCACTATCTGATGTTCAAGCGCTGGTTCGAGCGGCAGGGGCGGATGCCGCTGGCGCTCGACAGGTCCTACGGTCAGATCGACTGGATCATCCGCTTCGCCTTCGGCTGTAGCATCGACGAGATCGATACCGACGAAGTGCTCGCCGAGCCCGGCGGCTTCGAGCGATTGTGCCGCGTCATCGTGCTGACCGAGGAACGCGGGCTTGCCCAGGTCGAGGTGCTGCTGAACAACCAGGCGATCATGGCGGATCCGGTCCTGGCTCGCATCTTCCGTATCGTCCACAAGGACGAGCCAGACCACTTCCTGCCCTACCGCGCCTGGCTGGAGCGGCAGGGCAAGCCAGTCGCGGTGTGGCGCGAACGGCTGGCCGATGCCTGCATCCACAAGGTGCTGCTGTGGCGCAAGCTGCCGGCTTTGTTCCTCGATTCCGGTGCCCGGCGACTGGAACACTGGCCCGATGACGGGGAAGGCGAGCCAGGATAGACCACCGCCATCGCGCTTGCGGCGATCTGTTATACCAAGTCAACGCAACTTGGTATCAGCTGCCCAGATCGTAAAACCGAACGATTTCCGCCCACGCCTCCTCAGCGGTCTCGACGGGGGTGAATAGCGCAATATCCTCGGGGTTGATGACGCCTTCCGCTGCCATCTCGCCGAAATCGATGATCCGCCGCCAGTATTCCGCTCCGAACAGGAGCACCGGGATCGGTTTCATCTTGCCGGTCTGGATCAGCGTCAGCAGCTCCATAAACTCGTCAAGCGTGCCATAGCCGCCCGGGAACACCGCCACTGCGCGCGCCCGGAGCAGGAAGTGCATCTTGCGCAGGGCGAAATAGTGGAACTGAAACGACAGCTCGGGCGTGACATAGGGGTTCGGCGCCTGCTCATGCGGCAGCACGATATTGAGGCCCATGGTGTCCGCCCCGGCCTCGACCGCACCGCGGTTGGCCGCTTCCATGATCGACGGCCCGCCGCCCGAGCAGACGACGAACTGGCGCATGCCTTTCTCGACGATGGCGCAGCTGCCGGCGATGTGGCCAAGCTTACGCGCCTCCTCGTAATATTTCGCCTTGCCCGCGAGCCGCTCGGCAACAGCCCGCCGCTCCGGCGTTGGCGCTGCGGCAACCAGTGCCTCGGCCTGTTCGGGCGAGGGGATGCGCGCCGAGCCATAGACCACCAGCGTCGAGCCGATCGCCGCCTCATCGAGCAAAAGGTCAGTCTTGAGCAGTTCCAGCTGAAATCGCACCGGCCGCAGCTCTTCGCGCAGCAGGAAGTCGCTGTCGCTGAAGGCGAGGCGGTAGGACGGGCTGCGGGTCTGCGCTGTGGAATGATCCTGCGACTCGGCAAAGGACGCCTCCTGCTCGGCCTTGTAGAACCGCCGCCGGGTAAGCCGTTTTTCGTGATTTGCCATCGGGTGCTCATGGCCTGCATTCTGCTGCTGTGTCGAGGGCAAACGGAAATCGATTTTCGGGTTATCGGCTCTCCAGCCGCAGTTATTCCGCGTCGGCGAGTGCGGTCGCGCATTAGGCAGATCGATCGGGAGGTGCCTGAAGCGCCTTGGCCAGACGCCTGATCTCCGAGCGCAGGAAGGTTTTGAGTTCGGCAGGCGCGCGCGGCCCTTCCCAGCTGGCTCTGGTCATCGGCCTGAACCGGTCCAGTGGCAACCCGGGCCCCGTCAATTGCACGACTTTGCCATCACAGGCCGGCAGCAGTGCGGGGATCAAATCGGCCGCAATCTCCGCGACTGGTCGACCTCGCTCCGGTTTCGCCGCAGCGAGGTTGTCACCGGCCAAGACCAGCAGGTCATATTGCGGAAATGGCAGGCCGCTTTCGAGCAGGCTATCGTCGTTGACCTGCATGATGACTGCCTGGACGCGCCGGTCGCGGATCAAAATCCGTCCGCCGATGAAATTGTCCACTTGTCCCCGCGTCAATCGCTCATTGCCGGTGCGGACACCCCGCCTGTCATGGTAGCCGATCGTGATGCCCGGCAGGTTCAATCCGTCAGCGACCAGACTGTCGAGCGGGCTGTCAGGCGCAGCGCCGACAATCAGGATGATCGGGATACGGCCAGTGCCCTTGACCAGGCCGGCGAGGATCGGGCCGTACAAGTGGGCTGCCGTCGTCTGGCCGAGGTCCGGCCCGGCATTGACCTCGCAGATCGATGCGCCGGTTTCGAGCCATGATTGCGCAATATCGGGGATCAGCAGGTCTATCCCGGCAAGGTCCAGTCCCAGGGCAGCGGCGGCGCGGACCGCAAGCTGTGCATTGTCCGGATGGATAATGTCGAAAACCGCGACCGGCAGTCCGCCTGAGGCGACATTGGCAGCGCGGCGAAGGCGGACGAACTGCCCCGCCGCAGGTACGCTGTCCGCGGTTAGGCCATCTCGTTCCAGCAGGAAGCGGGCCTCCTCGTCGAGTGGCAGCGGCTTGAGCGGTGCGTGGGGCGCCGCCACGCGCCGGGGATCGCTGTTCAAACGTGCGATCAGGGCCGCGACATCTGTCTGGCCATCGCCGACCACGCCGCCCGGCTGTCTTTCCACCGCCCAGATTACCTCATCCCGGTACACGGCCACCCGGTAGTCCCGGCCCGGCATGTGCTTCTCGACGAGGATGTTCCTGGACGTGGCGAGCGCATAGGCGAAGGCGTGCCTTACCTCGTCCGGGGTCCGCACATCCGCGCTGACGGCAACGCCGCCGTCGAGATCCGCAGGCTTGACCACGACCGGATAACCGATTTCCTCCGCCGCGCGCAGCGCCGCAGTCTCATCCCCGACCAACTGGTGGTGCGGAACTGGTATTCCCGCCTCGGCCAGAACTTGTGCGGCCCGGTGTTTCAAGCGTGCCAGGTGGACCCCGGTACTCGCGGTCGCGTCGGTCAACGAATTTTGCAGCCGACGGGCCAAATGGCCCTCGCCGTATTGCACCACGCCTTCGGGCATTTCGAAAATGGGAATTCCTGCCCGCAACGCTGCGGCGACAAATTGAAAAGAAACCGAATGGGTGCCGTGGCCGGCTTGCAATTGCGCCAGCATGGGTGGGAGAGCGAGGGCATGATGCTCAAGATTCCGCCCGGAACGCACGACGCCGCACGCCTGAACCAGCCAGTTCATGATATCGAAAATCGACTGATAACTACCAGCCGAAGTGGGAATCAGTATCCGAGCCTGGAGATCGGCTTGAAAGACTACGCGGCCAGCATTGAATACGGGGAGTCCTGCGCTCTGTTGAAGATGCAGAAGGGCCATCAGCAGCAGCCGGGCGATTTCCACAATTCCGCTGCCGTCTCCTTTAGCCGATTGTTTCGCCCAGTCGCTCGCCAGGCTCGGTGCGGGCAAGGCCGCAATCAAGCGACTTGACAAGTCATCCCGCTCCGGGCCGGCTAGCTCCTCGCCCTGGAATGTCATTTCCAGACTGGGATAGTGCAAACCATAGGCGAACCCGGCTCGCCAGGTCGCACGGCCGCCTTCGATTTGCCACGCTTGAGAATCCGGAAGCTCGTTCATGGCTAAACCTTGCGCAGGGACGGGGTCACACGCCCGGCAGATTACAGCCGGCGGGCTCGAATAGTCATCAGCAACCAGTGCATGCCGACACCTTCGGGCACGGGGCCGACACCCAGCCGCTCAATAATGGCGGCAGCTGTGTCCGCCGGGGAAGAGCGCCGCAAATCGAACAGCTGGTGACAGAAATTCGCCATGCCCGGCTCGTCGGGAAATACCCAACTGAAATCGACCTGCTCGCAAAGCTCGACGGCCCAGCTTGTGGCAGCCAAATCTTGCAGCGTCGCTTGGTCGAGATACGCGCCTTTGTGGCCCGTGCTATTATTGGCCCCGACATAATCGTCGAGAAAATATTCGACGGCTGAGCCGGCCGCGACATCGGATAGCAGGAATGTCCCGCCGGGCTTAACCACGCGGTGCAGTTCCGCAAACAGGGGGCGCTTGTCTTCGATGTGATGGACGCCGGCAAGGCTGAAGGCTGCGTCGATACTGGCATCGCTCCACGGCAATGGCAGCAATCGTCCATTTTCCGGGTCACCGGGGGCTGCATGATGACTGGTGAAGCTGCCGCAGGGTTCATGCGGTTGCCAATCGCAGCCCGCCGGCAAATAGCGTTGCAGGTAACCGCCACCGGCCGGCACATCGGCCACCACCATGCCGGCCGCCAATTCCGCCCGCTCGATCGCCTGCCGAAATTCATGGCCCCGCGCATCGGGAAAGGCCTGCATCGCGCGATCATACGCGGAGCCGCGCACGGCAAAGAGATCGTCGTAAGCCTGCATGACTGGCGAAGAGAGGCATATTGAAGCATTGTCAAGTGAGCCGGTGGTGGCCATGAACCTGCGTTATTATGTAGCAAACTGACCAAGGCGTGATGGACTCTGAGCCGAATATCAGGAACGAGATCAGCCGGGGTAAATTTACAGCGGTGTTTTTGATCCAATGCTCAAAGCGTGCCGAGTGTGGCGAAGCCCGGGGACGAGGTTAACCAGCCCCAACAGGACAACCGGCGAAATCATGATGCCCCAATAGGAGTTGTCGGGCCTACCGAACACCAAGAGACACAGAAGAAATAGGCCTAGGTATATTACAGCGGGACGAAGCGCTTCATCGTTTCTCGCCAAGAATGAGCCCCAAACCGCCGCTGCGAACACCACAGCCGCTATTCCAATTGGCAGTGGCGCGAGTAACAGGTTCCAGTTAAAGGTTGCAACGATCATGGACAGACCGCCAAAGGCTAACCACCCTGGGGAAACTTGGTCGGTCGGTAGGACCGCGCTAGCAGCAAGATGCGCGTGAGCCAGCCAGACGCAGCCAAATGTAGCCAGCGTGCCCGCAAACGCTACAGCACGGTGCCAACGTCGAGATAGGGCTGCATCGATCGCAAAAGCAATCAAGGCAAGTGCTGCGGTTTCACGGATCAGCGTCGCGCAGAGCAGCAGGGCTGCCGTGGCCATTGTGTTCCGACGCGCAGCGATCGCTGCTACGATAAAGACGACGCTCCAGGCTTCGTGGAGGTAAATGGAACCTGGAGCGCCGACGTTAGCGAGGCCCGTCATTGCCAATGCTGTGAGCGATAGGCGCTCGAGGGCCGACCTGGTGGCAAAAGAGCGAGAAAAGGCAATCAGCGCTGCTGCGGTTAGGATCCAGAGGGCCAACGCTCGGGATAGTGTTGAAGGAAGTGCTGCCTCACTGACAGCCAAAGTAGGCATTCGAAACGCCAGGGCTGGTTTCAGTGGGTAGTTGTTCGCACGCAGATTTTCAGCAGCGGCTTTGTAATAGCCGTCACCCTTGCGGACTTGTTCGACGATTGATTGGTATATCAGTCGGTCATCAGGCGCTGCTGCTGCGGCCGAGCTGACTACAGCAAAGACGAGGGCTGTTTGGATCCGAAAGTGCATGGCGGCGGATTCAACACCGGATTGCTAAGCCTTGCAAGTCGATACCTAGGTGCCCGGCTCCTAATGCACCCGATCATCATCCTTAGGCGCAACATCGGCAACGTCTGGTCGGTCACCATCGAACCGCCCGTGCCGGGCATGCAGATCAACGACACGGTTGACGATTTTAACGGTGCCTGTGGTTACGCGGCGGCGATGGCTGCGGGCCTTCGTCGGCTGGTCGATATGACCGGCACGTCCAACGAGGCGGAATGCTTCGAGCTGGTAGCGGGGGCGTTGATCAAGATCGCGATCGATGAGGTGATAGGGTGAGGGCCGATGGCCTTGTAGCTTCTATGTAGCTTGGAGCAGCCGGAGCCGCTGGAAATCCGCAGAAATGCGGGGTTGCCGATAGCTACAAATCGAAACGCTATAACGCGCGCCGGCAGTCTCTGAGTATCTGATAACGCCTAACAAAAACTGGATGCCCCGCGAGGATTCGAACCTCGATTGACGGTGTCAGAGACCGTAGTCTTACCATTAGACGACAGGGCAGCAGGCGCGTGCCTCTAGGCGGGCGGGTGATTCCCGTCAAGACGGCGCGCTTGCCCCCCGGCCCCGGCAGCGCTAGGATCGCCTTCAGGTACACGCCGCATTCGGCGGGAAAACGATAAGAGTACGAAAGATTATGGCGGAACAAATTCCGCCGGTTATGCGCGCCGAGGCGGCTGAGGGCGCGGATGCCCGGCCGGCGCAGGCGGCCAGCGAGCCCTGCGCTCCCCCCATGGTGCACCGGCCCTTATCCAGCGGCGAAGACTTTGCCGGTACGGACGAGCTGCCTCGCACCATTCCCGCGCCCTATCCCTACCGTCAGTCCTATGCCGCGATCGATCTTGGCACCAATAATTGCCGCTTGCTGATCGCGCGTCCCTCGGGGGAGAATTTCGTGGTGGTCGATGCCTTCAGCCGGGTTGTGCGGCTAGGCGAAGGCCTGGCGCAGACCGGCCGGCTCAGCCAGGCGGCGATGGACCGGACACTGGGAGCGCTCGGCATTTGCGCCGACAAGCTGCAGCGGCGCAATGTCCATCTCGCCCGTTCGGTCGCCACCGAGGCGTGCCGCCAGGCGGCCAACGGGGCCGAGTTCATCGATCGCGTGCGGGCTGAGACCGGTATCGCGCTCGACGTCATCTCCGCGCGCGAGGAAGCGCGGCTCGCGGTGCTCGGCTGCCACATCCTGCTCGAAGCCGGCAACGGACCGGCGATGATCTTCGACATCGGCGGCGGCTCGACCGAGCTGGTGCTGATCGAGCCGACCGCCACCGTGCCGCGCATCCTCGATTGGCAAAGCGTGCCGTGGGGGGTGGTGTCGCTGACCGAGACAGTGGGTCCCGAGGGCGATGACCAGGCCGGGCGCATGGCGCGCTATGCCGATATGCGCGCGCGGGTTTCGGCCAGCTTCGCCGCATTTGCCGAACGCGTCGCCGACTCGCGGGTATCGGCGGAGCCGGCCGCGATCCTGCGCCTGCTCGGCACCAGCGGGACGGTGACGACGCTGGCCAGCCTGCACCTCGACCTGCCGCAGTACGACCGGCGCGCGGTCGACGGCTTGATTGTGCCGGCCGACGCAATGCGGGATATCAGCGCCCGGCTGTCGGCGATGTCGCTCGCCGAACGCCAGCGACTGCCGTGCATCGGCCGTGAGCGCGCCGATCTGGTGGTCGCCGGCTGCGCCATTCTCGAGGCGATCCTCGACATCTGGCCCGCCGACCGGCTGGGCGTCGCCGACCGCGGCATCCGCGAGGGTATATTGCGCAGTCTGATGTCCGCCAGCGGCGATGGCGACCGCATGCGGGCCGAACTGTTGCGCTTGCGGCGGGGGGAGATGTGAGCCGCTCGGGCGGCGACCGCGAGCGCCTGAAAACCGCCAAGAAACGCACCGCCAGCTCCACCCGCTGGCTGACCCGGCAGATCAACGATCCCTATGTGCAGAAGGCGCGTGCCGAGGGCTTTCGCAGCCGCGCTGCCTACAAGCTGGCCGAGCTGGATGAGAAATTCGGACTGCTGCGCGGCGCGGCGCGGGTGGTCGATCTCGGCATCGCGCCGGGCGGCTGGAGCCAGGTGGTGCGCCAGCGCTGCCCGAAGGCCATGGTCGCCGGGATCGACCTGCTGCCGACCGACCCAATCGCGGGCGTCACGATTTTCGAAATGGACTTCATGGCCGACGAAGCCTCCGCCGCGCTCGCCGGGGCACTGGATGGTCCGCCCGATCTCGTATTGTCAGACATGGCGGCCAACACCGTCGGCCACAAACAGACCGACCATCTGCGCACCATGGGTCTGGTCGAGGCGGCGGCGGACTTCGCCATCGCCGCGCTGGCGCCGGGCGGGGCGTTTGTCGCCAAGGTGCTGGCCGGCGGCACCGACGCGGCGCTGCTCACTCTGCTCAAGCGCCATTTCGCCACCGTCAAGCACGCCAAGCCGCCCGCGAGCCGCAAGGATTCATCGGAATGGTATGTGATCGCCCAAGGGTTCAAAGGGCGGGAATAGCGGCGCCTTAATGCTTGGGCGCTTCCGGCGGAGGCGCTGCTGGGGCAGCGCCTTCGGCTGGCTTGGCCGCTGCAGGAACCCCGCCATCCGCCGGGCCCGCAGGCGCTGTGGGCAGCGGCAGGTTCGAGCCTTGGGTGTTCAGATAGGCGATGACATTGGCGCGGTCCTGGCCATTATCGAGTCCGGCGAAGGTCATCTTGGTGCCCGCCGCAAATGCCTTGGGCCGGTGCAGCCATTCGTTCAACGCGGCGAAATCCCAATTGCCGCCATGGCCGGCGAGGTCGGGCGAATAGGCGAAACCAGCTGCATGTTTGCCAATCGGCTTGCCAATAACCCCGTAGAGGTTCGGCCCGATACCGTTCGCTCCGCCCTGGTTGATAGTGTGGCACGAGGCGCATTTGCGGAACACGCTTTCGCCCTTGGCCGGGTCGGCGCTGGCGAGCAGGGTTGCAATCGGAACCTCGGCGGCAGGGCCGGCCTCGCTGGATACCACGCCTTCAATCGCATAGCCCATCTTGTGCGGGCGGTGGGCTTTGTTTGCTTCGAAGAACTTGCCGCTCACGCTTGACAGGCCGAGCGCGACGATGCCGGAAAATAGCGTCCAGCCAGCAATGGTATTAAAACGATCATCCATCGAAAAACAGCCTCGTGGGTAGTGCCGTGCTATTGCCGTGCCAAGAGTATCGGGCGATTGCGCGCTGCTCTAGTCAGGCGTCTGGCCAAGCGCAAGGGCCATTGCGGGATTTGCCCAAGCGCCGTAAGCGCTGCGGCAATCGTGCACTCCTTTCCCGCCCCCGCCCTTGCCCTGGTCGATGAACTGGCCCGCGCCGCCGCCGCCGATCCCACACGCGCGATCTCCTTCCAGGGCGCGCCGGGGTGCAACGGACATCGCGCCGCGCTCGAATACGATCGGCAAAGCCTGGCACTGGCCTGCTTCAGCTTCGAGGACTCGCTCGACGCGGTGAAGGACGGGCTGGCGGCGCGGGCGATTATCCCGATCGAGAATTCGCAGCACGGCCGGGTGGCAGACATTCATTTCCTGTTGCCCGAAAGCGGGCTGTCGATCGTCGGCGAGTATTTCCTGCCGATATCCTATGCGCTGATGGGGCTGGATCAGGGACCGTTCGCCGCCGCCTACAGCCATCCCCAGGCGCTGGGCCAGACCCGGCATTACCTGCGCACCCACGGCATCGTGCCGATGGCCTATGCCGATACCGCCGGCGCCGCCGCCTTCGTCAAGGAGCAGGGCGACCGCGCCGCCTGCGCCATCGCGCCGCGCATCGCCGCCGAGCTCTACGGGCTCCGGATCGTCGCCGATAATATCGAGGATGCAGCAGACAACACCACCCGCTTCGTGGTGCTGGCGAAGCAGCCGCTCGATCCCGCAGCCCTGGCGGGCGGCACCGCGATGACCACCCTGGTATTCGAGGTGAAGAATGTGCCCTCCGCGCTCTACAAGGCGCTGGGCGGCTTCGCCACCAATGGCGTCAACATGACCAAGCTGGAAAGCTATCAGAAGGGCTCGAGCTTCGCCGCGACCACCTTCTACGCCGATATCGAAGGCGCGCCGGGCGATCCCGCCATCGACCGCGCGATCGAGGAACTCGCCTTCCACTGCAAGGACATCCGCCTGCTCGGCAGCTACCCGCAGGCCCGGGCGCGGGGCTAGAGCGGGGAGCTGGCTTGCGCCGATCCCTTCCGCATGCCACCAAGCGGCGGTGACGACGCAGGGGTCAGAGATCGCGGGCTCGGCGGCGGCGAGCGATGCGGCCCGGGATTGGGCGGCGATGCGCACATCGTCCGACATCCAGTTCGCCCCGCTGCCGCCGATCCAGCCGCCGCAGACGCCCGACTGGCTGAGGCTGCTGGGCGAATGGCTGCGCTGGCTGTTCGAGCCGGTCGGCCGGGCGCTCGGCCTGTCCTGGCCGGTGCTCGAGAAGATCTTCATCGCGCTGGCGCTTCTTGGCGTACTCCTCCTGCTCTGGCGGCTGGTTGTCCAGCCGCTGCTGCG
The DNA here is from genome assembly GCA_031368085.1 of Novosphingobium sp. Lineage (GTDB taxonomy): Bacteria > Pseudomonadota > Alphaproteobacteria > Sphingomonadales > Sphingomonadaceae > Novosphingobium. The sequence continues at coordinate 4,069 of JANLQW010000202.1, read as the reverse complement.
CCGGCGCCGCAAGCCCGGTGCGCCCATCGCGGACGCGTGGGCGCCGGGCCGCGCCCATGCGGCCGCCCTGCTCGAGGACGCCGACCGGCTCGCTGCCGAGGGCCGCTTCGGCGAGGCGGCGCATCTGCTGTTGCAGCGCAGCGTCTACCACATCGCCGTGGCGCGGCCGGCCTGGCTGCACCCCGCCAGCACCGCGCGGGAAATCGCCGCGCTGCCGCTGCTGTCCGAGCGGGCGCGAGCCGCCTTCGCGGTGATCGCCGCGCGGGTCGAGCGCAGCCTGTTCGCCCTGCGCGAGTTGGACGCCGGCGACTGGCAGGCCGCGCGCGGAGCCTATGCAGACTTTGCCCTGCAGGAATTCCGGGGCAAGGAGACCGCTGGATGAGCGGTAACGACCTGACCTTCGCGTCCATGACCGCCGGGCCGGCCAATCCGTTTAGTCCCCGCGCTGCGCTGGCGCTGGTGCTGTTCGGCGCCATCGCCTTCGTCGTGCTGCTCTGGACGATCGGCGCGGGAATGGCTGCCGGCTCGATCAACGACGGGGGCGCTCACGCCGGCGGCAAGGGGTTGAACGGTTATGCGGGGCTGGCCGATTATCTGGATCGCCGCGGCTTTATCGTGCGGCGCTCGCGCAGCGCGGCGGCGCTCGCAGCGCCGGGCCTGCTGGTGCTGACCCCGCCGCACGGCGCCGACGGCGCGGAGCTGGAGCGCATCGTCGCGGACCGCCGCCACATCGGCCCGACGCTGGTTGTCACGCCCAAATGGATCGGCGAGCCGGTCGGGACAAATGTGCCGGGGGCGAAACGGGGCTGGGTCCAGCTCGCCGGGACAGCAACGCCGCGTTGGGAGGGCTTTCTCGATTACTTCTCCGCCAAAATCGCGCCGATGCAGGCCGGCCGCACTGCCGCGCTATGGGTCGCCGACGGGACCGGGGGCAGACTCCCCGCCGGCAATGCGGTGCAAGCAGGCCGGGGCGAGGCTCTCGTCCCGCTGGTCGAAGGCCAGCAGGACGGGCGCATTCTGGCTGGCTATCTGGGCGACGACGGGATCTATCCGGACCTTGAGCGTATCGCTTCGCATGGCCCCGATCACTATGGCCAGGACGAGGAACTGTACCCGTTGGTGGTGGTGTTCGAGCCCGATCTGCTCGACAATTACGGCATGGCCAGCCAGGCGAACGCCCGGCTCGCCGAACGGCTGGTGCGAGCCGCCGCCGGGGGCAGCGCCAGCGCCGTGACCTTCGATCTCACCCTCAACGGCCACGCCCGCTCGGCCAATTTGCTAACCCTCGCGTTTACCCCGCCGTTTCTGGCGGCGACATTGTGCCTGCTGCTGGCTGCACTAGCGGTCGGCTGGCGGGCCTTCCTGCGCTTCGGCCCGCCGCGCCAAGCCGCGCGCGCCATTGCCTTTGGCAAGCGGGCGCTGGTCGACAATGCCGCCGGGCTGATCCGCCGCAGCGGTAGGCTGCATCTGGTTGCCGGTCCTTATGCCACGGCCGCGCGAGAACGACTCGCCCGCGTCCTGGCGCTGCCCCGGCAGGTCGATGCCAATGCTACGGAAGCGGCGATTGACCGTTCGCTCGCCAGTCGCACCGGCACACCCGCGCCTTTTTCCACCCTGGCCCAGGGCCTGCGGGCCGCGCGCCGGCCGCATGATATTCTCAAGGCAGCGCAGGACCTCCATGCGCTCGAAAGGACATTGCAGGCATGAGCGAACTCCAAACAACAAGCCTTGCCGAGGTCGGCACCCTCGCCGGTTCGATCCGGGGCGAGATCGCCAAGGCGATTGTCGGCCAGGCCGATGTCGTCGAGCATCTGCTGGTCGCGCTGCTTGCACAGGGCCATGTCCTGCTCGAAGGACCGCCGGGCACCGCCAAAACCTTCCTCGCACAATGTTTCGCCGCCAGCCTCGGGCTCGATTTCGGACGCATCCAGTTCACCCCGGACTTGATGCCGGGCGACATCCTCGGATCTAACCTGTTCAACTTCCAGACCAGCCAGTTCACCCTGACCCGCGGCCCGATCTTCTGCGACCTGTTGCTCGCCGACGAGATCAACCGCACCCCGCCCAAGACCCAGGCGGCGCTGCTCGAGGCAATGCAGGAGCGCCGCGTCACGCTCGATGGCGCGGTGCACCAGCTGCCCGCGCATTTCATGGTGGTGGCGACGCAGAACGCGATCGAGAGCCAGGGGGTTTATCCGCTGCCCGAAGCGCAGCTCGACCGCTTCCTGTTCAAGCTGCTGGTGCCCTATCCCAGCCTGGAGGAGGAAACTCGCATCGTCGCCCGCTTTGGCGAAGCGAGCGGCCCGCCGCGCCCCGCCCAGTTCGGCATCGCCGCAGTTGCCGACGCAGACCGGCTCGATGCCGCCGCGCGAGCGGTCAAGCAGGTGAAGCTGGCGGATGCGGTGACCGACTATGTCGTGCGGCTGGTGCGCGCGACGCGGGAGAGCATGGAGCTTTCCTGCGGCGCCAGCCCCCGCGCTGCCGTGCTGCTCGCCAGCGCCGCCCGCGCCCGCGCCGCGCTCGACGGGCGCGATTATGTCGTGCCCGACGACGTCAAGGCGCTGGCGACCTCGGTGCTGCGCCACCGGCTGCTGCTCAGCCCGGCGGCGGAGATCGAGGGCCGGCAGGTGGAAGCGCTGGTGGCGGACCTGGTCGAACAGACCGAGGTGCCGCGGTGAGGGGGATTGCTCATAAATCCTTCCCGGCACGGGGAGGATTTAGGTGAATCGCATCGTCCCCACCACCCGCGCCGCGATCTTGATCGCGCTTGCCGCGCCGGTCGCGCTGCTCCTTGCCGCCACAACGCCCGCCGCCTGGGTGATCGCTCCGGCGCTCGGCGTAGCGCTGCTGTTGACCGTGCTGCTCGACGGCTTTGCCGCAGGGCGCCTCGCGGATGTGCGGGTGATCGCTTCGCCGGATATCGAAGTCGGTGCAGAAGGCCAGCTTTCCGTTCTCGCCGACATAGCCAGCGGCTCACCCGGCTCTGTCACGGCTGCTTTGGCGCTGGATCCGCGCCTTGCTCCTGGCGGGCGGTGCGAATTTGCGCTCCACCTGGATCCCGCCTCGGCCAGCTGGCAGGGCGGTGCGCTTATCACCCCGAGCCGGCGCGGCACGGGCCAAATTGAGACGCTGTGGCTGCGCTGGACCGGCCCGCTAGGGCTGGGCGCGCGGCTGGTGTTCAGGCCAGTCGGGCAGCCAGTGCGGGTCTCGCCGAATATCGCCGCAGTCCGCTCGCCGGCCCTGCAGACCTTCCTGCGCGACGCGCAAGTCGGCCTCATCGCCCGGCGCATCCGCGGCGAGGGCACCCAGTTCGAGGCCTTGAGCGAATACCAGCCCGGCATGGACCGCCGCCGGATCGACTGGAAAAGCTCCGCCCGCCACACCCATCTCTACGCCAAGGAATATGAGACCGAGCGCAACAACCAGATCGTCTTCGCCTTCGATTGCGGCCAGACCATGTGCGAGCCGGTCGCCGGCGTGCCGCGCATCGACCGGGCGGTGTCGGCGGCGCTGACGATGGCCTATGTCGCGCTGAAGAACGGCGACCGGGTGGCGCTCTACGGCTTTGCCGCCAGGCCCGAGGTGATGACCCCGTTCGTTTCCGGCACCCGCGATTTCCGCCGGCTGCGGAGCGAGGCGGCGCGGCTCGACTATCATGCCCAGGAGCCCAATTTCACCCTGGCGCTGGCCAGCCTCGCCGGCCGGCTGCAGCGGCGCTCGCTGATCATCGTGTTCAGCGACTTTACCGACCCGACCAGCGCCGAGCTGATGATCGAGAGCATCGGCCGGCTGGTGGCGAGCCATCTGGTGCTGTTCGTCACCCTGGCCGACGCCGAGCTGGAAGCGATCGCCACCGCCGGCCCGGACGACATGCAGGCGCTGGCGATGGCGGTGACGGCGGATGCGCTGCTGCGCCAGCGGGCGCTGGTGACCCGAAGGTTGCAGCAGATTGGCGTCGATGTGGTCGAGGCACCCTATGAGCGCATCGGCACGCGGCTGATCGACGCCTATCTGGCGATCAAGCGGGCGGGGGCGATCGGGTGAGAATGATTCGGTTGCCTTATTCGCA
>JANLQW010000197.1:0-3262 GCA_031368085.1 Novosphingobium sp. | reverse complement strand
GGGCGCGCCGATGGGGCTGGCCAAGGGCAACAGCGCCGACTTCCTGACACTGGATCCGGATCACCCGTCGCTGACCGGCGCAAGCGCAGATCGCTGGCTCGACGGCCTGATATTCTCGGCCGGGCGCAGCGCCATCGACGGTGTGTGGCGGCGTGGCAGGCAAGTCGTTTCCGGCGGGCGGCACCGCGACCGCGAGGCTATCGCCGCGCGCTATCGCAGCGTGCTGGCCAAGCTGTTGGCGTGACTGTCGCGCCGCTCCACGAACGTATTCGCCGCGAGATCGAGGGGCAGATCCTCTCGGGCGCATGGCCGCCGGGCGTGCGCGTTCCGGGCGAGATCGAGCTGATGGTGCAATATGGCTGCGCGCGGATGACGGTGAACAAAGCACTCTCGGCGCTGGCGCATGCGGGCCTGGTCGAGCGCCGCCGCCGCGCCGGGACCTTTGTCGCCCGCCCGCGCTCGCAATCGATGGTGCTCGAGATTACCGACCTCGCCCGCGAAGTCAGTGCGCGCGGGCAGGACTATGCGTGGCAATTGATTTCGCGCCGTGAGACAAACTCTGCGCTGTCCGAGATGCCCGGCCCGGTGCTCGAAGTGGCAGGCGTGCATCTGGCCGACAGCACGCCGCTCGCCTTCGAACACCGCCTGATCAGCACGGCGCAGGTCCCCGAAGTGCTGACCGCCGATCTAACGAAAACCGCACCCGGCACTTGGCTGCTGGGTCACGTCCCATGGACCGAAGCCGAGAACCGCATCAGCGCCAGTGCCGCCAGTTCCACAGTCGCTCGCGCCCTCGGCATCGCAGCAGGCGCTCCATGCCTCACCGTAACCCGCCGCACCTGGCGCGGCGGCGCTCGGGTGACGCTGGTCCATCAGCACTTCATCGCCGAGCGCCACGAACTGGTCGCGCGGTTTGGGGCTGCCGAAGATCGGAAAGTCCGGCGGAATGGTGCGTGACACAGTCTGGGGCGAGTCAGTCTCCATACCGGCTCTACCGGTTACACCGGTTTTTCGCCGCTTTTACGGTGCCCTTTGGCGTTAAAGGCCGCCAGCGCCTTCGTAGCCGACATGAAAAGCTCGGTATTTCTGGGGTTCTGAGAGGCGATGGGAATTTCGAGGGATCGGATCTTCCAAGTCAGAAATCGGTGCTCTAACCGGTTCGAACCGGACCAAAACCGGCGCATAATCGGTAGCCAGAAAGCCGGATCGCTGGCGTCCAGTCAGCGGTGCTTCCAGTACGATGGAGCGCACCTCGATCCAAAGCCATCGTTGCCCTTCATTGAGCGATAACCAAATTAATGGGCTTGCGCTGCAACGGTATTGGGTCCATTTAGTCAGCGTTGAAAGTCGCGCCCGATAGCCAGAATGGCTTGTCGGGCGTTTCTGATTCAGCCCGATTATCCGCCAAATCCTGCGCTTTCAGCACTTGCCGTGCATTCCGTACGGCAGGCGATTTGTCGCGTTCGGGCTCCACCCAAAAAATAGGGGAAGACCCATGACTGCTCAACCAATGAGTTCGAGGCAAAGCCTCGCGCTCGAATATGTCGCGCCTGCATTGCTGATCGCCGATCCACGCAATCCTCGCTCGCACAAGCCGCCGCAGATCGCGGCGATCGCACGCTCGATCCAGACCTTCGGTTTCAACGTCCCGGTCGTCGCCGACGAGGAAGGCCAGATCCTCGCCGGCCACGGCCGCGTTGCCGCCGCGCTGAAACTCGGTCTCGACACTGTCCCGGTAGTGCGCATTGCGCACCTCAGCCCGGCCCAGCGCCAGGCTTTCGCGATCGCCGACAACCGCCTGACGGACACTTCGCATTGGGACGAGCAGTTGCTCGGCCAAGTGCTGCGCGACCTCAGCCTTGCCGACCTTGATTTCGAGCTCGACGCAATTGGCTTCTCGGTTTGCGAGATCGACCTCAAGATCGAAGCGATCATGGCGGTCGGGGAAGGGCCTGACCAGGACGACAAGCCAGCCGAGCTGGTCGATAGCCCAGCTATCACTTCGCTGGCTGACCTGTGGTTGCTCGGCCAGCACCGTCTGCTCCGCGGTGATGCCTTGGATGCGGAGAACTGGGCCACCCTGATGGACGGCGCGAAAGCCCATATGGCATTCACGGATCCTCCATACGGGTTGCCGGCAAGCTTTATCGGCGGCCTTGGCAAGATCCACCATCGCGACTTCGCCATGGGTGCAGGAGAGATGGACCGTGACCAGTTCACCGCCTTTCTAGCCGACACCTTCCATCAGATGGCCGGCAACCTGAAGGCCGGAGCGCTCGCCTACGTCTGCATGGATCACCGCCACCTCGTCGAGATGATGACCGCAGGCGAGAGCAGCTTTTCCGAATTCAAGACGCTCTGCGCCTGGGTCAAGCAGGCCGGCGGAATGGGTGGGCTCTACCGCAACCAGATGGAACTGGTTTTCGTCTGGAAAGCTGGCCGCGGCCGCAACCGTGACAATGTGGCCCTCGGCAAGTTCGGCCGGAACCGGACAAACGTCTGGGAGTACCCCGGAATCGCAGGGTTCCGGTACAGCGAGGGCGGGGATCTTCTCAAAACGCACCCGACCTGCAAGCCCGTCCGCCTTGTAGCTGACGCCATCCTCGATGTCACCGCCCGAGGCGAGATCGTGATCGATCCCTTCCTCGGATCGGGCACGACCATCATTGCCGCCGAGCGCATTGGGCGGATCGCCTACGGGATGGAGATCGACCCGCACTACTGTGATGCGATCCTGCGCCGCTACCGCGACCTCACCGGTGATGAACCGATCCTCGCTTCCACCCACCAGACCCTCGCCGAGCTCGAAGCCGAGCGCGGCGCTGCCGCAGAATAGATGGCCATGGACAACCAACGCAAGGCCAACGGTCAGTTTGGCGCTGGCAACCGCGCCAACCCCAATGGCCGGCCGCGCAAGGGCAGGTCGATGTACGACGAGGTGACGCGCGAGCTTCAGGCCAAGGTGACGATCACCGAGAACGGCAAGCGCAAGCGCGTCAGCAAGCTCGCCGCCAACGCCAAGCAGATCGCCAACCAGGGCGCGTCGGGCGAAATCAGGGCAGCCAAGATGGCCGTCGATTTTGCGCTGCGCGCCGAGAAGGAACGCGAGACGCCGATTGAAGCCGCCCCGCTCAGCCAGAACGACCGGGCCATTGTCGAGCGCTTCATTGCCCGGCTTGAACTGACCGAGCGCCACCAACCGCAAGCTGAATCCAGCGAGCCTGAAGCCACTAACAGCGGGTTGGACCGACCATTCGGGAGG
>JANLQW010000192.1:0-7643 GCA_031368085.1 Novosphingobium sp. | reverse complement strand
ATTCCATCGGCGTGTAGTCGTCGTTCAGCAGCAGCACCTTGAACTGGCTCGGCTTCTTGGATTTGGTTCGGGTCTTGGTCGCGGTGCCAAGTTGATCCTGCCCGTTACCCCCGCCCGGATCGCTGCCGCCCGAATCGTCATCCCCCGCAGCACGCAGCTGCGCGCAGGGGTTTAGCTGGTTTAGCTGCGAATCTTCAGGGTCGGAATACCATGCCATTGTGACAGAATATCGCATGGAGGGGGTACAAAACAAGGTGTCGATGCCGCCATCTGGTTTCGGAAATGCAAACGGGCCGGACAGTATGCACCGTCCGGCCCGCGCATGCGGCAGATCCGACCTGCAGAGGAAAGCCGGATCGCCGAGAATCAGGCGGCTTGCTTGATAATCTGCACGGCCAGTTTTGCGCGGGCGGCAATCGGCACGAAGGCGTCGCCGACCAGCTTGAGCATGGCCTCGCTGTTCTTCGAGCTGATCGTGATGGCCTGATCGACATTGCGGCGCAGGATCGTGCTTTGCAGCTGGACGAAGTCAGTCGGCGATTTCACCGCGGCCAGCGCCTTGACGTCGGCAGTCACGGTTTCGACCGCAGCCTTGCTCTCGGCGACATAGGTCTTACCGATGTCCTGCAAGCCATTGGCGAAGATCTTGCCCGATGCGACCACCGCCTCGACGTTGCCCTTGGCAAAGCCAGAGGCCTCGCCAAGAACGGCGCTACCCTTGCCCAGGGCGGACTTGGCTTTTGTCTGGGCAACAGCGACGATGGTCTTGAAGTCGGGGGTGTAGGTGGCGGATTTCGTGTTGGGCATGGGCGTATCCTTCAAACGGTTGAGAATTTTGGTGGGTGCGGATTGAATCTTCAGCCTGACCGGCTTTGCCGCAGGGGGCAATGCTGTCTTGGCGGGTTTTGCGGAAACAGGCTTTTTAGCGGCTACCGGTTTCTTGGCGGCAACCTTGCGCGGGGCGGTCTTCGGGGCGGCGGCTGCCTTGATTCGCTCGGCCTTGGGTGCCTTCGCAGCCTTTGGCTTCGCGGTAACAATGCGCTTCAGCGCCGGTTTGGCCAAGTCGGCTTCCAGCTCGGCCGGAAGCTCGACCTTCGCCGGGCTGGCGATCACGGGCGGAGCAGCGGTCGCTGGCTTCACGGCTTTTTCTTCCGGAGCTTCGCGGACCGGATTGGGCTTGGCCCGGAATTCGAGTGCGGCAGGAGCCTGCGCGTCGGCCTTGGCAGGGCCCTTTTCGGCGGCGCTGGCATAGGCTTTTTCGGCGGATTTAGTACCGTTGACGTCTCCGGTCTCGGCCATGATTGATCAGTCCTTCGCTTTATATCTCGCAGGCGCGGCAACAATGCTGCGGTGCACCATTTAACGCTCGCAGAAGCGAAGTCAACAATAAATGCTGCATTGCAACAAAAAATACCGGGGTGCGGCAGGACAGCGCCTAGCGCGTTTTCACATAGCGTCCCGGCGCGTCCTCGATCACCGCATCGCCGGCGCCGCCCGGCGCGCGTTTTCCCGTGGCTGGCGCCTGGCCGGTATCTTGCGCCCGCAGCCACTGGGCCCAGTGCGGCCACCAGCTGCCTTTGTGTTCACTGGCCCCGGCAATAAAGGCCTCAAGGCTGTCCGCCGCGCCGTCGTTGGTCCAGTACTGATATTTGCCCGCTGCGGGCGGATTGACCACGCCGGCGATATGCCCGGAGCCTGCCAGCATGAATGTCCGGTCGCCCTTGAAATGATGCGTCAGTTTCCACACGCTTTCGGGCGGCGCGATGTGGTCCTCCCGGCCGGCCTGGATATAACACGGCGTCTCGACCCGGCCGATGTCGATCGCTGTGCCCAGCGCCGATAGCGAATCGGCCACCGCCAGGCGATTGTCGCGGTAAAGATCGCGCAAGTAAGCCTCATGCCACTTGGCTGGTAAATTCGTGACATCGCCGTTCCAGTGCAGCAGATCGAAGGCCGGGTAGTCTTCGCCCATCAGGTTGTTTTTGACGACGTTGTTCCAGATCAGGTCCTGCCTCCGCAGCAGATTGAACGTCGCCGCCATCACCCGGCCGTCGAGAAAACCGTCCGGTGCAAGCCTGCCGATCGCGGCGATTTGCGAATCGCCGATGAAATGCTTGAGATCGCCCGCCTGCTCGAAATCGACCTGGGCCGTGAAGAAGGTGGCGCTTTTCACCATTTCCGCATCGCCGCGCCGCGCCATGATCGCCAGCGCTGCGGCCAGGGTGGTGCCGGCGACGCAATAGCCGATGACATGGACAGCGGGAACGTCCAGCCGCGCGCGGACCGTGTCGATAGCGCCCAACTCGGCGGCGATGTAATCGTCCCACACCACATCGGCCATAGAAGCGTCGGCCGATTTCCACGAGACCATGAACACCGAAATGCCTTGCTCCACCGCCCAGCGCACGAAGCTCTTCGCCGGGTTAAGATCGAGAATGTAGAAACGGTTGATCCACGGCGGGAAGATCACCAGCGGCACCGCGAGCACATTTTCGGTCACCGGGCTATATTGGATCAACTGATAGAGCGGCGTTTCATGCACCACCTTGCCCGGGGTGACGGCGATGTTCTCGCCGAGCCGGAAGGCGGACGCATCGGTGTGGGTGAGCTGGCCGCGCTGCAGATCGGCGAGCAGATGGGCAAAGCCCTTGACCAGACTCTCGCCCTTGGTGGCCGACGCCTTGGCCAGCGCCTGCGGATTGGTCGCGAGAAAATTGGCCGGGCTGAGCGCGTCCAGCACGACATCGGTAAAGAATCGATGCTGCGCCGTCTTCGCGGGATCGGCCGCTGCGGCCTCCGTAGCCATCGCCGCCAGTTCCTCGCACATCAGCAGATAGGTCTGGTGGATCAGCGCGAACAGCGGCGTCTGGCGCCAGGCCGGATCGGCAAAGCGGCGGTCGTGGCGCGGCAGTTCTGGCTCGCCCCCGCCATCCGCTGCGGCATTCGGCCCGATGCCATATTGGCCCAGCACGGTTTGCCACAGCGACAACCCGTTTTCCCAGAGCCGCGCCTGCCGCTCCGGGTCGGATAGCGGCAGCGATTGCCGCCAGCCATCGAGCAGCGTCAGCCAGGTGGCCGGATCGGTGTAATGCGTCCCCCGGCTTGCTGCTTTGACGGCCTGCTGCTGCTGAAACTCCAGCCACATCGCCTGCATCCGGCCTGCGACCTGCGCCCACTGCGCACCGTCTCCGGCACCAGGCAGGCCAGCATCTTCGCCGGGGAGCAATTGTCCCCATACCTGGGACAGGGCATCGTTCTGGGCCCGCAACAATTCGGCAAAACCGCCGCTGCCGCCTTCCTCGTTCCTGCCAGGATCGTCGGCCATTTGAACTGTCTCCCTAACCTCGGCCCGCAGCTCGCCGGTTGCCCTAGCGAGCCATCGCCACCCCGGGATCAGCATAGCTTCCCAAGCGCCATTTGCCAGCGCCAGTTTATCGCCTAAGAAACAAGGCTTGCGGCACTTTCGCCGCAGGCAAACGGATGTTCTGAGGTCATGGACGACGAGTTCTACCGCATCAAGCGACTGCCGCCCTATGTCATCGCCGAAGTGAATGACATGCGCGCCGCAGCCCGCCAGGCGGGTAGGGACATCATCGACCTTGGCATGGGTAACCCCGATCTGCCGCCGCCGGCGCATGTTATCGACAAGCTGTGCGAGGTTGCCCGGAAGCCCGACGCTCATGGCTATTCGGCGTCCAGGGGCATCCCCGGGCTCCGTAAGGCGCAGGCCAATTACTATGCCCGCCGGTTCGGCGTCGAACTCGACCCGGCCAGCGAAGTCGTGATGACGATGGGATCGAAGGAAGGCCTGGCCAGCATGGCGACGGCGATGACCGCGCCCGGCGATGTCGTGATGGCGCCCAATCCCAGCTACCCGATCCACACCTTCGGCTTCATCATCGCCGGGGCGACGATCCGCGCGGTCCCGGTTACACCCGACGAGAACTACTGGCGCGCGCTGGAGCGGGCGATGGCCTTCACCGTGCCGCGCCCCTCGGTGCTGATCGTCAACTATCCCTCGAACCCGACCGCCGAGACCGTCGACCTGGCGTTCTATGAGCGGCTGGTCGCCTGGGCGAAGGACAACAAGGTCTGGGTACTTTCCGACCTTGCCTATTCGGAACTCTATTACGACGGCAATCCGACCCCCTCGATCCTGCAGGTGCCGGGCGCCAAGGACATCGCCGTCGAGTTCACCTCCATGAGCAAGACTTTCTCGATGGCCGGCTGGCGGGTTGGCTTTGCAGTCGGCAACAAGCGGCTGATCGCTGCGCTGAGCCGGGTGAAAAGCTACCTCGATTACGGTGCCTTCACCCCGATCCAGGCCGCCGCCTGCGCCGCGCTCAACGGCCCGCAGGACATCGTCGAGACCAACCGCATTCTCTACCGCAAGCGGCGCGATGTCCTGGTCGAGTCGTTCGGCCGGGCGGGCTGGGAAATCCCCTCGCCCAAAGCCTCGATGTTCGCCTGGGCGCCGCTGCCGCCGGCCCTGAAGGAGATGGGCAGCCTCGAATTCTCCAAGCAGCTCCTCACCCACGCCGAAGTCGCGGTCGCGCCCGGTGTCGGTTACGGCGAGGAGGGCGAGGGCTTCGTGCGCATCGCCATGGTCGAGAACGAGCAGCGGCTGCGGCAGGCGGCGCGCAACATCAAGCGTTACCTGGCCAGCATGGGGGTCAACTCCACGGCAGCCTGATTGCATTTGATGTGCGGCAGCCTATCGCATATCTGACACCTAATCGATAATGCTGGCGAAAGCCGGTCAATTGGTGGGAGCGGGGCGCAACCATGACGCAATTGTCTGATGTTCAGGCGTTCATTGATCGATCCCGCAAGGCGTCAAACCCTGCGGACCTGCACGACCTCATGCAGACCATATCATACGAGATGGGCTTCGATTATTTTGCGCTGCTGCACCACGTCGATCTCAGGCCGTTTATCCCACAGGACGGGCGCGTGCTGACCAGCGAATTCATCGCGTTGAGCAATTACCCGCAGTTCTGGGTCGATCAGTATGTTTCGGGCGAAGTCGTCAATTTCGATCCGGTGTTACTTGCCAGCCAAAGAACTGCTGTCGGATTTGGCTGGGCCCAGTTGCCCGACCTGATCAATCTGACCAGCAATCACATTCAGATTATCGCGAAGACCAGAGAGGCGGGAATTTGGGACGGGTTTACCGTTCCGGCAAATATTCCCGGCGAGCTTAACGGTTCCTGCAATTTTGCGGTCGGACAATCGCGGTCAGCGCCGGCGGGCAGTTTTGCGATGGCCCAATTGGTCGGATCCTTCGCATTTCAGGCCGCTCGCACGCTCGTCAGCCGCATGCGCGGCGTCTCGGCGCAGGAAACGGTTCGCCTGACCGACCGCCAGCTTGAATGCATCGTGCTGGTCGCGCGCGGCAAGACCGACTGGGAGATCGGCAAGATCCTGGGCATCGCCGAGGAAACCGTGAAACGGCACATTGCCGATGCGCGTGCCCGCTACGATGTGCCCAAGCGCATGCAAGTGGTCGTGCGGGCGCTTTACGATGGGCTTGTGCCAATGAGCGAAATGCTCGGCTAAGCAATGCTGCATTAGTCCATCCCCCTTTTGGGGGAATGCGGACAGTCCGGATTTCCGCGAAACTCCCTCTCATCAGCGAGGGGAGTTCGATGATACAGCAGTTCAAGCACACGGATGCCGCCCGGTTACCCAGTCTGTTCAAAACCATGCATGCCGACCGCAAGCGTGTCTTCGTCGACCGGCTGAAGTGGGATATCCCGCACGACGGCACGTTGGAAACAGATCAGTACGATACCGCCGCGGCCGATTATCTCATCTTGCAGGACAGTGAAACCGGAGCCCACGCGGCTTCCGTCCGGATGCTGCCGACGACCGGCAGGCACATGCTGGCGGACGTGTTTCCATTCCTCTGCGAGTACAGGGTTCCGCGGGGACCGCATATCCGCGAGATCAGCCGGCTGATCATCTCGCCTGATATCCCGCGGCGAGAGCGCATGCGTGTCCGCAACCAGCTGGTGCGCGCCATCATTGAATACGGGCTGATGATGGGGATCGAAACCTACACCTGCGTGTGTGACCTCGGTTTCCTCAACCAGCTGCTTGCGGGAGGCTGGCGGATCGATCCGCTGGGGCTGCCGCAGCCCTATGCCGGCTCGCTGATCGGCGCGCTGAAAATTCATATCGAAGCAGACACGATTTCAAGGACGATAGAGGCGTGGCGCCATCCGGGTCCGGCGCTACGCCTCTATCAACGCGACGTTATGGCGGCTTGAACGGGAAAGGAAGCGCACATGCAATTGCTGCCCATCGCCGAAGCACCGGCTCAGCCGACCTCGCCGGCTCACCGGCGCCTGCTCGATCAAGGCTACCTGATCATCGAGAACGCCGTGCCGTCGGCGACCTTCGCCAGGGTCAACGCCGAGCTGGAACCGCATTTTGCAGCCGCTCCATTCGGCACCGGGGCGTTCTATGGGCCCGAGACCAAGCGCTTCGGCCGTGCTCTCGCCCGCTCGGCAACACTGGCCGATCTGGTGCTGGACGATGCAATTTTCGGCTTGGTCCGCGAAGTCCTGAGCCCCAATTGCGACACGTTGCAGCTTAACCTGATCCAGGGCATCGAAATCCATCCCGGTGCGCCGGCGCAGGGCCCGCACCGCGATGCCGACATGTGGTGGCTGCCGCGCGGCCAGATGGAATGCATGGTCAATGTCATGTGGGCGCTCGATGATTTCACCGAGGCAAACGGCGCGACCCGGCTTTGGCCGCAGAGCAACCGCACCCATCTTGATCAGGCCCTGCTGCCCGACGAGATGGCCATTCCCCTGGTCATGCCGCGGGGTTCAGCCTGCCTGATCCTCGGCTCGACGATGCATTCGGGCGGTTCCAATTTCTCGGCCGCGCCGCGCCGGGGCCTGGTGGTCAGCTACTGCCTGGGCTGGCTCAAGCCGTGGGAAAACCAGTGGCTCGCCTATCCGCCCGAAGTGGCGCGGCAATTTTCGCCGGAACTCGCAGCGCTGATCGGCTACCGCCAGCACCGCCCCAGCCTGGGTAATTTCGAGGGGCAGTGCCCGTCGGCGCTGCTGCAGGAAGGTGCCGGCGCCGAGCGCTCATGGACCGACACGCTGATGCCCGAACAGGCGGCGCTGGCTGATCAATACCGCGAAATGCAGCTGGCCGCGCGGCAGGCTGCCTAGAAACCCGGACTGTTCGGTCAAGCGAGCGATGTAGGCGAAGAGCCAGCTGCGGTGCGAATTCACTCTGAGCCCGAGGGAGCAATCAATCTTCGATCAATCGATCAAACTCCGTTCTTCCTTGGCGGCATCGCGCTTGGCGCGTTCGGCCTCGACCACGATCGCGCGGTTGGCCAGTTCCTGCCAGGCGGCCTGGGCGTCGAGATATTTGGTGCGAAGATTGGGCAGTGCCGCGCCCTCCGCAGACTTGGCGCAGCTAGCCACCTGTTCGAGATAGAAGGTGATCGGCGCGGGCATTGCGTCTCTCCTGTGCGGCCAGCAGGCGCGCTCCGCGGCCGGTGACTGCGGTGCTAAAGCCGGTTCAGCGCCGCTTGTTACGCGGGCCGGGCAGGCTGGCGAATCCGGGACCACGATCGCGAAATACGATGCGGCCCTTTTCGAGGTCATACGGGG
>JANLQW010000160.1:0-1504 GCA_031368085.1 Novosphingobium sp. | reverse complement strand
TCAGCTCCTGCTTGCGCAGGCGGGCGACGTTGTCGATCTCCAGCGCCTCGCCCATCGTGATGAGTGCGGAGACGTGGAGCGCCTTCAGTTCTGAGAGATGCATTTGGAGGGTGTCACCACCTCATCGGCGATGGTGAGAGTCGCACCAAACAAGGCGCGGCTGCGGTCCTCCTGCCGGGCGGGATCGATCACCCGCAGCGCCTTCATTCGGCGGGCGAGATAGGCGAGTTCGCGGTCGATCTCGCGCATGCGCTTGCGGCCATAGATATAGTCGCCGTTTTCTGAACGGTCGCCGTTGCCGGCCGCCCAGCTGACGACTTCGACGATGGCCGGGCGCTCGGCACCAAGCAGATGATCGTAGCGCGCGCGCAGGGCGGCCATGCCGGCCGGAGTAATGGGCGGTCCGTCGGGCTTCATGGCTCCGACCTACCCCGGATTGCGCTTGCCCAGGAAGTGGCTGACCGGATTGGCGCCGCGATAGCGCGCGCGGTCCGGGTTCATCGCCTCGTAAACCACCGCGTTCTCCACCACCCGCTGCACATAATTGCGCGTTTCCATCAACGGGATCCGCTCGATCCAGTCAATCCAGTCGATCTCGCCGCGACGCGGATCGCCGTTGGCCGATAGCCATCGGTTCACATTGCCCGGCCCGGCGTTGTAGGCGGCGACCGCGAGCGGATAGCTGCCCGCATAGGTGTCCATCATCCGGGCGAAATAGCCGTCGCCCAGCCGGATATTGTAGCTGGTGTCACCGACCAGCGAGCCACTGTCATAATAGAGCCCGAGCTTGCCCGCCTGTTCGCGCGCGGTTCCCGGCATCAGCTGCATCAGCCCGCGCGCCCCGGCGTGGCTGACGGCGTTGGCGGCAAACTGGCTTTCCTGGCGGGTAATCGCGTGGACCATCGTCCAGTCGGCGCCGGGCGGGGTCGGGATCAACGGAAAGGCAACCGACCGGAAATTGCCGAAGCCGTCGGTATGCGCGGATTGGCCAAGGATCACCGCCAGATCGCGGCGGCCGATACTGCGGGCGAGATCGGCGACCAGCAGATGATCGGCTTCGGTGACCGCCTGGTCCGAGATTTCGCGGAAGAAGCGCACCGTTGTCTGCCAGTCGAAATCGCGGGCGACCTCGCGGACCGCCGCGGTGAGGGGCTTGGCATTGAAGGCGGCGCGCTCGGTAGGGGTGACCAGGCCGGTCGGGGCAGTATTCAACGCAGGCATCGCCCGCCCCAGCCGCTCCAGCGCCAGCATGCCGTAAAACTGATCCGGATAAGCGGCGGCCATTTCGAAATAGCGAACCGCGCCCACGGTATCGCCGCGCTGGGCGAGGGCGCGGCCGGCCCAATAGAACCCCTTGGAACGGGTCTGCGGCGTCTTGGCGGCGGCACCGTAGCGGTAGAACAGCGGCGCGGCGCGGGTTGCATCGCCGAGCGAAGAGAGCGCCCTGGTGCCGCCCAGCCACATCAGCGAAGTGTAATCGTCGCGCAGTTTGAAGCCCAGCTGG
>JANLQW010000224.1:0-8412 GCA_031368085.1 Novosphingobium sp. | reverse complement strand
GCCGGGAGATGTGATTGCCGTCGCCAAGGTCGATTCCGCCAGGAGCGGTTTACTGCTCGGCCGCAACGGGTCGCCAAGCAGCGAGCTCAGCGTCGAATATCCCGCGCGCAATGCGGCGATCGCCATCACCACCAAGGACCGCAAGGACGATGTGAAACTTTCCACCGCGCTTCACCGCCTGTGCGAAGAGGATCCGGCGCTCGTCTGGACGCAGGACGAAACCAGCCACGAAACCCTGCTGCACGGGATCAACGACGAGCATCTGCAGGTCGTGCTCACCCGGCTGCAGCGCCGCTACGGGGTCGCGGTGGATAGCCACCCGCCGCGCATCGCCTATCGCGAATCGATCCGCAAACCGGCCACCCAGCGCGGACGGCACAAGAAGCAATCCGGCGGGCACGGCCAGTACGGCGATGTCATCATCGATCTGCGCCCGCTGGAGCGCGGTGCCGGCTTCCTGTTCGAGGACCGCATCAGCGGCGGGGTCGTGCCCAAGCAGTGGATCCCCGCGGTCGAAATTGGGGTGCGCGATGCTTGCGGAAAAGGCCCGCTGGGCTTCCCGGTGGTCGATGTCGCAGTGACGCTGACCGATGGCTCCTACCATTCGGTCGATAGCTCCGAACTCGCTTTCCGCATCGCTGGGCGCATCGCCATGACGGAAGCGCTGGCGCAGGCCGCGCCCTATCTGCTCGAGCCGATTTGCAAGGTGACGGTCGATACGCCCGCCGGCACCGGCTCGAAGGCCGGCTCGGTGCTTTCCAGCCGGCGCGGCCAGATCCTCGGCCTGTCGCCGCATCCCGATTGGGCGCGTTGGGAGCGGGTCGAGGCGCTGTTGCCGGAAGCGGGGCTACAGGGGCTTGACGCCGAACTGCGCTCACTCAGCCAGGGGCTGGCGATCTACAACGCCAATTTCGATCACCTGGCCGAACTGTCTGGCAAGGAGGCCGAGCAGTTGGTCAAGGCGAAGCTGGCGTTGGCGTAGGGCGTCGAGGTTCTCGGTCTCGACAAACAGCCAGTTGTAAATAATAAACCACTTCGCTTAACTGAAATCGAACACCTGCCGTGCCACTTTCGCGTCCTACATGTCAGGGAGCCGACCATGGCTTGTGCGATGGAATACCGCGAATTTGCCGAGCAGCAGCTATCCGCTGCAGCGACTGCCGACCTGCCCTTGGTGCGGCAACGACATCTCTCTGCGGCCGAGCGCTGGCAGCGCCTCGCGGAAGAGCTGGAACGCTTCCAGATGCCGGCAAGGCCGGTCCAGCGGCAGGAAATGTTCTATTGAATCTTACGGCTTCTAGAGCGGCGATTGGGAAATGTGAATCATCTCCACCCCCCAACCCGTCTTTCCTGAGCTTGTCGAAGGACTGCTTTTCCTTCAGGCGGTTGCGCACGAAGCACGAAGAAAAAGACAGTGCTTCGACAAGCTCAGCATAGACGGTTTTGGGTCAATTAATCGGGACGATGCTCTTACCGAAGGGGCCAGCAAAACGCCCACCTGCCCACAGTCGCTTGATCATGCCGCGAGGAACCGCACAATCGCCCCACTCAGTTCCGGTCGGGTGACCGAGCTCATATGCGTGCCTAGCACCTCGGCGTAACGCCCGTCCGGCAGGGCAGCGGCGAGCGCGGGCGCTGAGCCATTGTCGCGGTCGTCCGCCCCGCAGACCACCAGCGTGGGCATGGTGACAGCGCTCAGCGCTGCGGCGGGCGTATCGTCGACCGAACCAAGCAGCAGCCGCACAGCGACGCGATCGACCTTCATGGTCTTCATGAATTGCTGAGCAAAGTAATCCGGCTCGCCGCGCTTGATTACATCGAACCGGTCGATAGCGTCCACGAAGAAGGCACTGCGCTGCGCCCAGCCTTCCAGCCCCTCCAGCCCCATGCCGCCAAGGACCAGGCGGCGGGGTGAAAGGCCCGCCAGCACCGCGCGAACGGCTGTGCGCGCGCCCAGAGAGAACCCGCCGAGGTCATAGTCGCTCAGCCCTAGCGCGGAGACAAGCGCCACCACATCCTTGATCAGCACATCATGCGGATAGGCCGATCGATCATGCGGCGCCTCGCTTTGGCCATGGGCACGCAGGTCGGGCATGATAACCTCGAAGCCAGCTTCGGCTAGCCGCGCGGCCGTACCAAATTTGATCCAGTTGACCTCGGCGCTGGAGAACAAGCCGTGCAGGAGGAGGACGGGGCGGCCCGCGCCAAAGCGATGGACGGCAAGGCAGGTGCCGGCAAAGCCGGGAATGAAGGTGACGTCGGAAAAATCCATGATCGCACCATCGTTTCCTGAAAAGCGTATCAAGCGGCGCTGATTGCCTGGACTACCCCTTCTTCAAATGCCGCCGCCCCAGAAGCTCGGCAATCTGCACCGCATTGAGCGCCGCGCCCTTGCGCAAATTGTCCGAAACGCACCACAGCGCCAGACCGTTTTCCACGGTCGGGTCTTCGCGCACGCGGCTGACATAAGTGGCACCGTCGCCAACGCATTCCACGGGAGTGACGTAACCGCCGTCCTCGCGCTTGTCGACGAGCATCACGCCCGGCGCCTCGCGCAGGATGTCCTGCGCTTGTTTCGCCGAGATTTCTCGCTCGAATTCAATGTTGATCGCCTCGCTATGGCCGACGAACACCGGCACCCGCACGCAGGTGGCGATGACCTTGATCTTGGGATCGATGATCTTCTTGGTCTCGACCACCATCTTCCACTCTTCCTTGGTCGAGCCGTCGTCGAGGAAGCTGTCGATGTGCGGGATGACGTTGAAGGCGATCTGCTTGGTGAATTTGACCGGTTCCCGCATTTCGCCTGAGGGCATGAATACGGCGCGGGTCTGCTCGAACAATTCGTCCATCCCGGCCTTGCCGGCACCGGAGGTCGACTGATAGGTCGCCACGACCACGCGCCGGATGGTCGCCGCATCGTGCAGCGGCTTTAGCGCTACCACCATCTGCGCGGTCGAGCAGTTGGGATTGGCGATGATCAGCTTGCGCTTGTAGCCGTCGATCGCATCCGGGTTCACTTCCGGCACGATCAAAGGCACGTCGGGGTTCATTCGCCAGTACGAGCTGTTGTCGATCACGACACAGCCCGCCGCCGCCGCCTTGGGCGCATATTCCTTGGCCGGACCCGAACCCGCGGAAAACAGAGCAATATCCCAGCCAGTGAAGTCGAAATTTTCGATACTCTGGCACTTGAGCATCTTGCCGGTATCGCCGAATTCGACCTGCGTGCCCTGCGAGCGCGCGGAGGCGACCGCCGCCACCTCATCGCAGGGGAATGCGCGCTCGGCGAGGACATTCATCATTTCGCGTCCGACATTGCCGGTCGCGCCGACGACGACTACCCGATAACCCATGCTACAAACCTCTTGATAGCGAAACGGCCGGCCTCCAGGTTGGGAGCCGGCCGCTTGGTGATTGCCAGACTGATATTGGTTGAATCAGTCCCCGCTTTACCTCTGGCCGGCCCCGGCCCCGGTTTCTGAACCGGCTTTAACGGTCTTGCGCTCAGCAATACGCGCGCGTTTGCCGGTGCGGCCGCGCAGGTAATAAAGCTTGGCCCGGCGCACGACACCGCGGCGCACCACAGTGATGCTCTCGATGTTGGGCGAATAGAGCGGAAAGACGCGCTCGACGCCCTCACCGAAGCTCATCTTGCGGACGGTGAAGTTGGAGCCGATGCCCTTGTTCGAGCGGGCGATGCACACGCCTTCGTAGGCCTGCACCCGGGTGCGCTCACCCTCGACCACGCGCACACCGACGCGCAGTGTGTCGCCGGCGCGAAAGGTCGGGATTTCGCCCGTAGATTTAGCCACGGCCTTGGCGATTTCCTCGGCCTCGATCTGCTGAATCAGGTTCATTTGCCCTGGTCTTCCTGTTCTTGCCGCGCGCCAGAGGCAGACTGGACTCGAGCGCCCGTGTGACGCTCCCAAAGGTCCGGCCTGCGTAACCGTGTATCGACCTCCGCCTGGCATTTCCGCCAGGCCGCGATCTTCGCATGATCCCCCGATCGCAGCACTTCGGGGATCGTGCGCCCTTCCCAAATCGCGGGCCGGGTAAAGTGGGGATATTCAAGAAGTCCGTTCTCGAACGACTCCTCGGCCCCGCTTGAAGCCGCGCCCATTACGCCGGGAAGCAGCCGAATGCAAGCGTCGAGCAGCATTAGCGCGGCAGGCTCTCCGCCCGACAGGACGATGTCGCTAATCGACACTTCCTCTATGCTGCGCGCGGCGAAAATACGCTCGTCAAAGCCCTCGAACCGGCCGCACAGGATGGTGACGCCGGGCCCCGCAGCGAGGGTGCGCACCCTTGCCTGAGTGAGCGGCGCGCCGCGCGGGGTCATGGCGAGGACGGGGCTTTCCGGGTGGAGCGCCAGCGCATGATCCACCGCAGCGCCCAGCACATCGGCCCGCAATACCATGCCCGCGCCGCCGCCGGCCGGCGTGTCATCGACGGTGCGGTGCTTGTCGATGGCAAAGTCGCGGATCTGCACAATATCGAGCGACCACTTACCATCCGCCAGCGCGCGCCCGGCCAGGCTTACGCCGAGAGGACCGGGGAACATCTCCGGGTAGAGGGTGAGGATCGTGGTGGCGAAGGTCATTTTGCTGATTTTCTGAGTTCGATCAACGCTGCGACAACTCCCCAAAAAACGAGTAAAATCAGCACCAAATGTCCCAATTGCCAGACGACCGTGAACCCCTTGCCACCTTCATGAGCGTGCCAATACTCCGGATCAAGCGCGGCCTGAGCCATGATCGAATGGTGATGCCAAACCAGCAAGCCATAAAGAACAGAAGGTATAAGCAATCCAGCAGCCGAAATTGAAATCCACGTGGGCAAATTTTGTCTAAATCGACGAAATAAAAATACGACAATGGTGTTGTAGACTGCAAAAATCACAGCCAGCAATGGCAAGGTGACTATGGCTTCCATTAAAAATCAAACCGTCCAGCTCTCAACCATCAACCCCGGCACGTCGGCAAAGTGCTTCACATTGTCGGTAATCACTGTCAGTCCCAGCGACAGCGCATGCGCGGCGATCAGCCGGTCATAACCGGCGCGCTTGAACGGGATTGTCGCATAGGATCGCGCAGCCTTCTCGTCGAACGGGAGCACCGGCACTTCCTCGATGAATGCTTGCAACCGCGCAAGTTCCGGCGGCTTTCCGCGGACCGAGCCGTGAATGACTTCGGAATAGGCAATCGAAGAAATCGCAAAGTCTCCCTCCTGGTATTCGGCCATGCGCCGCCGCACGGCTTCACCAGTGGCAAGTGCGACGGCGATGACGACATTGCTGTCGAGCATGAATTTCATTCTTCGGGCATGTGTTTGGCCCGCCAGTCAGGATCGTCCCACAGCAGCGGACGCTCCTCAAACCAGCGATCATCTTCGTCGATCGGTCGCAAGCCCGATCCGATCGCGCAGCCCCACACCTTGTCGATGTTGAATTTGCGCTTGGGCGCATCGGCCTTCACCAGCGAATATGTGCCATCCGGCGCAGCTTGCAGCAGCATTTCAATCCCCGCCTCAAGATTGAGTTCAGCCGGAAGCCGCAGCGCCAGCGAATTGCCTGACTTGAAAACCTTGGCGCGATAGGTCTTTGTTTCGGCTGTGTGGACCGACGACGCCGCCCGGGAAGCCCCATCCATAATGAATGTAGCAGGACCCTCACGCAGGCGATCTTCCGACATTTTATCCATTACGGCCTCCGTATATACGAGGTGTATATACTATTCCACCCAGGCCTCGTCAATCACGATCCGCTCACGCCAACCCGGAACAGCCTCCGCCCGCATCGGCACCATGAACCGCTTGCCGTCGGGCCGCTCGATCTCCAGCACGTCCCCCGCGCCGAAGTTGTCTACCGCGATGCAGCGACCGAGGTCTTCGCCGATGGTGGATACCGCGAGTAATCCAATCAGATCGGCGTAGTAATATTCGCCCTCGCCCAGCGGCGGCAGCGCGGAGCGGGGGACGGTGAGTTCGGTGCCGCGCAGTTTCTCGGCCGCCGTGCGGTCGGGCACTTGCGTAAATCGGGCGATCGCGCCGCCCTTGCCGTCGTCGCGCAGCTTTTCGAGGGTGAACGCGCCCGCATTGAACGCGCGGTGCGGTTTCAGCGACGCCGCGCCCTCGCCGAACATTTTCAGGCGAACTTCACCCGTCACGCCGTGCGCGCCGATAATGACCGCAAGCGTGACGGGAGCGTCTGGCGGCAAAGCTCAGCCTTCCGCGTTTTCCTGCGAGCTCTCGCCGCCGGGGGCATCGACGGTGTCGCCGGCATCGCTGCTCGGCGTGGCTTCGTTGACGTCCTGGGCCGCCGCGTCCTGCTCGGGCGCGGCTTCCGCGGCTGGCGCTTCGTCGGCTACGACTACGGCTTCAGGAGCAGCATCATTGGCCGGAGCCTCTTGGGTAACCGCTTCGACTAAAGGCGCTTCCTCGGCGGCAGCTTCGGCAGCAGGTGCTTCCTCGACCACTTCCTCAACCACTGGCGGCGGAGCGGCGGCGGCTGCGGCAGCGGCTTCCTCGGCCTCGGCAGCCCTCTTGGCGCGATCCTCGACGCGGTCCTTGGCCTTGGTGCCCGGCTCGGCCTTTTGCGGGTTGTTGGTGGCTGCGCGTTCCTTGATCCCGGCCTTGTCGAGCATGCGGGCAACGCGGTCGGTCGGCTGCGCCCCGACGCCGAGCCAGTAACGGATGCGGTCTTCGATCAGGCGGACGCGGGCGACATCGTCCTTCGCTAGCAGCGGATTATAAGTGCCGAGCTGCTCCAGATATTTGCCGTCGCGCGGGGCACGGCTGTTGGACACGACGACCTTGTAATAGGGCCGTTTCTTGGCGCCGCCGCGCGAAAGCCGGATGGAAACTGACATAAGAGAATACCTTTCTGATCGAAACGAAACTTACTTCTTGAGAAAATTCGTGAAATTGGGCGCGCTGCCGCCGCCCAGGCCGGGAAGCGTCGGGGCGGGACCGCCGCCGCCCATGCCGCCCAACCCCGCCATGCCGGTGCCAAGTTCGCCCTTGCCGAACATGGCGGCGAGGCCCTTGAGCCCGCCCATCTTCCTGATCTGCTTCATCGCCCGTTCCATTTCCTGGTGCATCTTGATGAGCTTGTTGATGTCCTGCACCTGGGTGCCTGAACCTTTGGCGACACGGATCTTGCGCTTGGCGTTGAGCAGGTCGGGGCGGGTGCGTTCCTTGGGCGTCATCGAGCCAATGATCGCGTCCATGTGCAGCAGCACCCGGTCGTTCATGCCCGACGTGGCCATCGCCGCCTTGGCCTTCTTCATGCCCGGCAACATGCCCGCCAGCACGCCGACGCCGCCCATATTCTGCATCTGGCGCAGCTGCGTGCGCAAGTCGTTCATATCGAACTGACCCTTGGCCATGCGCTCGGCCATGCGCTCGGCATCTGCCGCCTCGATCGTCGCCGCCGCCTTCTCGACGATCGAGACGATATCGCCCATGCCGAGGATGCGGCCAGCGACCCGGCTGGGGTGAAATTGCTCGATCGCGTCGAGTTTCTCGCCGGTGCCGGCGAATTTGATCGGCTTGCCGGTGACCGCCCGCATCGACAGCGCCGCGCCGCCGCGGGCATCGCCGTCCATCCGGGTGAGGATGACGCCGGTGAGATCGACCTGGCCGGCAAAGCTCTGGGCGACGTTGACCGCGTCCTGGCCGGTCAGCGCATCGACCACCAACAGCACTTCGCGGGGGCTGGAGATCGCCTCGACCGCCTTCATCTCGTCCATCAACGCAGAATCGACATGGAGCCGTCCGGCAGTGTCGAGCAGCAGCACATCCACTGCCTGCAACCGGGCCGATTGCAGCGCGCGCGTGGCGATTTCGGCCGGCTGCTGGCCGGCGATGATCGGCAGCGTCGCCACGCCGACCTGCTCGCCCAGCACCGCAAGCTGCTCCTGCGCGGCGGGGCGGTTGACGTCCAGCGAGGCCATCAGCGCCTTTTTGCCGTACTTCTCCTTGAGCAGCTTGGCGAGCTTGGCGGTCGTGGTGGTCTTGCCCGAACCTTGCAGGCCGACCATCAGGATTACGACCGGCGGCGTTGCGGCGAGATCGAGTTCGGCGGTGCTTTCCCCGCCCAGCATCTCGACCAGCGCGTCATTGACGATCTTGACGACCTGCTGCCCCGGGGTAACCGACCGCAGGACGTTCTGGCCGACCGCCTGCTCGGTGACACTGTCGATAAAGCGGCGCACCACCGGCAGCGCGACATCGGCTTCGAGCAGGGCAATGCGCACCTCGCGCATCGCATCGCGGACATCCTGCTCCTTAAGCGCACCGCGCCCGCGCAGCTTGTCGAAGACGCCGCCGAGGCGATCTGACAGGCTGTCGAACATAGGGCACCAACTCCTTTGACACTACGAAACGCGGAAAAAGCCGGTGGGCGAAACC
>JANLQW010000134.1:0-4182 GCA_031368085.1 Novosphingobium sp. | reverse complement strand
GACTTCGCGTCCAGCCCCTCATACCGCCGCTGCAAATCGAAAAATCCGGGCTGGCTCATGATGCAAAATCCCTCAGCGGTTCAGCATCCTTGAATCGGATTTAGATTGCCTTGGAAAGGGAGCATTTTTCGAGGTGGCCATCATCCTATCGCCTGCTTGCCTCATTTTTAGTGGCGGTTCATCAACAGGCATGCCAAAGGCCCATCGGCTACATTAGTCGGACACGACATCAATCGGAGTTACCGAAGTTCCAATCCGCGCCAGGATGGCACTGAAAGTGCCGAGACAGGCTCGGAACGTCCGACGCAAGGGGGGATAATATATGCTCGGTAAAAAGACATTCGTCATGACGGGCGTTTCGCTCCTGGCTCTGGTTGCGCTGCCCGCAGCGGCGGCCGCACAGGAGGCAAATGTCCCCGAGAACGAGATCATCGTCACCGCGAACAAGCGGGAGCAGTCGATCAACGACGTGGGCATGACCATCCAGGCCGCGACGGCCGAAACGCTTGCGTCGCGCGGAATCGATAGTTTGAACGATCTTGGCAAGCTTGTGTCAGGCTTTACCTATACCGAGTCGCTTTACACAACGCCGGTTTACACACTGCGTGGCATTGGCCTTTACGACGCCACTTTCGGCGCTGTGCCGGCAGTTGCGGTATATACCGATCAGGTGCCGCGCAACTTCCCCGTCATGTCGGATGCCCTTGATCTCGATCTCGAGCGGATCGAGGTGTTGAAGGGGCCGCAGGGGACATTGTTTGGCCAAAGCGCCACCGGCGGCGCAGTCAATTATATCACCGCCAAGCCGACCGACAGCCTGGAAGCGGGCATAGATATGTCTTTCGAGCGCTTCAACAAGGCGAAGCTGTCGGGGTTCGTCAGCGGGCCGCTGTCCAGCACGATGAAAGGGCGAATTGCCGTCCGCGCGATCGAAGGCGGTGATTGGCAATACAGCCTGTCGCGACCGGACGATAAGAACGGCAATGTCAGCAAGATCGAGGGCCGCGTCGCATTGGACTGGGATGCGACGCCGGGCATTCGGTTGCAGGCCAATCTGACCGGCGCGCTCGACCGGTCGGATACCCAGGCGCCGCAATATATCAAAACCAACCTTAACACTTACAGCAGTGCAGCGCTTGCCGCGGCCAATGCCAACCCGGCCACCGCCAACCCCTTCGGCGTGGTCGACGACGTGCTCTATGCCGGTCTGACCACACCGGGCTCGTCCAATTTCGATAATTCATTCCTGTCGCGCCAGAGTACACTGGTCACCCGTATGAACAGTACAAATCCTGTGCTTGTTGCAGAAAACTTTCCGTTCTTTTCGCGCGCAATTCTGGCAACGCCCGCGCAGCCGAACAGCTCGCGGGCGGCCGAGTGGTCAGATGGCACTCATGGCCCGTCGGACAATAAATATATTCAAGCGTCGTTGCGCGGCGACATCGATATCACCGACGACATCGTGTTGACGTTTATCTCGGCTTACGCAAATAAAACGCTGAGATACACGATTGATCTCGACGGCACGGTCGCTGTGTTGCAAAACATTCCGCTGACGGGTAGAGTCCGGGCATTCAATCAGGAAGTTCGACTGTCAGGCAATTCCAACCAGCTACGCTGGATGATCGGCCTTAACTACGACAACTCGAAGACCTTTCAGGAAAATGATTTTGCGACACTTCACTATGCCGCGAACGACCCAGCGAATACGGGTGACCCTACTAAGTTCATCCATACAAACCGCAACACTTTTAGGTCGAAACTAGAAACATATGCGGCATTTGCCAACGCTGAATTTGAAATTACGCCAAATCTCAAGCTGAATGGCGGCATCCGCTATACCAAGAACAAACAGTCAGCGTCTTATTGCTATCGAGATCCCGGTGAAAAGGTCGGTGTTCCCGGGAATGTTCCGCCCAGCACCGCCGCTCTTTTTGGTGTCCGGGCAAACGATTGTTTCCCCTTGGGCGATGGTCTTAAGGGGACAACCGCATTTGTTTCTATTATCACTCCTTTCGTCGACAGCCTTTCCGAGAGCAATGTGTCGTTCCGGGCCGGCTTGGACTATAAATTAGGAGGCGGCGGACTACTCTATGCTACTGTAAGCCAAGGCTACAAGGCAGGCCTGTTCTCCGCCATCGGAGCGGCAAGTACCGGGCAGTATACCCCGGCCGTGCAGGAAAAGGTGCTCGCCTATGAGGCCGGCTTCAAGGCACCCATCCTCGACGGCGTTGTCAATCTCAACGGCGCGGCTTTCTACTATGACTATCGTAACAAGCAGGTGCGCGGCCGCGTCCTGGATCGTCTGTTCGGGCTTTTGGAAAAGATGCTCAACGTTCCCAAGTCCTATATCTGGGGGATCGAGGCTGATGCAAGGATCAGGCCCGTCGAGGGACTGACATTGACCGGCAGCGGAACCTATCTGAAATCGAAGGTGACAAGTTCGTTCTCCACAACTCCCGACGGACTCGCCGTGTATAATACGGGTGGTTATACAGGTGATTTCAAGGGATCCGAGCTTCCCTATACGCCGAAATTCAGTGCCAATGCGGACATCAACTATGAATGGACCATGGGCGATGTAACGCCTTTCGTGGGCGGCGGCATTGTCTATCAGGGCAAGCAGAACGGCACATTCTTCAACAATGTGCTCAAGGCCTCCGATTTTGAAATTGACGGTTATACGACCGTTGATCTGCGTGCCGGCGTCGGGGCCACAGATGGATCCTGGGAAGTCACAGCTTTTGGCCGCAATGTGTTCAACAAGGTCTATACCACCAGTGTCACGACCTTTCTCGATGCCCAGTTCCGCTTTACCGGGCGGCCGGCAATATATGGTGTTTCGGCAAAGTTCCGGCTCAAGTAAGGTCACCAGTGGCGGGGCGTTTCGCTTCTACGCCCCGCCGCTAGCCGGATTTCCTGACCTGATCCGGCATCTCAATTTCAAGAAGCGACGAACTGAGCGATTTTCCGTGCGGGTCAAGCGAAAGGGTTCTGGTCACCCCGCCACCCAGAGCCTCGTGGAGAACGAAGTTCAAGGCGCCGAGATTGGGCATCTCATAGCGATCGACATGTCCCAGAACCACGTCGCTGAAATGATCCCGCACCCGTTCGGCTGTTAAATGTTCGACCAGATAAGCATAATCGCCCGGCTCGAAAGCGATGACCGAGATGTTCGATATGTTGCCCTTATCGCCGGCTCTAGCGTGGGCCACTTCGTGCAGCTTCATGTCAGGCGACCTCGTAGCTGACGGAGGACCGGACTAGCCCGGCCGCGATCAAGGTTGAGGCTGTGGCGATAATCTCGCGTGCCATCTTGCGTCCCCCGCCGCCTCCCGCGGGTCCGTTCGACCATAAGGTCTCAACTTCATTGCCAATGCGGATCGCTTCGCTCAAACTCCCGGTCCGGCCAGCGACGCGGATACGGACCTCGCGCGGCTCAGAGGCCAGCCCGGCGCCGGCTCCGCGATGCACGGCATCGACCCCAATGATGTCGCAGCGCAGTTCCGAGGTCTCCACCTTCGTTAGCGCCAAGCGCGCGCGGACGATGTCGAGCGCGAGGCGTGCGCGGGCAAGCGCGTTCGGTCCCGCATAGGACATCTCACCTTCGCCAACGAAGCTGTCGCGAAAACCGATGGTGACTTTGAGCAAGCCGGTCGGAGGACGACCACTCGCTCCGCTCACGGCGACGCGGTCGTCGCCGGCGTCGGCAAGAGTCACGTTCGAGAAATCGGCTATGACGTCAGGCTGGTAGTAACAGGCCGGATCGTGAAGTTCGTAGAGCAATTGTTCCTTGCAGCTCATCACGCTTACCCGGCCGCCGGACCCTTCGACCTTGGTGATGATCGCGTCGCCGCCTTCATCGACGATTGCCAGCGGAAAGCCCAATCTCGCCAGATCGGGTGCGCTCTTATAGCCGGGATCGACGAAATAGCCGCCGGTGACCTGGCCCGCACATTCAAGCAGGTGCCCTATGACCGTGGCCTTGCCCAGCCGGTCCCAATCTTCGCCTGACCAGCCGAATTCGTGGATCATCGGCGCTGCGAACAAGGCGGGATCGCCGACCCGGCCCGTGATCACCACATCTGCTCCGCCTTCCAGAGCCTCGACGATCGGTGCAGCGCCAAGATAGGCATTGGCGGAGATCATGCGTTCGCCAAGATCGAGGCTGGTGCCCGTGCG
>JANLQW010000132.1:0-10778 GCA_031368085.1 Novosphingobium sp. | reverse complement strand
CGCTTGATCGGGTCGTCGGGCTACCGGGTCGAGGATTTGGGCATTCGACGGTGTTTGGTGGCGGCTGTTCCAGGGCCGTGTGATGGCCTTTTGGAGGGCTTGCCGCCGTTGCGTCAGCCTGCTGCCACCGCGATCCGTTCGAGGACCACCAGACGGCGCATGTTGTAGGCCAGGTTCTGCATCCCGATCTTCACGCCTGCGCGGACGATGCCGATAGTGCGGACGAACTTTCCGCCCATGCTGCCCTGCTGGTTGCCGAAGACATGTTCGACCCGCGCGCGCACCTGTGAGCGGGTCTTGTTGGCGGCTTGCTGACGCGCGGTGAGCGGTTTGCCCCGGCTGCCGCGCCGGTGGATGTGGCTGGTCATGCCGCGTGTCGCGAGCTTTGCCTCGATCTCGGCGCTGCGATAGGCGCTGTCGGCCCAGACGCCGCTGGCGGTGTTGTCGGGATCGAGCACATCCTCCAGCTTCTGGCTGTCATGGACCGAGGCGCTGCTCACGGTGTAACGCCGCACCAGCTTGTGCCGCCGGTCGATGCCGATGTGGTTCTTGTAGCCAAAATGCGACCGCCCATGCTTCTTGGTCCAGCGCGCATCCTTGTCTTTCTGGCGGTTTTTGGCGGGGTGCGCCTCCCATTCCGGCGGCGTCCCGCCCGCTTTGACCGTGGCATTGTCGTCGCGCGAGTTGCGCTGGCGCGGCGCCGGAACGATGGTCGCGTCAATGATCTGTCCCCCCATCGCCAGATAGCCCTTCGCCTTGAGATAGCCGTCAAACAGGGCGAACAGCCCCTCGACCGCCCCCGCCTTGGCCAAGGCCTCGCGGTAGAGCCACAGCGTCTTGGCATCGGGAACCGCGTCCTCCAGACCAAGCCCAACGAACCGCATGAACGAAAGCCGGTCGCGCAACTGATATTCCATCTGGTCATCCGACAGATTGTAAAGCGCCTGAAGCACCAGAGCCTTGAAGATCAGCACCTCGTCCCACGGCTTGCGTCCCGCCGCGCTCTTGCGATCAGCCTCCGACCGGCGCAGCCCGCCCTTCACCAGCGCCGTCTTCAGCTTGCGCCGGAACAGCTCGAACGGCACCGCCGCCAAAATCGCCACCAGCGGATCAGACTTCGCGTCCAGCCCCTCATACCGCCGCTGCAAATCGAAAAATCCGGGCTGGCTCATGATGCAAAATCCCTCAGCGGTTCAGCATCCTTGAATCGGATTTAGATTGCCTTGGAAAGGGAGCATTTTTCGAGGTGGCCTACGATGTGAAGGGGCCGGCGTTAAATACGTTGCTTGAATCTTGGTGCAAGATTCACGTACTTCTCGATAACGAGGTTCGTTGGGTATTGAGTGAAATGGAAGGTGCACGGGAGGATAAGCTCGATAATAGCGAGTTTGATGCCCTTATGAAGATAATTTCAAAGATGCTGTTCGGAACTGTGGTAAGTACATTAGTGAACGAGTTAGCTACACCAGCCTTGTCCGAATCTATCAACGAATTGGAGAAGGATGGGCAGTTTGATGCTGGTAAGAGATTACTAGCTTTGTCGCTTCTTGAGGATGCTGACGATCCAACGTGGCCTGATCGGTGGAAAAAACTCATTGATGATATCGCTACACCGGCTTTTGATATCGATATACTCGTTGATAGGCTGTGGGGATGTGTAAATCGGAAGGCCTTGGATGAAGACCAGGATAGACGCGTGATAAAGGTGGTAGACGCGGTCGAAGCTCGTTTTAATTGGGGCAATGATAAAAAGTCATCTTTCCTAGAAGATATTCGTGGGATGGCGACAATTAAACGTCTTGGCGATTGATATTGGACAGCATTTTGATTTCCAGAAAAGTGCTGGCGGCAGCACTAACTCCCAATCCGCCCCTCCCGCACATGCGCCAGCCAGTCCAGCGCCGCTTGCGCGTCGTTGCTCTGCACGTCGCGGCGGGAGAGTTCGCGCGGGGCGGGGAACTCTGGGCCGGGGGAGCCTTTGACCGTGCGGGGGTGGGGCTGGGGCGTGGCCATGGCGTGATCGCCGTGCAGCAGGAAGTGGGGCAGGATGCGCAGGCTCATGGCGTTTCCTCCCGCGGGCCGGTGAGGCGGTAGCGTGCGGTATTTTGCGCCGCCGCTGCCTCGTGCCTGGCTTCCTGCCGGTCGGCTTCCGCTTGCTGGGCAGTTTGCAGCGCTTCCCAGGCGGCGCGCACCGGCTCGCTCATGCTGTCGAGCTGGCGCTGGCGCATTTGGCCGAGGCGGGCGTCGAGCGATAGCAGGGTGGCGTCGCTGTCGGCCTCGCTGCGCTGGTTCTGCTCGGCCTCCCATTCCTTGCGCCAGTCGCGTTTCATCCGTTCGAGCTGGCTGCGGGTGGCGGCGTCGGCGTTTTGATAGCTATCGGCGGTGAAGCGCTTGGGCGCGCGGTTGCGCAGCATGAACATCAGCAGCGCGTCGTTGTAAACGCGGCGGGTGCCGATGATCTTGCCGTAGGAATAGACCGGCACGTCGATGCCGTTGAGCGCGCGGTCCATCGCTACGTCTTCCAGCCGCTGGACGCCGAGCGCGAGGGCGCCTTCCCAGGCGGCGCGGAATTCCGCCGCCTCGGGGTGGCGGCGCAGATGGTAGGCGCCCTCGGGGGTCATGTTGACCGCGTGGGCGGCGGCGCGGACGCTGCCGAGATCGGCGAGGGCGGCGATGAAGCGCGTCTGGCGGTCGGGGGGTCCAGCCGTCGTGGCGCTGGTAGTGGCGGGGGACGGGGGTGAAGCCGAGTGCTTCGACAGGCTCAGCATGAGCGGATTTTGTGGTGGCGGGGCGTGACTGGTCGATCATGGGGTCGGTCTCGCAGCTGGACGGGGGGCGGGCGCTTCTGCCGCAACCGGGGGTGCGTAGGAAAGCGCGCATGGCGGCAAATTATGCGCCGAGGGCAAATCCCGCT
Organism: Novosphingobium sp.; assembly: GCA_031368085.1. Classification (GTDB taxonomy): domain Bacteria; phylum Pseudomonadota; class Alphaproteobacteria; order Sphingomonadales; family Sphingomonadaceae; genus Novosphingobium. The sequence goes on along the minus strand of JANLQW010000132.1, from coordinate 7,864 downwards.
GTTCAATTCGGCAAACCGCCATAGTGAGGGAGCGATGAACACTGCCCCGCCGTCCATTGCCGCGAATCGCCTGGTCATCCGCCAGCCGGACGACTGGCACGTCCATCTGCGCGACGGAGCCATGCTGGCCGATGTCGTGGGCCACACCGCCCGCCAGTTCGCCCGCGCGATCGTCATGCCCAACCTTTCGCCGCCAATGGCGACAACCGGCGCGGTGGCGGAGTATCGGGCGCGAATCAGGGCGGCGCTGCCCGGGGCAAGCAGCTTCACCCCGCTGATGACGCTCTACCTCACCGACGCGACCGACCCGGACGACCTTGCCGCGGGTTTCGCGCTTGGGGTGCTGACCGCCGCGAAGCTCTACCCCGCCCATGCGACGACCAATTCCGCAGCTGGCGTCAGCGATATCCGCGCGATCTATCCGGTGCTCGAGCGCATGCAGGACGTCGGCATGCCGCTGCTGGTGCACGGCGAGGTGACCGATTCGGCAGTCGACATCTTCGACCGCGAGGCGGTGTTCATCGAGCGGGTGATGATGCCCACGTTGCGCGACTTCCCGGCCCTGCGCGTGGTGTTCGAACACATCACCACCCGTGAGGCTGCCGCCTTCGTCGAGGCTTCGGGCGACACTGTCGCGGCGACGATCACCCCGCACCATCTCCAGATCAACCGCAATGCGATGTTCGCCGGCGGCATCCGCCCGCATGCCTATTGCCTGCCGGTCGCCAAGCGCGAGGTGCACCGGCTGGCGCTGCGCAAGGCGGCGACCTCGGGCTCGCCCAAATTCTTCCTCGGTACTGATTCGGCGCCGCACGAGATAAGCGCCAAGGAATCCGCCTGCGGCTGCGCCGGCATCTTCAACGCCCCCCATGCGCTCGAAGCCTATGCCATGGTGTTCGATGAGGAAGGCGCGCTGGACCGGCTGGAAGGCTTCGCCAGCGAATTCGGCCCGCAGTTTTATGGCCTGCCGCTCAACCAGGCGCGGGTGGCGCTCGAACGACGCGACTGCACGGTGCCGGAGCGGATCGCGGCGGGCGGCGGCGAGGTCGTGCCGTGGATGGCGGGTGAGGTTTTGCCCTGGAGTTATATGGGATTGGAGGAATAGTAGCGTCGCTTTCGTCCCCGATTGAGATGGCGGACTGCCCGGATAGCGGGAGGGGATTATCCTTCCGGCCGCATCAGCTCCCGCACGAAGCCGATCAGCCCGGTCTGCCGGGCGCGGCGCAGGCGTTCGGCGGCGAGGATCTGCACCACCCGGGCAAAGCACGCCTCGATATCGTCGTTGACCAGCACGTAGTCGTAACCGTCCCAGTGGCTGATTTCAGCCTGGGCGCGCTCCATGCGGGCGGCGATGACCGCAGCGCTGTCAGTGCCGCGCGAGGTCAGCCGGCGGCGCAGTTCGCCAAGACCCGGCGGCAGCAGGAAAACGCGCACGACATCGCTGCCAGCGCGCTGGTAGAGCTGCTGGGTGCCCTGCCAATCGATATCGAAGAGAAAATCCTGGCCCTGATCCAGCCCCTCGGCAATCGCAGCGCGCGGCGTGCCGTAGCTGTTGCCGAAAACCTGCGCCCATTCGAGGAAATCGTCTTTTGCCACCATGGCGTCGAACTGGGATCGCTCCCGGAAGTGATAGTCGCTGCCTTCGACCTCGCCGGGCCGCATCGGCCGGGTGGTAACCGAAACCGACATGCGGATTTCCTCATCATGCGTCAGCAGCCGGCGCGATATCGTCGTTTTGCCGGCTCCAGAGGGTGAGGACAGTACGAACATCAGCCCCCGGCGAGACGAGGTTGCGGTGATTGCCTCAGCGGGTTGGGGCGGCGTTGCCATGGCCGCAGATGCGCAGACACGGCGCGCAAATCAAGCGGATTCAGGCGTCATCGTTTCGCGCGCGCTCAACCTGCTCCGCCACCGCCTGATCGCCTTCCGCCTTGGCCTGGCCGCGCGACTTGCGCCGGTCGAACAGGCTCTTGGCCAGCATCCCCCCGCCGATCAGCAACGCGCCGGGGACCGAGCGGGTGGCGAGACGCGCCAATGCCGTGCTCACCAGCGTCTGCGTCATCGAGCGGCCCTTGACGATGTCCCGCGCTGTACCCTTGCTGTATTTCGCCCCAAGCAGCGTGCGCTCGACTGCATGGCGCAGCAACTGACCGCCACTGCGCAGGGCAATATCGGCGATGACGATGTTGGTCATCGGATTGGGGCTGGGTGCGGGCGCTTCCTTGACCGCCTGGGTCACCTTGTCCGCGCTCTTGCGTAAGCCACTCTTCGCCATGCTACCCTCGCCAGCGGAGCGCGCGGCCCCTATTTCTTGCGGTTGAAATCGATCGTGACGACATTGGAGCCGTCATCTTCAGGAGGAACGCCGACAGGCGAGGTCAGTTCCGGCGCGTCGTTCTCCGCCGCGACATGGGGTGCCGGCTCATCCTGGGAAGCGACAGCCTGAAACTGCAGCCCGAAATCGACGGCAGGATCGACGAAGGCGGTGATCGCGTCGAACGGAATCGTCAGCTTGGCCGGTATTTGGTTGAATGTCAGCCCGACAGTGAAAGTCCCGTCCCCGACCGCAAGATCCCAGTACTTGTTCTGCAGAACGATTGTCATTTCGTCCGGGAAGCGTTCCTTGAGGTGGGCTGGCAGGGAGACGCCCGGCCCGCCGGTCTTGAAGGTGATGTAGAAATGGTGATTGCCGGGCAGTTGCCCGCCAGAGGTCACGATCTGGCCCAGTACCCGGCCGACCACGGCGCGCAGGGCTTCCTGCACGATCTCGTCGTAAGGGATCAGACTGTCGGGTGCTTCATCACTCATGGCACTTCCAAGTGGCCTTGGCGGTGTGCTTGTCAAGCTCATAGAACGCTTGAGCCACCCGATTGTCACCGGCATATGATTGATTCCGTTGCGACCGGGTCTATAGGCCAGCGATGCGCCCAACACTTTCTGCACGAATTGGCCGGATCGCCCGCAAGACCAATGAAACCGATATCGCCGTCGAAGTGAACCTCGATGGCTCGGGAGCCTATGACATCTCGACCGGCATTGGCTTCCTCGATCACATGATCGAGCAGTTCGCCCGCCATTCCCTGATCGACATCGACTGCCGGATCGCGGGCGACCTCCACGTCGACCAGCATCACACCACCGAAGACAGCGCCATCTCCATCGGCCAGGCCATCGCCCAGGCGCTGGGCGACAAGGCCGGAATCGGGCGCTACGGCCTTGCCTATTCGCCCATGGACGAAACCCTGGCGCGGGTGACGCTCGATATATCAGGGCGCCCGTGGCTGGTGTGGAACGCCGGCTTCAGCCAGCCCCGGCTGGGCGAAATGGACACCGAGCTGTTCCAGCACTGGTTCCATTCGATCGCACAAGCTGCGGGCATCACCCTGCATGTCGAGCTGCTCTACGGCGCCAACAACCATCATATCATCGAAGGCATTTTCAAAGGCTTTGCCCGCGCCATGCGCCAGGCCGTGGAACGCGATCCGCGCAAAGGGAGTTCCGTACCCTCGACGAAAGGCATCCTGGGTGGCTGAGAACGGCCATGGCTGAAATCCTGGCGCTGGTCGATTACGGCGCGGGCAACCTGCATTCGGTGGCCAATGCGCTGCGGGCTGCGGGGGCCGACGCCGTCTCGGTCACCGCCGATCCCTATGTCGTGCGCGCGGCGGACCGGATCGTGCTACCCGGCGTCGGTAGCTTCCGCGCCTGCGCCGAAGGGCTGCACGCGATCCCCGGGCTGGTCGAGGCGATGACCGAGCGGGTGCTGGTGGGCGCGGCACCGTTCCTCGGCATTTGCGTCGGTATGCAACTGCTCGCCAGCCGCGGCGTGGAGCATGGCATCACCGACGGATTGGGATGGATTCCCGGCGAAGTGGGCCATATCGAACCCGCCGATCCGGCGGTGAAAGTGCCGCATATGGGTTGGAACGATGTCGCTCCGTTGCCGCATGCCGATGGCGCCATGCTGATCGAGCCGGGCGAAGCCTATTTCCTCCACAGCTACCATCTGGTGCCTGTCGAGGGCCGGCACATCGCCGCAATGACCGACCACGGCGGCGGCATAATCGCGGCCGTGGCGCGGGACAATATCGTCGGCGTGCAGTTTCATCCCGAGAAGAGCCAGGCTTACGGGCTGGCAATGCTGGCGCGGTTTCTGGAGTGGACGCCGTGAGCCCCCCCCTCCAGGCTCCGCTAGCCGCGTATACGGCAAGCTGCGCCAACCTCCCCCCCGCCGGGGGGGAGGATACGCAGGCTTGGCGACGCAGGAGCCTAGCCGCAGTTGGAGGGGGGCGATCCCCGCCATGATTGTCTTCCCCGCGATCGATCTCAAATCCGGCCAGGTGGTCCGCCTCGCCGAGGGCGATATGGCACGCGCCACGGTCTATGGCGACGATCCGGCGGCGCAAGCGGTGCTGTTCGCCGAGGCCGGCGCGCAGTACCTCCATGTCGTCGATCTCGATGGTTCGTTTGCCGGCCGGGCGGAAAACCGCGAGGCGGTCGAGGCCATCCTCAAGGCATTTCCGGGCCACGTCCAGCTCGGCGGCGGTATCCGCAACGCCGCGTCGGTGGAGGGATGGTTCGATCTCGGGGTCAGCCGCGTGGTCATGGGCACCGCCGCGCTGAAAGATCCGGACTTCGTCAAGGCGATGGCGCGCGAATACCCCGGCGGCATCGTCGTCGCAGTCGATGCCCGCGATGGCATGGTGGCGACCCAAGGCTGGGCGGAGGTCTCCGAGGTCTCCATCTTCGACATGGCCCGCCGCTTCGAGGACGCCGGCGTCGCCAGCCTGCTGTTCACCGACATCGGCCGCGACGGCATGCTCACGGGCTGCAATATCGATGCCACCGTGGACCTGGCGCGCCGGACCAACCTGCCGGTGATCGCATCGGGCGGCGTCAAGGGGCTGGATGACATCCGCATGCTCTCGCTTTATGCCAGCGACGGGATTGAAGGCGTTATCACCGGGCGGGCGCTGTACGACGGGCGGCTCGATCTGGCGGCGGCAATTGCGATGGCGGAGCAGGTTTGATGGTCCGCATTCTCGTCTGCTGCCTGATTCTGATCTATCTGATTTGGCAGGCCGTTCGAGCCTATGGAGATTTCCGCGCCGGGCGCGTTGAAGTAAGGCGTTGGTGGCTTGGAGGAGGGTGGCGCTGGAACCCAATCCGCGAGATCGATTCGAGCAGTCTTACTAAGGCACATGCTCCGAAAGCTTTTTGGTTCTGGTCCCTGCTCCAAGCGACCTTGATCGGACTTCTGGGCTTATTGTTCGCATCGATTTTGGTGTTGCCATGACCGTCCGCATCCGCGTCATCCCCTGCCTCGACGTCGCCAATGGCCGCGTCGTCAAGGGCGTCAACTTCGTCGATCTCAAGGACGCTGGCGACCCGGTCGAGCAGGCCCGTGCCTACGACGCCGCAGGCGCTGATGAGTTGTGCTTCCTCGACATCACCGCCAGCGTTGAGGCGCGCGGCACCTTGCTCGACATCGTCACCCGCACGGCGGAAGTCTGCTTCATGCCGCTCACCGTTGGCGGCGGGGTGCGCAGCGCCGAGGATGCGCGGGCGCTGCTGCTGGCCGGGGCCGACAAGGTCGCGGTCAATTCCGCCGCCGTCGCGCGGCCCGAAGTGGTCGCCGAGATCGCCGCGAAATTCGGCAGCCAATGCGTCGTCGCCTCGGTCGATGCGCGGCGGAGAAAAAATCCCGCTCGTCCTGAGCTTGTCGAAGGATGGGAAATCTTCACCCACGGCGGCCGCAAGGCAACCGGGATCGACGCCGTCGCTCATGCGATCCGGCTGGCGCAGCTTGGCGCGGGCGAGCTGCTGGTTACCTCGATGGACGGCGACGGCACCCGGGGCGGCTACGATCTCGAACTGATCCGCGCCATTGCCGACGCGGTCAGCGTGCCGGTGATCGCCAGCGGCGGGGTCGGCACGCTCGACCATCTCGTCGCCGGAGTGACGCATGGCCACGCCAGCGCCGTGCTCGCGGCCTCGATCTTCCACTTCGGCACTCATTCAATCGCCGACGCACATGCGGCGCTGCGCGCTGCGGGCCTGCCTGCCCGCGGCTGAATCTGTAGCTTTTGTTTACAATCGGCCGCTGGGCGCGATGGGCGTTTACCATCGCATTGCCGCTGGGCGTTGCTTTTGCCCCGGTTGGCATACCATTTGCCTGAGCCATCACATGGCCGGAGTTTCTTGCCCCATGAGCTGACCCAGATCGTCAAAGCCGCACTCGCAGCTTCGCCACGAACGACCCCCGTTCGTGCCGAAAAAACGGATGCTCCGCCCGGACCCGAGACGCCCGCTCTGCTGGCGCTTACCGTCTCCCGGGCGCGCGATCGAATGGCAAATGAAGCAACAGGAACGCGGGTGATCGATTCCGGAGGCGGATCGGGGCACTCCCTGCCCTGCCGCCGCCGGACATCGAAGGGGCGTCCAGACTGCACTTGGGCGCCCCTTTTTTCGTTTCCGTCACGCAAGCTTGACCCGGCACGATTGCCGCCGCATTGGCAAGCATCATGGCCTTGGACAGCACTCTCGCACGCCTGGAAGCGGTGATCGCCGAGCGGCGCGGCGGCGACCCGGCGGCAAGCTATGTCGCCAAACTCAACGCTCGCGGACTGCCCACAATTGCCCGCAAGTTCGGCGAGGAAGCAACCGAAGCCGTCGTCGCCGCGCTAACCGGCAACCGCGAGGAACTGATCGGCGAGGCGGCGGATGTGCTGTTTCACCTCCTCGTCCTGCTCGGCGCGAAAGATGTGGCGCTTGCCGAAGTGCTGGCCGAACTCGACCGGCGCGAGGGGACTTCGGGAATTGCCGAAAAAGCCGCCAGACCACAGGCTGGAACAGACTGATGCCGATCGATCCCCAGCTGCCCTATGACGACAACAACATCTTCGCCCGCATCCTGCGCGGGGAACTGCCCTGCAACAAGGTCTATGAAGACGATTGGAGCATTGCCTTCCATGACATCCGCCCGCAGGCACCGGTGCATGTGCTGGTCGTGCCCAAGGGACGCTATGTCGGCTGGGACGATTTCACAGCCACCGCGTCCGACGCCGAGATCGCCGGCTTCACCCGCGCCATCGGCGAGGTTACCCGGCAGCTGGGCCTGGCCGAACCCGGGTATCGGCTGATGGTCAACATGGGCCGCGACGGTCACCAGGAAGTGCCGCATCTGCATGTCCACATCTTCGGCGGTCGGCAATTTCGGCTGATGATCGCCGATTGATTGCCCAGAGCGCATGGATCGGTGACCAATCGTGCCGCAAACCGCCCCAACCGGTAACCGCGCCTTGCCCTTCCGATCCCGGCGCGGCTAGACCGGAATGCGATGACGGCGTTTCCCGAACCTCCCGGCGGCAGTTTCGACGGGCCGGTGCACCGCTTCCCTCTGCGCGTCTATTTCGAGGATACCGACCTTTCCGGGGTGGTCTATCACGCCAATTACCTGCGCTGGTTCGAGCGTGCCCGCAGCGAGATGTTGCGCTGCCTCGGCATCGAGCAGCGCCCGGTGCATGATGCCGGCCAGGGTGCCTATGCCGTGGCCGAGCTGACGATCCGCTATCTCGCCCCGGCCCGCCTCGATGATGCCGTCCTGATCGAAAGCCGTGTGGAAGAGCTGCGCGCAGCGAGTTGCCGGTTGCGGCAGAAGGCCTTACGTCTCGACCCCGGGGGAGGCGAGTTGGTGCTGAGCGACGTGCGGCTGCGGATCGGTTTTGTCGGACCCGATGGCCGGCCGCGCCGCCAACCCGATGCCTGGCGCAAGGCCTTTGCCCCGATTTCTCCGACTGAAAGCCCGGAATGACCCTTCTCTCGCTTCTTGCCACCGCTGCCTCCACCCACCTCAATCCGATCC
>JANLQW010000109.1:0-4783 GCA_031368085.1 Novosphingobium sp. | reverse complement strand
CGGCAATGCCTTGATCGATTGCTGTTCGGCGTGCTGTCGTAAGCATGTCACCCACAGAATGACGCAAACTGCTAGTTAGTATTAGGGAGAGCACGCCCAAGGCAGCACGTCTCAACGCAAACGGATCCTTTGAACCTGTTGGCTTCTCGCCAATCACGAAGAAGCACGCAATCGTATCCAGCTTATCCGCCAAACTCACTGCCACCGTCACCGGCGCAGTCGGCACCTCATCGCCCTGCCCGACTGGCTTGTAATGATCGCGGATCGCGTCGGCCACCGCATCGTCCAGCCCCTCGGCGCGGGCGTAGTAGCCGCCCATCACGCCTTGCAGTTCGGGGAACTCGCCGACCATCGCAGTGACAAGGTCGGCCTTGCACAGGCGCGCGACCTGTTCGGCGAGGGCGGCGAGTTTCACTAAATCCTCTCCGAGCTTGCTCGGGGAGGTGGCAGCCGCATCGCGGTTGACGGAGGGGTGCGCCGCTCCAGCGGCGCTCGCAGCGCCGCCCCCTCCACCACCCTTCGGGCGGTCCCCCTCCCCGAGCGAGCTCGGGGAGGATTTCACGATGCCCTCTTCCACCAGCCAGCGCGCCAGCTTGGCCACGCGTTCGACCTTGTCGGCAACCGTGCCGAGCTTCTCGTGGAAGGTGACCCGCGCCAGCCCCTCGGCATGGCTCTCCAGCGTCTTCTTGCGGTCCTGCTCCCAGAAGAAGCGGGCATCGCTGAGCCGCGCGGCGAGAACCTTGCGGTTGCCGTCGACGATCGCCGCGCCGCCGTCCGACGCCTCGATATTGGCGGTGCAGACGAAGGCATTGGCGAGCTTGCCGCCGGCGTCGCTGCAGACGAAGTATTTCTGGTTGGTACGGGCGGTTAGCTGGATAACCTCGGGCGGAACCTCAAGGAAAGACTCATCGAACCGGCCGAGCAGCGGCACCGGATATTCGGTCAGCCCGGCGTTTTCCACCACCAGCCCTTCGTCCTCGACCAGCTCCAGCCCGGCCGCAGCGGCGACCGCTTTCGCTTTGCCCCGGATCAGCGCTTCGCGTTCCGCGTGATCGACGATGACGTGGCAGGCGCGCAACTTGTCCTGATAATCCGCCGCGCCGCCGATGGTGATCTCGCCGGGATGATGGAACCGGTGGCCCTTGGTGGCATAGCCAGACCGAACGCCCGCGACCTCGCACGCCACCAGTTCCTCGCCGAAAATGGCGACGATGCCCGATAGCGGTCGCACCCAGCGCAGGCTTTCCGTGGAGATCGAGGCTGCGCCCCAGCGCTGCGACTTGGGCCAGGGACAGGCCCGGATGATCGCCGGGATGGCCTCTGCCAGCACGTCCTGCGTTGCCCGGCCGGGCTTTTCGTTGACGGCGAAATATACTCCGTCCCGCTCGGTGAGTTGGTCTTTGGTCAGGCCGGTCTTGCGCAGGAAGCCTTCGAGCGCCTGCTGCGGCGCGCTGGCTTTCGGGCCTTTGACTTCCTCGCTGACGGCGGCGGTCGCCTCCGGCAGGCCGCGCGCGATCAGGGCGAGGCGGCGCGGGGTGGACCAAACCGTGACTTCGCCCAATTTCACGCCGGCGTCCGCAATCTGCTGACGGAACAGCTTTTCGAGATCGCGGCGCGCCCCGGCTTGCATCCGCGCGGGAATTTCTTCGGAGCGCAGTTCGAGGAGGAAGTCAGTCATGATATCCTCTCCATTTTGCGAAGCCAAATGGGGAGGTGGCAGCCGCCGCAGGCGCCTGACGGAGGGGCACTGGCGCAAGATACCCCTCCACCACCACGGCTGCGCCGTGGCGGTCCCCCTCCCCATTTGTGCTGCGCAAAAATGGAGAGGAACGCGGTGCGAAAGTACTCAAACCGACCACCCCGGGAACTTCGCTTGCCATTCCGCGCCGTTCTTCTCGATCCACGCGCTGCAGCTGCCCTTCGCCAATTCCCGCACCCGGCCGATATAGCTCGCCCGCTCCTGCACCGAAATCACCCCGCGCGCCTGGAGCAGGTTGAACAGATGGCTCGCCTCGATCGCCTGATCATAAGCGGCCAGCGGTATTTCCGCTTCGATGCAGCGCTGGCATTCCGCCTCGGCTTTGGTGAAGCCATCGAACAATGCCGCAGTATCAGCGATCTCGAAGTTATACTTCGAGTGCTCCCTCTCATTTTCGAGGAACACTGCGCCGTAACTGACTCTGTCGTTGAACCTCAGGTCGTAGACGTTATCGACCCCCTGGATATACATGGCGAGGCGTTCCAGCCCATAGGTCAGCTCGCCCGCCACCGGCTTGCAGTCAAAGCCGCCGATCTGCTGGAAATAGGTGAACTGGGTAACTTCCATCCCGTCGCACCACACTTCCCAGCCCAGCCCCCAGGCGCCGAGCGTCGGCGATTCCCAGTCGTCCTCGACGAAGCGGATGTCGTGGGCGAGCGGATCGACGCCGATCGCGGCGAGGCTTTCGAGGTACAATTCCTGCAAATCCGGCGGATTGGGCTTGAGGATCACCTGATACTGGTAATAATGCTGGAGGCGATTGGGGTTCTCGCCATAGCGCCCGTCGGTCGGCCGGCGCGAGGGCTGGACATAGGCGGCGCTCCATGGCTCCGGTCCCAGCGCGCGCAGGGTCGTCGCCGGGTGGAAAGTCCCGGCGCCCATCCGCATGTCATAGGGCTGCAGGATCAGGCAGCCCTGCGCGCTCCAGAAGGCGTGGAGGCGCAGGATCATATCCTGGAAGCTGAGCGGGGCGGCGGGTCCGGCCATATGCCGCGCCCTTTGGCGGATGGCGCCCGCAGGGTCAACTAACCCGCGCTTTCGTTCATCGACTGGCGACAATTGCGCGCTATAGGCACGGGCATGAAAACCCTGCTCCGCCGCACCGCCCTCACTATCGCCGCGCTCGCCGCCAGCCTGTCCGCCGCCGCCCCGGCGCAGCAGACCTTGCCGGTGCCCGTTGCGCAACAGCAGCCCGCACCCGCCCGACCGGCAATGTGGAAAGTCGCCGATGCCGATACGACAATCTACCTCTTCGGCACCATCCACGCCCTGCCCCCGGGCATAGAATGGTTTGACGGCCGGATCGCCACCGCGTTTGAAAGTTCGCAGGAACTGGTCACCGAGATCGTCGAGACCGAACCGGCGCAGATGCAGAAGCTGGTGCTGGCCAAAAGCGTGCTGCCCGCCGGCAAGTCGCTGCGCGATATGTTTACGCCCAAGCAGAAGGCCGATTTCGAGGCGGCGCTCACGGCCAATGGGCTGCCGGTGCAAACATTTGACCGGATGAAGCCCTGGTATGCGGCGGTGTTCCTCTCCACGCTGCCGATCCTGCGGGGCGGCTTCGATCCGGCCAACGGGGTCGAGCAGGCGCTGGGTGCACGCGGCAAGGCGCTGGGCCGGGCGCATGGCGCGCTGGAGACCGCTGAATATCAGCTCGGGCTGTTCGATTCGCTGCCAGAGGACGTCCAACTGCGCTATCTTGCCGAGGTTGTCGAGAACATGCCCGAGGCGCGCAATGTGCTGGCGGGGATGGTCGAGGCCTGGAAGCGCGGCGATGCCGCGACGCTCGCCCGGATGATGAATGAGGAGGAGGACGATCCAGTGCTGCTGGAACGGCTCCTGACCAACCGCAACAAGGCCTGGGCGGATTGGATCGACAAGCGGCTGGACAGGCCGGGCACGGTGTTTCTGGCGGTGGGCGCAGGACACCTCGCCGGTGGCGGTAGCGTGCAGGATCAGCTGGCAAGCAAGGGCATCGCCACTAACCGGGTGCAATAGCCATGGCATGGCGCCTGTTGGCGTGGCTGGCGCTTGCCGCCCTTGCCGCCTGCGCGCCCAGCCCCGAACCCGCACGGCCCGCCTTCTGGCAAATCACCGGACCGAAGGGCGAGCAGGGCTGGCTGCTGGGGACGATCCACGCCCTGGCGAGGCCGGCCGCCTGGCGCTCGCCGGCAATCGACCGGGCGCTCGCCGATTCGAGCGTGATTGCGGTCGAAATCGCCAATTTGGACGACAATGCCGCAATGGCGGAAGCGTTTTCCCGGCTGTCGCGCTCCGCCGGCCTGCCGCCACTCTCCGCCCGCGTCGATCCCGCGCTGCGCCGCCCCCTCGCCCGCCTAATCGCCGGCGCCGGCAAACGGGAGGCGGATTTCGCCGGTATCGAAACCTGGGCGGCGGCGTTGACCCTGGCGCGGGCGGGCGAAGGCAGTCTCGACAGCGCTTATGGCATCGACCGCGCGGTGCTGCGACTGACGGGCGGCAAGCCGGTGATCGAACTCGAAGGCACCGAGCGCCAGCTTGGCCTGTTCGACGCCATGCCGGAGCGCGAACAGCGAGACTTGCTCAGAGCCGTGGTCGAGGACGACGGGCGCGATAGCTCGCAAAACGGCAGCCTCGCCGAGGCCTGGCGCAAGGGCGACTTCGCAAGTATCGAAGCCGAAACCCGCCGCGGCATGCTGGCCGACCCCGAACTGCGCCAGATCCTGTTCACCGGCCGCAACCGCGCCTGGAGCCAGAGTATCGCGGCCCTGCTCCAGGGGGGCGAGCGTCCATTCGTGGCCGTCGGCGCGGCGCATATGGCGGGAGAAGACGGGCTGCCGGCGATGCTGCGCGCCCGTGGCTTTGCGGTTCGCCGCATCCAGTAGCAGCCTTGCATTTCCCTCCCATCCGCTATAGGCGCGCTCGCTTCCCGTCATGATCATCCCTGGAGGCGTGACGGCGAAGTGTATCAATCCTATTGGAAGGTAGAGACATGAGCGAAGCGCTTACCCTGCCGGCCGAGACGCGGCGGGCAGGCAAGGGAGC
>JANLQW010000104.1:0-15107 GCA_031368085.1 Novosphingobium sp. | reverse complement strand
GCAGATCGGCAATCGCACATGGCTCGTCGCCGTCACTTCAACGACGCCCAACGGGCTTACCCAGCTTTCGCAACTCGTGGTATTGGCGGGAAGCCTGTTCGCGATATCATTGCTGACAATCTCATATCTGATAATTCGGCGCTCAGCCGACGACCGGCAGGCGCTTGAATGGCAGAGCGAGCAGGCCTCGATCCGCGCGACGCTGTCCCGCGAACTCAACCACCGGGTCAAAAATACGCTGGCCAATGTGCTGTCGATCGCGGCGCTGACCCGGCGCCGGACAAACGACATCAACACGTTCTACGAAAGTTTCACCGGCCGTGTTCAGGCGTTATCGGCCACACATGACCTGCTGACAAAAAGCGAATGGTCGAACACACTGATTGGCGATGTGATCCGCAGCGAGCTCAAACCCTATATGGGCCGCATGACGAGTGAGATCGACCTGAGCGGGCCAGATGTGGGCATTGCATCGAGCGACGCCCTGTCATTGGGATTGGCAATCCACGAACTTGCCACCAATGCGACAAAATACGGCGCGCTCTCAAATGAAGCCGGGAAGGTTGTAGTGACCTGGCAAAAAATCTCGCCGGAATTGTGTGAAGTCAAATGGCGCGAAATCGGCGGCCCGGCGGTGAAGCCCCCAGTCGGCCGCGGCTTTGGCCGTGAACTCCTCGAGAGAATCCTCGCGCAGGAACTGCACAGCGATGTCAGGTTGGAATTCGAGCCCGAGGGGGTTGAGTGCCTGTTGCGGATTCCCATCCGGCAAATAACGTCGTTCGCCCTGCGCGGCGGAGACAAATAGAGCGTCAGGCCGATTATGTGACCCAAAACCGTCTATGCTGAGCTTGTCGAAGCACTGTCTTATTCTTCGTGCTTCGTGCGTAACCGCCTGAAGAAAAGGCAGTCCTTCGACAAGCTCAGGAAAGACGGGTTGGGGGGTGGAGGTGATTCACATTTCCCAATCGCCGCTCTCTAGCCGCAGCCTCACGCCATCGGACGGGTAGATCCGAAAAACAGCGCCTGGCTGATTGCCGCGCGGACGGTCGCTTCCTGAAATGGCTTCGTGATGATGTAAGTGGGCTCGGGCCGCTGACCAGTCAGCAGCTTCTCGGGAAATGCGGTAATGAAAATTACCGGAACATCCCCGAACTTGAGAATATCTTCGACCGCGTCGATGCCAGAGCTGCCATCAGCCAGCTGAATGTCGGCCAGCACAAGGTTGGGCCGTGTTTCGGCGAAACGATCGCGCGCCTGGCTGCGCGTGGTTGCGGTTGCCACGACATTATGGCCCAGTCCCGTCGCCAGATCTTCCAGCTGCATGGAAATCAGCGGTTCGTCCTCAATGATCAGCACATCGGCGCAGGTTTCGCCTTCGATCTCGGTGATCGCCTGCGTGACCAGGATGATCACCTCGCTCGGCGATACGTCAATTATTTCGGCGGCTTCCTCAGGGGTGAACTCTTCCAGCGAAGTCAACAACAAGGCAGCGCGGTGCTTGGGCGTGACGTTAGCCAGGCGGGCCTGCGCAGTTTGTTCGTGAATTCCGCTGCCCGCCAGTCCGCCAGAAGGCTCCACCTGCACCGCGTTCCAGATTGTGTTGAATGCTGCATAAAGTGCAACGCGACTTTCGCCCATTCTGCCAAGCAGCAATTTATCTTCGAGTGCAGCTTCCAGGGTCATTCTAACATAGGCGTCACCCGAAATCTGCGATCCGGTAAGTGCCCTCGCATAACGGCGGAGATAGGGAAGCTGCATTGCCAATTTATCGGAAACGCTCATTATCGACCTTTCGGGATAGGTACTGCCCTTGTCTGCACGCGGGCCGGATTAGGGGCAAATGTTCTATTTGCCAACACACTTTACCGGACGCGCGGAGCGGTCACGGACGTGCGAAGCGCAAACCGGCACGAACGCTTTTTTTGGCCGATAAGTTAATTTCCAAAAATTCTTCGACCTCTGGAACCCAACACGCGCCGGCGTGTTTAACCAGTATCACCACCCCGACCCCCCTCCCCGCTCTCGCGATGGGTGGTGATACACTTGAGGCCTCCGCAATTGCAAAATTGCGGGGGCCTCACAATTTTCCTTACCATTGGGATTGGTCTGGCAGCCGCTGGTGCCGCAAAGCGGGGCTCGCCCCTTCGAACCGCGAATTCGCAATGTCGCCAAGACCTGCTAGGTTCATGGTTCGTAAATATTCTTCGATCCGGGAACCTATCGCCTCCCTCGCTCGTTCGTTTTGCGAGCGGCGCGTTTTCGCAAAACGTTGAGGAGAGAGTCGGCATGGCCAGGATCGGGAGTAAACCGCAGACCCCGTTTCGTGGCACTTCGGCGATTTTCGGCACATTGATCGAAGATCACGACGAACATCGTCGAATTCTGGCGGCACTGAGCGAAACCCGAGGCCAGTCCACGGTTCGTCAAGACCTCTTCGCCGAGATGACCTATGCGTTGAAAGGTCACGCCGCGGCTGAAGAGCAAGCTGTTTGGTCGACGGTTCTGCGCAAGCCGGAAATCACCGAGCAGGGCCGCCATGCTGTCGCGGAACACAAAGAAATCGACGACATGCTGAACGCGCTTGCTGCAACAAGCATGGCAAGCGGCGTATGGCTGGTGCGCTTCAACGCATTGCGAGAGGAATATCTTCACCATATCCGCGAAGAGGAGCAGGAACTCTTTATCGCGATCGACAAGCATCTGACGGCTGATGACCGGCTATACATGGATAGTGTGTTCAAGCGTCGCAAACTGGCAGAAACCAGTGCCGCTGAGATCACGCCGCGGCTGAAAGCCGTACATTAGGGGACTAAGCGGTGGCTCACGCCGGCACTTGCGAGAGCCTTTTGATGAT
This sequence comes from Novosphingobium sp., assembly GCA_031368085.1. Classification (GTDB taxonomy): domain Bacteria; phylum Pseudomonadota; class Alphaproteobacteria; order Sphingomonadales; family Sphingomonadaceae; genus Novosphingobium. The sequence goes on along the minus strand of JANLQW010000104.1, from coordinate 12,253 downwards.
ACGGAGAATTTTGTTTGATGGGGGGGAATTTGAGCTCAGATGTCGAGGATTGAAGATCATGCAGAAGCCTATCGATCGAGCGGCAGCGGAACCTCAAGCAAACGCACTTGCCACGATTTTCCAGTTTGACGCGGCGAAAAGTTCGCATGATAGCCCTAGCCCGCAGAGCCTGCGGGTTGCGCTAGTCGGCAATTATACGCCGCAGCGCTGCGGAATTGCGACGTTCACCAGCGATGTGGTGGAAAGCTTCAGCGAGTTTGAGCCCGGCGTCTGTTTCGACGTGCATGCGATCTATGACAGCACCAACCCGGTGATTCATGAGGGTGTTCGCAATGAAATCGAACGCGAGGACATCGAAGCCTACCGCTACGCGGCGCGGCTGATGAATGAGGATCGCGTCTCCGCGGTCTGGGTCCAGCATGAATTCGGCATCTTCGGAGGTGACAGCGGCGAGCATATCCTGGAGCTCATCGACCGCGTGGCCGCACCGGTTGCCGTGACGATGCACACGGTGCTGTCCGATCCGACCCCCAAGCAGGCGCAGATTACCCTTCATCTGGTCCGCAAGGCCAGCGCGCTGATGGTAATGAGCCAGCTCGGCTGCGACCTGCTGGTCGGTCGCTATGGCGCCGATCGTCAGCGCATTCATGTTATTGAGCATGGCGCCCCCGACCGCCGGCTGCGGCTGAGCCGGCTCGCCAGCGCGGGCTCGTCGGCCCGGTTAATGACCTTTGGTTTGCTTGGCCCCGGCAAGGGGCTGGAATCGGCCATCGCCGCGCTTCCCGCAATCGTCGCCAGGCATCCCGCGACAATTTACCGGATTGTTGGCATGGCTCACCCCCATCAGCTGCGGGACCATGGCGAAGCGTACCGCGAGAGCCTGGTGGCGCTTGCCGGCCGGCTCGGCGTTGCGGATCATATCGAGTGGGACAACCGTTTTGTCAGCACCGGGGAACTGCTCGAGCAGCTGGAGGCCTGCGACATCTATCTGACCCCCTATCTCAATCTGCAGCAGAGTACCTCCGGCACACTCAGTTATGCGGTTGCACTGGGTCGAGCGGTGATTTCGACCCCCTATATCCATGCCCGTGAATTGCTGCCCGAAACCGGCGGCACATTGGTCGAACCCAACGATCCTGCGGCGATCGCCCGTGCCGTCAACCGGCTGCTCGATAGTCCGGACAAACTTGAGGCGGTACAGCTCAAGAGCTATCGCCGCGGTCGCAGGACGATATGGTCGCATTTTGCCGCCTATTCCGGGGCCATGCTTGAATCTATCGCGTCCGCACCGGCTGAGGTATCGGCTACGCAATTGCGCGCCGTCCCGGGTCTCGCCGCCTTCGAGGCGATGTGCGACGATACCGGCATGTTGCAGCATGGCATTGGTCTGATCCCGGACCGCCGCCACGGTTATTGTCTGGACGACTGCGCAAGGGCACTGATGCTGGTCAATCGCGTCTCCTGGCGCAGCGGCGGCGAAGAGCTGGTGCGCGCGACGCGATTCGCCGCATTTATCCAGCATGCCTGGAACGAAGACCGCCATATTTTTCGCAATTTCATGCGCTTCGAGCGGACATGGTGCGAAGACGCCGGATCGCAGGACAGCAACGGCCGGGCCATATGGGCGCTTGGCGACACCGCTGCCCATTCGCGGATCGAGGAAGTACGACAGTGGGCTGAAAAGCTGTTCGGCACGGTTGGCGACATTGCGCTCGACTTCCAATCGCCGCGAGCGATCGCCTTTGCCTCACTTGGCGCGGCGAGCATGCTTCAGCGGGACCCGAACGATACTCGGGCCCGTGCCATCGCGGTAACCTCCGGGCGAACTCTCCAATCCCTGCTGTGCAGTGCCCGCCGTCCCGACTGGGCTTGGTTCGAGGCCGTCGTCGCTTATGATAACCCGCGTTTGCCGCAGGCGTTGATCGAATGCGGCAGGGTTTGCGGACAGCCGTCGTGGATCGAGTCGGGCCTCGAAACGCTACGGTGGATCCTCGAACGGCAAGTTGGCAAGGGCGGATATTTCCGGCCGGTTGGCTGCGAATCGTTCGGTCGGGTCGGTGAGATCCTGCCGTTCGATCAGCAACCGCTAGAATCCTGGGCGACTATCGACGCCTGCCGCACGGCCATGCAGATCGATGGCTCGCGCGAGTGGGCCGAACATGCAGCGCGCGCGCTTCGCTGGTTCCACGGCGCCAACGACCGCGGCGTCGCTTTGGTCAATGCCCGGCTCGGAAGCTGTCTTGACGGTGTGACCCCAATCGGGGCAAATGGAAATTGTGGTGCGGAATCCTTGCTTGCCTACCAGCTTGCGTACTACGGTTATGATGCAATCGGCGCAGAGGAAGGGACCGCTAGACCAGAATATGGCGGAGCAAGATCAGCACATATCGCCTGAGAGCCCCCTTTGCTTGGCATCCGAGCGCTTGGAAGCTGCGCCCGAGCGAGTCGTTATCCGGCCTTTTCACCTCGGTTGGCAGGCAGCCAACGCGTCCCCGGAGCGGGCCGACCGCTTGATTGCGGACATTCTGGCGTTGAGCGAGGCGGAGGTTGAAGAAAATTACCGCGCCATGCTCGCGGAGTTCGATGACCGGCACTGGCAGATCGAATCGGTTTTCGACCAACGCTTCCAGCAAGTTTCAGTCGGATGCAGCGTCCCTGATGCAGTGACGGTTACGCGCCAGCGGCTGATCGGTGCCTACTTCTGCCACGAATACAGTTATGCCGCTGCGGCCTTGATGAACCCTAGTGCGGTCGAGCATCCCGATCAGACCGGCATTTCCAACGGCGCAGTGCGGTTCGTCATGTCGATGCGGGCCGTAGGCGAAGGCCACATCAGCACCATTGCCTTCCGCGAAGGCATCATCGAGCGCGACGGCAGTTTCCAGCTCTGGCCGCAGCCGCTAATCGCCACCTCCGCCGAGGCACGAGTCGAAGTCGATAATATCGACGGCGAGGAGCCGGTCTGCATCTTCCGCGATCCCGACAGCACCCTGTCGGGAACGGTCATTTTCCCGGTCACCGAACCGCAGCGCAACGGTCTGGAAGATCTGCGCCTGGTCCGATTCGAACATGATAATGGCGAGCTAGAATGGATCGGCACCTACACCGCCTATAGTGGCAGCGTGATCCGGTCCGAATTGCTGCGAACCAAGGACTTTCATAGTTTCACCCTGGGGCCGATCCGCGGTCGGGCCGGACGCAACAAGGGAATGGCGCTGTTCCCCAACACAGTGGGCGGCAAATATATGATGGTCGGCCGGCAGGACGGCAAAAACCTTTACCTGCTGTCATCCGGTGAGTTGGACTGTTGGGACAGCGATGGCGAATTGCTGCTCACGCCGAAATTCCCATGGGAGTTCATTCAGATCGGCAATTGCGGCAGCCCCATCCAGTGCAAGGAAGGCTGGCTGCTGCTGACCCATGGGGTCGGTCCGATGCGCAAATATTCGATCGGCGCAGCCCTGCTCGACCGCGACGATCCCTCCAAGGTCCTTGCCCGCAGCCACACCCCGTTGCTTGCAGCCAAGGATAACGACCGGCAAGGCTATGTGCCCAATGTCGTCTACAGTTGCGGCGGCATGCGCGTCGGCGAGCGGATTTTTCTGCCCTACGGTCTTTCGGACAGCGCCATCGGATTTGCCAGCGGGCAGATCGAGGAAATTCTCGCCACGCTTGTCTGAGCCTATTGGCCAGCGGCGCGCTTGAGGTCTTCGCTGACCTGTTCGAGCGCTTTGGAAACGCGGCGCGATTCTGCCGCTAATTTCGCCTCGCGCGAGGCTGACATCGGATCGCTGGCGCTCATACCCTCCGATTCCGCCTCAAGGCGCTGATCGATCTCCTGTTTCCATTCACGCAGCAGGCTCTCGCGGGTGGCAAGGTCGAGATCGACATCTTCGCGCAAATCTTCCGGGCTGTCGTAATGCCGGCGCGGATCGGGTGCCTTTTCGTTATCCGCATCTCGCTGCACCTTTTCGCTCGGGTGCTTTTCGCTGGAGCGTTCCATGATTAACTCCTGTAACCGCCTAGCCGGATTGCCGGACAAATCGCATTGCCGGATCAACGCTTTACGAAAACTAGGGTTCCCCCTGGTCCAGTTTCTAACATTCGTAATTAATCCCTCATTCAACTCAATCGAGCCTATTGGCAACGCGATCCGGCGCTGACGTTGCCGATTGTCAGGAACTAATGGAATTACCAAATGTTTAAGATGCAGTTGAGGGTATTTCAAAGGCGCGAAATATGAGCTTGAGGGCGCAAGACGAGACAGCTGAGAACCATACGCCGCTTAGCTCTGACGATTTCAAGTCTGCGCTTGCGACGGTTACACCGCACTTGCGCGCTTTTGCGCGGTCATTGTGTGGTTGCCGTGACCGGGCTGACGATCTGGCGCAAGAAACGCTGTTGAAGGCTTGGGGCGCACGCGACCGCTATCAGTCGGGCACAAATTTCAAGGCCTGGACGTTCACCATCCTGCGCAATCAATTCTACAGTGAAGCTCGCCGCGGGCGTTTTCACGGCGAATATGACGAAGTCGCGGCCGAGCGCATCTTGTCGGCGCCAGCCTCGCAGGAAAAGGCTCTTGAACTTGCCGATGTGCTGCGCGCCTTCGACTTGCTCTCGGAAAACCAGCGCGAAGTTCTGATCCTTGCCGGGGTTGGCGGCATGTCATACGAAGAAATCGCTGAAATTTGCGGTATCGCGCAAGGCACCGTGAAAAGCCGGATTTGCCGGGCCCGTATGGCCATCGAAAAAGTTCTCGAAAACGGTCAGTTGCCGGATTCGCGCCACGATTTCGTGATCGTCGGCTGCGCCTTGCAGACTCTGTTCGCAGAATTGGCAACCGTGGCCAATGCACGGGGCATCAATCGGATTGCTGCCTGACTTCAGGTTGAAAATTGGCCGCATAGGCCAGTGCCATTCAGTCGCTGGGAGTTCTTGAGCGCAATAGGTAATTATGGCCGCATCCCGCGGACGTGGGTTATGGCGGTGTCGTCGCCCAGCGCACGATCTGGGCTCGCCAGGAAGAACGAAATCGCAGCGACGCCCGAGGCGGCAAGCAACATAATGAATGCTCCGAAGGCTGAGCCTTCGGTCACATTAGGCGGACAAGTAGCCTCATGTGGATCGCCGGTGGTCTTCTCCAGACCGCTTTTACGCAACTTGTTCATGTTCGCCTCGCCTGTGCCAGCAGAACCATCGGCCAAGCCGATATTGATCTATTCCGTCTGGTGCGGGGTAAACCCGCGTGGCTGAAACCAGTTCCCCACGGGCGGCGACCTGCCCTAAATCTAGGTTATTCCGTGGCTTGCATATTTAATTTCTGAAATCTGGTCGCGGCTATGGCTTCTGAACATATTGGCATAGAGCCTGTTGGGATATCGGAGGCGGGGGTAATCGAGGCCGTGCGTGGCTGACCTGCCAAAGTCGAACACTCGCGGACGCAGGTTAATGATTCGACAGCCGCGCGCTCGGTCGGGATGGCTGCAACGCAATCCGTTGCGGGGACATGCGCCCCCGCAACGGATTGCTTGTTCAGATATCGTTGCCCATTGCGCCCTTCACTGCGCCCTTCGCCTTTTGCATGTGGCCTTTGCTCTGCTGAGCGCCACCCTTGGCCTGCATCTTGCCATCGCCGGTTTGCCGCCCGACAGCCGTTTTGGCCTTGCCTACGGCGACATTTGCTGTGCCCTTGGCCTTGTCAATCATTTCACCCATTGCTCTGCTCCTAAAGTCCTGCTGCCACGATGAGCCAACCCACAGTGGTTGAAATTGTTCCAAATTTGCAGGGGCAGGGGGCCTTTGGCGCTTTGCCTACGCCCGTGGCCAGTCACCCGGCCCGCAATTCCTCCGCCAGCAGTCGGAATTCATCGCCGCGCGGTGAGTTCTTGCGCCATACCAAGACAATTTCGCGGTTGGCATTGGGCGACTTCAACGGCCGCGCCACGACATTGGTGCCATTGAGGATGCCCGCATCCAGCGCCATCTCGGGCAACATGGTGAGGCCCAGGCCATTGTCCACCATCTGCACCAGCGTATGCAGGCTGGTACCGATCATCGTCGCGCTGGCGCGCAGTTCGGGGCGGTTGCAGGCGGCCAGCGCCTGGTCTTTCAGGCAGTGCCCGTCCTCAAGCAGCAGCAGCCGGTTTTCATCGATCAGCGACGGGGGAATCTCGTCCGGCAGATCGCGCGGATCGTTGGGCGGGAAGGCGACGAATAAGGCGTCGAGCTCGATGGTTTCCTTTTCGACTTCGCCGGTGGGATAGGGAAGGGCCAGCAGCACGCAATCGGCGCGGCCGTGGTGCAGCGATTCCATCGCCGCGGCGCTGGCCTCCTCGCGCAGGAACAGCTTAAGGCCAGGGCGCTCCCGCCGCAGCCGCGGCAGCATGCGCGGCAGCAGGAACGGGGCGATAGTGGGGATCACGCTCATTCGCACTTCGCCTGCAAGCGGCTGCCCGCTCGACTGGACGAGATCGGACAGCTCCTCGGCTTCGCGCAGGATGCGGTGCGCCTTGGCGACCACCGTATTGCCCAGCGGGGTGAAGCGCACCGCGCGCTTGGTCCGCTCGACCAGGACGACACCCAGCAGCGTCTCGAGATCGCGCAGACCGGCCGAGAGCGTTGATTGCGAAACGAAACAGCCAATAGCCGCCCGGCCGAAATGGTTATGCTCGTGCAGGGCGACAAGATATTGCAGCTGTTTGAGGGTGGGGTGGTAGACGGTCACCTTTACCTCCTCCTCTCAAGGGGAGGGGAGACGGTCACTCTGCCGCATCCGCCACATCCTCAACCACATCCTCAACCACGTCGGCGACCATAACCTCAACCACATCATCGACATGCGTCATTTTGAGCTTGCCGTTCACCACTGCGAAGGCGAGCTTGCCTTCGACCAGGTCGAGGGCGTCGTGGCCGAACACGTCGTAACGCCAGCTGTCGAGGATCGGCAGCCCCTTGCGCACCCCGGCAGCGAGCAGCTCCAGTTCCTCGCTGCGGGCGATCAGGCGGGCGGCGACGTCGATTTCGCGGCAGCGGATCTTGAGCAGCAGCTTGAGCAGGTCGGCGACCAGCGTGCCTTCCTTGCCCAGCGGCGCGCCGCGCGCGGCCCGAGGCGGCATCTCGTCGTCGGTTAGCGGGACGGCATTCTCAAGCGTCGTCATCAGCCGCCGGCCGATGTCATTCTCGCGCCAGCCGGCAGAGAGCCCGCGCACCTTGGCAAGGTCGGCCTGGGTCTTGGGCGGATGGCTGGCAATGTCCGCCAAAGTCTCATCGCGCACGATCCGTCCGCGCGGAATGTTCTTGTCCTGCGCTTCCAGCTCGCGCCAGGCGCCCAGCGCCTTCAGCCGGCCGAGCACGCCGGGATTGCGTCCCGCCGCCTTGATCCGCAGCCACGCCCTGGCCGGGTCGTTGCGGTAGTTTTCCGGATCGGCGAGCTTTTCCATCTCGATGTCGAGCCATTCGCCCCGCCCGGTTTTCCTCAGGCGAGCGAGGATCTTCGGGAAGATCCGGGCGAGATGGGTTACATCGCCGATGGCATATTCGATCTGCCGGTCTGACAGCGGCCGGCGCGACCAGTCGGTGAAACGCGCACCCTTGTCGACGTCGATGCCGAGCCAGCTTTCGACCAGATTGGAATAGCCGATCTGTTCGGACTGGCTGACTGCCATCATCGCGATCTGGGTGTCGAAGATCGGATGGGGGGTGCGGCCGGTGAAGTTGTAGATGATTTCCACGTCCTGCCCGCCGGCGTGAAACACCTTTAGCACGTCCTCATTCTGCGTGAGCAGGTCATATAGCGGGGTCATGTCGATGCCAGGCGCCAGCGGGTCAATCGCCGCAGCTTCCTCGGTATCGGCGATCTGGATCAGACAGAGCTCCGGCCAGAATGTGTTCTCGCGCATGAACTCGGTATCGACGGTGACGAAGTTGGCTTTGGCCAGCCGCGCGCACAGTTCGGCGAGCGGTCCGCTCGTCGTAATCAGGGGATGTATCTTCATCGGCTCATTTCTGTAATGGGCCCGTGCGGACCCTCGGCTTGACAAAATGACGGCCATCGCCTGTTAGCCGCACCCTCCCCCCTGCCTGATTGCAGTCCGAATGGAAAGTCTTTCGATGCACGCCTATCGCTCACACAATTGCGGCGCGCTGGGCGCGGCGCAGGTCGGCCAGACTGTCCGGCTTTCGGGCTGGGTCCACCGCAAGCGCGATCATGGCGGGGTGCTGTTCGTCGATCTGCGCGATCATTACGGCATGACCCAGATCGTCGCCGACGCCGATAGTCCGGCCCTTGCGGTGCTGGAATCGCTTCGCGTCGAAAGCGTCGTGACCATCGACGGCGAGGTCAAGGCGCGCGGCGCTGGAACAGTGAATCCCAACCTTGCGACCGGTGAGATCGAGGTCTACGCCCGCGCCGTCACGGTGCAGTCGCGCGCCGAGGAACTGCCGATGCCGGTCGCCGGCGAGCAGGAATACCCCGAGGACATCCGCCTTAAATACCGCTTTCTCGATCTGCGCCGCGACAAGGTGCACGCCAATATGATGCTGCGCAGCCAGGTGATCGCGAGCCTGCGCCGCCGCATGACCGACCAGGGCTTCACCGAGTTCCAGACCCCGATCCTCACCGCTTCCTCACCCGAGGGCGCGCGCGACTATCTGGTGCCGAGCCGGGTGCATCCGGGCAAGTTCTACGCGCTTCCCCAGGCGCCGCAGATGTTCAAGCAGCTGCTGATGGTCGCCGGATTCGACCGCTATTTCCAGATCGCCCCGTGCTTCCGCGATGAGGATGCCCGCGCCGACCGCTCGCCCGGCGAATTTTACCAGCTTGATTTCGAGATGAGCTTTGTCACCCAGGACGATGTGTTCGATGCCATCGAGCCGGTGCTGGCGGGCGTGTTCGAGGAATTCGCGCGCGGGCGCAGCGTGACGCCGGCCGGCACATTCCCGCGGATTCCTTTCGCGGAATCGATGCTGAAGTATGGTTCGGACAAGCCGGATTTGCGCAATCCGATCGTCATTCACGATGTCGGCAATCATTTTGCGAAATCGGGCTTTGGCCTGTTCGAAAAGATTGTCGGCAGCGGCGGCACCGTGCGCGCCATTCCTGCGCCGGGCACTGCCGGGAAAAGCCGCAAGTTCTTTGACGACATGAACGATTGGGCGCGCGGGGAAGGCCATGCCGGGCTGGGCTATGTCACACGCAAGGGCGGTGAATTTGGCGGGCCGATTGCCAAGAACCACGGCGAGGAGGGCATGGCTGCGCTTTATGCGGCGATGGGCCTTGGCGCAGACGATGGCTGCTTCTTCGCCGCCGGCAAGGAACTCCAGGCCGCCAAGCTGGCAGGGGCAGCGCGCACGCGGGCTGGCGAGCAGCTCGGCCTGATCGCGGATGGCGAGTTCAAATTCTGCTGGATCGTCGACTTCCCGATGTTCGAATACGATGAAGACGCCAAGAAGGTCGATTTCAGCCACAATCCTTTTTCGATGCCGCAGGGCGAGCTGGAAGCGCTCGAGACGATGGACCCGCTCGCCATCAAGGCCTGGCAGTATGATATCGTCTGCAACGGCGTCGAACTCTCCTCGGGCGCGATCCGCAACCACCGGCCCGACATCATGTACAAGGCCTTTGAAATCGCCGGCTACAGCCGCGAGGATGTCGACACCAATTTCGCCGGCATGATCAACGCCTTGAAATACGGCGCCCCCCCGCACGGCGGCTCCGCCCCGGGGGTCGACCGCATCGTCATGCTACTGGCCGATGAGCCCAACATCCGCGAGGTCGTCGTGTTTCCGATGAACCAGAAGGCCGAAGACCTGATGATGGGCGCGCCGGGGGCGGTGAGCGCGAAGCAGCTGCGGGAATTGAATATCAGGCTGGCAGAGCAGCAGGCGAAGGCGTAGCTTGCCAAGACAGTGAGACTGTGCTACACAGTCTCACATGAAAAACGTAACCATTGCCCTTGACGATGCAACCCACCGCAAGGCCCGCATCCGCGCGGCGGAGCTGGGAACGTCGCTGTCGGCGCTGGTCAAGGAATACCTCAATGGGCTGGTGGAGGGAGGCGCTACTCCCGCTGCTCCTGCCGGAGTGCGCGAAATGCCGATGCCGTTCAAACAGGCCGAACCCGCCAAGGACGGCCCGCCGTGGCTGGTCAATGGAGAATGGGTCCACACCCGGGACGGCAAGCCCCGGCAACCGGGTTCGTTACGGGGCAAGTTGAATCTCCCGGACGATTGGGACGAATGGCCCGAGAATATGCTCGAGTTTTTTGACAAGCTCCAAAACGAGCCATGGAACGACGATGACTTCGATCCTCTGCCATGAGATTGTTTCTCGATACGCACGTGATGTTGTGGTGGCTGCGAGACAATGCCAAGCTGGGGCCGCGCACAAAAGCCTTGATTGCCGAGCCGCACTCTGTGCTGCTGGTCAGCGTGGCTTCATTCTGGGAACTTTCGATCAAGGCGCGAACCGGCAAGATCGCCGTCTCCGGTTCGGTATTGTGGGGCGAAGCGCATGATAACGGTTTCGAAATTGTTCCCGTGCGGTTGCCGCATCTGGCAGCGTTGGAAGCAATCAAATCAACCTCCCGGCATAACGATCCGTTCGATCACCTGATACTGGCGCAAACGGTCGCCGAGGAGGCCATGCTGATCACGTCCGACCGCCAACTGCTGGCCTACGATGTTCGCGCTTTTCGTGCAAAGTGATGCCAATCCACACCCCCACTTGCCAGCGCCGCTCCCGCGCATTAGGGCGGCAGGCCTGACATTCCTCCTCCGTTTGATAAGGGGCATTTTGATGAGCGACACCGCCGATCGGGTCAAGAAGATCGTAGTCGAACACCTTGGCGTCGAAGCCGAGAAGGTTACCGAAGACGCCAGTTTCATCGACGATCTCGGTGCCGACAGCCTCGACATTGTTGAGCTGGTGATGGCGTTCGAAGAAGAATTTGGCGTCGAGATTCCCGACGATGCGGCGGAGAAGATCAGCACCGTTTCGGACGCGATCAAATATATCGACGATAACAAGACCTGATTCTTCTGACCTGAGGCTGTCGCCGGATGGTACGTGTTGGCAAGGGGGCGGGCCAGAAGTTCGGCAGGCTCAGGCCATAAGGCGCTGGGCCTGTCGTGTTTTCGGAGAATTGCATGCGCCGTGTCGTTGTCACCGGACTGGGCCTGGTCACGCCGCTCGGCGCGGAGGTCGAAACCGTCTGGAAGAATCTGCTCGCCGGCAAGTCGGGCGCGGGCCGGATCACCCGGTTTGACGCGTCCGACCAGAAATGCCTGATCGCCTGCGAGGTCAAGCCGGCCGATCATCCTTATGGCTTCGATCCCAATAAGCGTGTCGATCACAAGGTCCAGCGCCAGGTCGATCCCTTCATCATTTACGGAATCGATGCCGCCGGGCAGGCAATCGAGGATGCCGGGCTGACCGACATGGACGAGGCGATGCGGCTGCGCACCGGCTGCTCGATCGGCTCCGGCATCGGCGGCTTACCGGGGATCGAGAGCGAAGCGCTGGTCCTGGCCGAAAAGGGCCCCACCCGGGTCTCCCCGCATTTCGTCCATGGCCGGCTGATCAACCTGATCTCCGGGCAGGTCTCGATCAAATACGGGCTGATGGGCCCGAACCACGCCGTCGTCACCGCCTGTTCGACCGGCGCCCATTCGATCGGCGACGCCGCCCGGATGATCAAGGACGACGATGCCGACATCATGCTGGCAGGCGGCGCGGAAGGCACCATCTGTCCCCTCGGCATTGCCGGCTTCGCCCAGGCGCGCGCGCTCAGCACCGCCTTCAACGATCAACCCGAGAAAGCCAGCCGCCCCTATGACAAGGACCGCGACGGCTTCGTCATGGGCGAGGGCGCGGGCGTCGTCGTGCTTGAGGAATATGAGCACGCCAAGGCGCGCGGCGCAAAGATCTATGCCGAGGTCATCGGCTACGGCCTGTCGGGCGACGCCTATCACGTCACCGCGCCGCATCCCGAAGGTTCGGGCGCGTTCCGGGCGATGGAGATGGCGCTGCGCAAGGCCGGCCTTGCTCCGTCCGACATCGATTACATCAACGCCCACGGCACCTCGACGCCGATGGGCGACGAGCTGGAACTGGGCGCGGTGCGCCGCCTGTTCGGCGATGCCATTCAAACCGTGTCGATGAGCTCGACCAAATCGGCGATTGGCCATCTGCTGGGCGGCGCCGGCGCGGTTGAGGCGATCTTCTGCATCCTGGCGATCCGCGACCAGATCGTGC
>JANLQW010000037.1:0-8215 GCA_031368085.1 Novosphingobium sp. | reverse complement strand
AAACACCGTCGAATGCCCAAATCCTCGACCCGGTAGCCCGACGACCCGATCAAGCGCCCAAAGGCAGCCGAAAATCGTGATTGTTCGAGGTGGCCTTAAGCGGGTAACGGATACCGAACGTGCGGTTCTTACACCTTTATCGGTGAAGGTCGGCAGTGCGGAACGGGACGTAATTCGTGGATCAGGAACTTACACGGCAAGTTCGCAGGCGTACGCAAACGTTAATTTGCAGGTGATTGCAACCCAGATAGAGCTGGCTGCCGGTATCCCCGACCGCCAAGCCGGAGCTCTCCAGCTAATTGGCTTTCTAAATGCCGAGCCCGACATCCTATGGCTCTTTGTCCGCACCTATCTACCCCACATGAACGAGTTTTACGTGAAGAGGTACATGCTGGTGGTTAGCAGACAGTTGCCCCTCTTGCGGGGTGAAGAAGTAACCACGCAACTTGAAATTGTTCTTGGAATACCTCAGCCCAAGCCCGGTGACCTTGAATGGGCGATGAAAGAGTCAGACAGGCTTCATAAGCGAGCAATCCGGGAATTGCGGCGCTCGGACGGGCGGTAGTGATCGTACCAGGCAAGAGCGCGAAGAAAAGCGAATGTCAGCTTTACCGCATCAACCGCACGAAAGCTGACAGGCGGAAAACCAGCAAACACGAACACGCAGGTATCTGTACTAGCAGCCTATCCCCCACCCTGCGCCTGCTCGTGGTGCCGGATCACCTCGTCGATAATGAACCGCAGAAACTTCTCGCCGAAGTCCGGGTCGAGCTCGGCGTCTGCCGCCAGCGCGCGCAGGCGGGCGATCTGGCGCTCCTCGCGCGCGAGGTCGGACGGCGGCAGGTTGCGCGCCGCCTTATACGTGCCCACCGCCTTGGTGATGCGGAACCGTTCGGCCAGCATGTGGATCAGCGCGGCGTCGATGTTGTCGATGCTGGCGCGGTAGCCAGCGAGTATGGGATCGGTTGCGGGCAGAGTGTCGCTCATCGGTCACCCGCTAGCATGACAAATTGCGTAAGGCCATTGCCCGCTTTGCACTTGCCTTCCGCGCCTAGCCGGGCAAAGCGGCGCGGCAATGAGCGCCGACATCCTCCCCCTGCGCGGTCGCGCATCCGAACCCTCGCTGGCGCCGATGATGGCGCTGACCGCGTCCGGCATGAACAGCGTCAACGCCGTCATCCTTGCGCGGATGCAGAGCGAGATCCCGCTGATCCCGGCGCTGGCCGGCCATCTCATCTCCGGGGGCGGCAAGCGCATGCGGCCAATGCTGACCATCGCCAGCGCAGGCCTGTGCGATTATCAGGGCGGGCGGCATCACAAGCTCGCCGCCGCGGTCGAATTCATCCACACCGCGACGCTGCTGCATGACGATGTCGTCGATGGCTCCGACCTGCGGCGCGGCAAGGAAACCGCCAACATCGTCTTCGGCAATCCGGCGACGGTGTTGGTCGGCGATTTCCTGTTCAGCCGGGCGTTCGAGCTGATGGTCGAGGATGGCAGCCTCAAGGTGCTGCGCATCCTCAGCCACGCCTCCGCCGTGATCGCCGAGGGCGAGGTCGATCAGCTTACCGCCCAGCGCCATATCGAGACCAGCGAGGAGCGCTACCTCTCGATCATCGGCGCCAAGACCGCCGCGCTGTTCGCCGCCGCCTGCCGCATCGCCGCAGTCGTGGCGGAACGCAGCGATGCGGAGGAGCGCGCGCTCGATGAATATGGCCGCAACCTGGGCATTGCCTTCCAACTGATCGACGATGCGATCGACTACGATTCGGAAAGCCTCGAGATGGGCAAGGGCAAGGGCGACGATTTCCGCGACGGCAAGATGACGCTGCCGGTGATCCTCGCCTATGCGCGCGGCACTGCCGAGGAACGCCAGTTCTGGCAGGATGCCATCGCCGGCTTCTGCACCAGCGACGAGGATCTCGCCTACGCGGTCACCTTGATTGGCCGGCACGATACCGTCAGCGCCACGCGCGAGCGGGCGCGCCATTACGTCCGGCGCGCGATCGATGCGATTGCGGGCTTCCCGGCCGGCGAAGCGCGTTCGGCCATGGCGGAGGCGGCAGAGTTTGTCGCGGCGCGGCGGTATTAGGGCTTTGCGTACCGGATAGTTCCTCGTTCCCCTGGACGATGTGCGTCAGGTTTATCCCGCCAAACAAATTCAATTTCGAATGACGCTCCCAAGGCACGCGCGCAGCGACCGACAATCTTCACAGCGTCTTCAGCTGATACGCCCTGGAAAGAAAATCTGTGCTCGGGGACATACTTGTATCCGTGCTCTTCAAAGCGACCGTCGTGTACGTTAGCGCCAGAGAGGCGACGAAGTTCGTCGACTGAGCCTGATTTCTTTATAACTTCAATTAACGAGTGCCTGACGAAGCTATCCCAATTGGGCTTCAAGGGCCTTTCGCCGTCGAAGTGCCCGCCCATGACCTTTGCATGGGTTAAAGGTGGGAGTGCATCGATTGCATAGGTTCCATGCCTGTCAGATTGGTCGTCACTCCGCAATGTCGCAACTTGGGATGCGTAAGTGTCGAGGAGTTTCGTAATCACGGATGCAGGAGTATCGACGAATGGCTCTGCCAATGATTGAAGGCGAGGAAAATCCGAATCAAGAATTTCAATTTTCACATCAATACTCCATATAACCATAATTTCATAAAACCATAATTCCATGCCGGGGTCAATATGCTTTCGCTTCCCATCGACGCCGTGTTGCCCGATCTGCTCGCGACCTTGCGCGCTCGGACAGCGGCAGTCCTCATCGCTCCGCCCGGCGCGGGCAAGACCACTGCGGTCGCCCCGGCGCTACTCGACCAGCCGTGGTGCAGCGGCAGCGTGATCCTGCTCAGCCCGCGCCGGGTCGCCGCCCGCGCCGCTGCCGAACGCATGGCGGAACTGCTGGGCGAGCGGGCGGGCGAGACGATCGGCTATCTGACCCGGCTCGACAGCAAGCGCTCAGGCAAAACCCGCGTGCTGGTGATGACCGAGGCGATTTTTGTCTCGACCATCCTTGGCGATCCTGAACTTGCCGGCGTTTCCGCCGTGCTGTTCGACGAAGCGCATGAGCGGCACCTCGATAGCGACCTCGGCCTCGCTCTTGCTATCGAGAGCTCGGCGGTGCTGCGCGAGGATTTGCGGCTTTTGGTGATGTCGGCGACAATCGACGGCGCGCGGTTTGCGCATTTGCTTGGGGATACCCCGGTGATCGAGAGCGCCGGCAAGGCCCATCCTCTCACGATTCGCTGGCTGGGCGCGCGGCCCGAACTGCGCCTGGACGATGCGATGGCCGTCGCCATCCTCACCGCCTGGCGCGAGGAACAGGGTGACATCCTCGCCTTTCTGCCCGGGGTTGGTGAAATCAACCGCACGGCCGAGCGGCTGGCGGAGCGTCTGCCGCAAGCTTTGGTGCTCCCCCTCCACGGCCAGTGCGAGCCCGCCGCGCAGCGGGCTGCGATCCGGCGCGATGTGCAAGGCCGCCGCCGGATCGTGCTGGCGACGGCGATTGCCGAAACGTCGCTGACGCTCGACGGGGTATCGGTGGTGGTCGACGCCGGGCTGTCGCGCCGCGCCGAATTCGATAAAGCGGCGGGCGTCACCCGGCTCGTCACCCACCGCGCCAGCCAGGCCGCCGCCGCCCAGCGCGCCGGGCGCGCCGCGCGGCAGGGGCCGGGAATTGCGTACCGGCTGTGGGAAGAGGCGGCGCATGCCGGCCGGCCCGCCTTCGATCCGCCCGAGATGCTGACGTCAGACCTTGCCCCTCTGCTGCTGTCGCTGGCGGGATGGGGCGCGGGAGACCCGGCGGGGATGGCCTGGCTCGACCCGCCGCCGACTGCGGCCTTGAGCGCGGCGCGGGTGAAGCTGGAGGGGCTGGGGGCACTGGATAACGAGGGACGGATCACCCCGCATGGCCGGGCGATGGCATCGCTGCCGATGGTCCCGCCACTGGCGCATATGCTGCTTTATGCTGCGCAACATGGCGTAGGACGCGATGCAGCAAAGCTGGCCTTGCTTTTGCAGGAGCGCGGGCTGGGAGGGCGCGGGGAGGATCTGGCTCAGCGGTTGGAGCGGTGGAACGAGGACCGGTCGGCGCGGGCGGAGGCCTCGCGCAAGCTGGCGGAGCGGTGGGCGAGGGCGGCGGGCGGGCTTCGACAAGCTCAGCCTGAGCGGGCCTCCTTCCGTCTCGGAAAGCCGGAGAGTGACTCCTTTCTCACTTTCCAACCCCAGCACCCAGACCCTGCTTATGCTGAGCTTGTCGAAGCACCCGCACCCGCTCCGCCCCATGCAATCCTCCTCGCCGAAGCCTTCCCCGACAACCTTGCCAAGCGCCGCGATGGCAGAGGCGAACATTGGCTTGCCGCCGGGGGCAGGGGGCTCAGGCTCGATCCCGCCTCGCCGCTGGCGCGCGCCGAATGGCTGACGGTCGGCGAGGCGCAAGGCGAGGCGAAGGGTGCGCGGATCACCGGCGCGATGGCGCTGACCGAAGCCGAAGTGCTGCGCTGGCTCGCCCATCGGATCGAACGGCGACCCACGCTGCGCTGGATTGCAGAGGAACGCCGGGTCGAGGCGCTTATCGAGCAGCGGCTGGGGGCCGTGACGCTAAGCCGGGGACCCGATCCTGCGCCCGATGCGGATGGGATAAAGGCGTTCCTGATCGCGCGGGTTAGAGATGACGGCCTCGCCCTGCTGCCGTTCTCGCATACCAGCCTGGCTCTACTTAAACGCGCGCGCTTCGCCGGAATCGCTGCGCTGTCGGACGAGGCCTTGCTTGCTGCGCTGGAAGACTGGCTCGCGCTCTTGCTCACCCGCCGCCTCGACGCGCTAGAACCGGGCGTGCTGCATCAGGCGTTGCTGAACCGCCTGAGCTATGACGAGCGCCAGAAGCTTGACCGGCTCGCCCCAGCCCAATTCATCAGCCCGGCCGGCTCGCAGCACGCGATCGACTATGAGGATGAGGGCGGCCCCTCGGTGGAACTGCGGGTGCAGGCGCTGTTCGGTCTCGACCGCCATCCGGGCTTCGGCCAGCCCGCGCAGCCGCTGCTGCTCAAGCTGACCTCGCCCGGCGGCAAGCCGATCCAGACCACCCGCGACCTGCCCGGTTTCTGGCGCGGCAGCTGGCGCGATGTCGTGCGCGACATGAAGGGTCGCTACCCCAAACACCGCTGGCCGGACCAGCCCTGGACGGAAGACCCCAGCCTTAAAACCCGCAACGCGTTCGAGGCTTCACGCAAGACTTGATTCGCGGCGCGTTTGGGCAGAAGGCGCTGTCCATGACCGCCCGCATCTATCAGCGCCCGAAGAACGCCATGCAGTCCGGCAAAGCGCTCACCGATCTATGGATCCTCGAATTCGCCCCTGCTGAAGCGCGGCGCGCGGATCCGCTGATGGGCTGGTCCGGCTCGGGCGACACCCAGGTGCAGGTCGTGCTGACCTTCGCCAGTTGCGAGGAAGCGCAGGCCTACGCCCAGCGCCACGGGATCGAGGCGCGGGTGGCGGCGACGCCGGTCAGGCGGCTCAAGCTGCAGGCTTACGCGGACAATTTCAGGTGACTTGATCCCCCGGGCAAGAAGGAGGGACGGATTTGGGTCCTTCAACAACCTTGCCAAAATCTCGCTTCACCGCCATATGCGCCGCCGGGAGTCCGGGCGGACGTTTGCGTTCGCCAACCTGGTCAGATCCGGAAGGAAGCAGCCACAACGGATTGCGGCGGGTCGCCCGGCTCCTTTTTTCCTGACATTTTCGGTGCCAGCCCCTAGGTGTCAGCCGATGGGCGATTCACCCGACATTTTTGGCGAGACGCCGCTGGACGATGGCGAAGCCGCGCCCAGCGCTGCCGAGCTTGAGGCTGCCGGGCAGTCAGCGATGTTCGGCGCGGCCGAGCCCAAGCCTGCTGCCGCAGTCCCGACCGCCAGCGCCCAGCCATACCGCGTGCTCGCGCGTAAATACCGGCCCCAGACCTTCGCCCAGCTGATCGGCCAGGACGCCATGGTCCAGACACTGGCGAATGCCATCCGCCGCGACCGTCTGGCGCATGCCTTCCTGATGACCGGGGTGCGCGGGGTCGGCAAGACCTCGACCGCGCGGCTGATCGCCAAGGCCTTGAACTGCATCGGGCCGGACGGGCAGGGCGGGCCGACGATCGATCCTTGCGGCCTGTGCGAACCGTGCATCGCGATTGCCGAGGGGCGGCATATCGATGTCATCGAGATGGATGCCGCCAGCCACACCGGCGTCGACGACGTGCGCGAGATTATCGAGGCGGTGCGCTATTCGGCGGTTTCGGCGCGGTACAAGATCTATATTATCGATGAAGTCCACATGCTGTCTCGCAACGCCTTCAACGCGCTGCTCAAGACGCTGGAAGAGCCGCCGCCGCATGTGAAATTCCTGTTCGCCACCACTGAGGCCGACAAGCTGCCGGTGACCGTGCTCTCGCGCTGCCAGCGCTTCGATTTGCGCCGGATCGCCGCGCCGATGCTGGCCGACCATTTCGCCGGCATCTGCAAGGCCGAAGGCGTCGAGGCGGAAGTCGAGGCGCTGGCGATGATCGCGGCAGCCGCGGAAGGGTCGGTCCGCGACGGCCTGTCAATCCTCGACCAAGCGATTTCCCATGCGGATCTCGGCGGCGAAGGGCGTGTGACCGCCGCCCAAGTGCAGGAAATGCTCGGCCTCGCCGACAAGAGCGTCCAGCGCAATTTGTTCGCGGCGCTGCTGGCCGGAGACGGGCGCGCCCTGCTCGATCTTGTCGCGCATCAGTTCGCGCTCGGGATCGAACCGCTGGCGCTGCTGCGGGGGGCGATGGAACTGACCCACCGGGTCACTGTCGCGCAGCTCGGGCAGGGTGATATCGATGCCGCCTCCGCCGAGGAGCGCGCGTCGATCGAGGGCTGGGCGAAGTCGCTTTCGGCGGGGCAGCTGCACCGCTTGTGGCAGTTGCTGCTCAAAGGCTACGACGAGGTGCGCAGCGCGCCCGATCCGCTGGTATCGGCGCAGATGGCGCTGCTGCGGGTGATGCACGCCGCCGACATGCCCGATCCCGGCAGTCTGGTGAAGCGTCTGGAGGAGTTGGCCTCGCAGCCGGTTCCTGCCGGAACGTCTTCGGCAAACGCGTCTCCGGTCGCACCGGCATCACCAGCCGCGCCGCCGTGGGAGGCACTGGTGGAGGCGGTCGACCGGGCGGGGCAGCTGCGGGCCGCCCAGATCATGCGCGACTGGGTCAGGGTGGCGGCGCTGTCGCACGGTGAACTGCGCTTTAGTCTCACGCCGGGCTATGCCGGCGACCCCTCGCCGGAAATTCGCGATGGGCTGTTGCAAGCAACCGGCGAGCGCTGGCTGGTCGAATTAGCGCCCGGCGAAGGCGCGCCCTCGCTGCGCGAGTTGAGCGAGGCCCGCCAGCAGGTCGAAGCCGCCGCCTTGCGCCGCGATCCGCTGGTCGAGGCAGCATTTTCAGCGTTTCCGGGGGCGGAACTTGTCAATGAAGAAGACGTTGTCCCGCTAGGCCGGGGCGCACGCAATTGGAGCCGCAACGCATGAAATCGATGGAAGAGATGTTGCAGGCCGCGCAGCAGGCGGCCGAATCCATCCAGAAGCAGATGACCGAGAGCCAGGCAAAGCTCGACGGCATGGAAGTCGAAGGCCTCTCGGGCGGCGGGTTGGTCAAAATCCGCTGCTCCGCCAAGGGCCGGGTCATCGGCGTCAGCCTCGACGACAGCCTGCTACAGCTGTCGGAAAAGCCCATCCTGGAAGATCTGGTTGCCGCCGCGTTCAACGATGCGCGGGTCAAGGCTGACCAGGTGGCGGGCGAGGAAATGGCGCGGGTTCAGCAAGGAATGGGCCTTCCCGCAGGTTTCAAGCTGCCGTTTTGAGCGGTCGTCCGGTATTGGAATAGGCCGTACCGGGCCTCGGGGGCGCTCCATTCCACAGCCCCGCGCCAGTCCGGCATTGCGTCACTGGAAAAGCGGCCCCATATTCTTCACGTCTGGCGGGTACTACCTGCCAAGCGCCTTGGCGCGCGAAAAATGAATGGATGTGAACTTGAAACGCCTTCCGCTGCTCCCGTTGCGCGATATCGTGGTATTTCCTTCAATGGTCGTGCCGCTGTTTGTTGGCCGCGAAAAATCGGTCGCGGCGCTGGAAGCGGCGATGACTGGCGAGAAGGAGATTTTCCTGCTCGCCCAGCTCGATCCCGGCTGCGACGATCCGGACCGCGACGATC
>JANLQW010000024.1:0-10165 GCA_031368085.1 Novosphingobium sp. | reverse complement strand
GGCCGCCGGCCATGTCATCGAAGCGTTCGGCGCTTTCCTGATCGGCGGCAATTTCGCGGTCGGGCTGTTCGTCTTCATGATCCTGATGATCATCAACATGGTGGTGGTGACCAAGGGCGCCGGGCGGGTGTCCGAAGTCTCGGCGCGCTTCACGCTCGATGCGCTGCCGGGCAAGCAGATGGCGATCGATTCCGATCTCGCCGCCGGGCTGATGACTGCCGAGGAAGCCAAGGCGCGGCGCAAGGAAGTGGCGACCGAGGCGGATTTCTACGGCGCGATGGATGGCTCGTCCAAATTCGTCAAAGGCGACGCGGTCGCCGCGCTGCTGATCCTGGGGGTCAATATCGTCGCCGGCTTCTGCCTCGGCATGATCAGCCACGGGCTTTCGGCGGGTGAGGCGGCGCAGCGCTATGTGACGCTGGCGGTGGGCGACGCTCTGGTCGCGCAGGTGCCCTCGCTGCTGCTGTCGATCGCCGCTGCGGCGATCGTCACAAGGGTCGCCGACAGCCGCGACCTTGCCGGCCAGATCGGCGGCCAGTTCGCCGATCCGCGCATCTGGCTGCCGGTCGCGCTGATCCTCGGCGCGATTGGCCTGATCCCGGCGATGCCGCAGACCATCTTCCTCCCCGCCAGCGCGCTCGCCTTCACCCTGTGGAATAAATTGCGCCAGCGTGCGGTCCGGCCCGAAACGGCGGCAGTTACGGAAGAGCCGTTCGATCCTGCGCGCATCGCCCTCGCAGACGTATCCGATCACACCCTGGTCACCATCGAGCTGGGCTACGGCCTGGTCCATCTGGTCGATGACAGGCGCGGCTCGCCGCTGGTGGCGCGGATCACCGGAGTGCGCAAGCAGCTAAGCCAGAGCTTCGGTTTCGTCGTGCCTCAGTTCCGTGTGCGCGACGCGCTCGAACTGGCGCCAGGCGACTACCGCATCATGCTTGGCGGGGTGCCGCTCGGCGGGGGGAGTATCCGGCCCGAACGCATCCTCGCCATCGACGCCGGCGACGCGCGCGAGAACCACGGCCTCAAAGGCGACGAGACCCGCGATCCCAGCTTCGGCTGCCCGGCGCTGTGGATCGATCCCGCCGCGCGCGACCACGCCATCGCCGAGGGTTTTCTCACGGTCGATGCCAGCACCGTCATCGCTACCCACCTTAACCAGCTGCTCGGCGACCGTCCGCAGGCGCTGCTCGGCCCGGACGAGGTGCGCAGCCTGCTCGACGGGGTGAAGGAGCATGCGGCGGGGCTGGTCGAGACGATCTATCCCCAGCCGCTCAGCCTCGCCGCGCTCACCCGGCTGCTGCGCGCGCTGCTGGAGGACGGCATCCCGATCGGCCATCCGCTGCCGATCCTGTCCAGCCTCAGCCAGGCGGTGCAGCAGACGCTGGAACACGACCGGCTGGTCGAAATGCTGCGCACCGATCTCGGCGCGATGATTGTCGGGCGCATCTGTGCGCCGCACGAGCGCCTGCCGGTGGTTACGCTCGACGCCGCGCTGGAAGGCATGATCGTTCAAGGGCTGTACGATCCCGGGACCGGCCAGCCAGTGATCGAGCCCGATCTTGCCCGCACGATCGGCGAGCGCATCGCCGCCCTGATCGCCGCGCGGGGGCCGGGTGGGCAGATGCTGGCGCTGATCGTCCAGCCGCGCGCGCGCCGCTGCCTGGCCGCGTTGCTGCGGATGCGTACGCCGTCTTGCCTGGTCCTTTCGATTTCCGAACTGCCGCCCGCTCAGCCCATCGAAGTCATTGATGTGATCGGCGGAGAGGCTGCGCCGCCCATTGGCCTGCCGCATCCCGAATTCCACGATCTTGAAAGCACGGCCGCATGAAACACGACCATAAAGCCTTCGCCGCTGCGGCCGCCTACAAGGGCGACACCGCCGACCGTATCCGCCGCTTCCTGCCGATGGTGCGCCGGCTCGCCTGGCATGTGCACGGCTCCGGCCGGCCGGGCATCGAGCTGGAGGATCTGGTCCAGTCCGGCCTGGTCGCGCTTACCGAATGCGCCCAGAAGCACGCCGGGCCGACCGAAGACGGCTTTGCCGCCTATGCCAAGATGCGCGTGCGCGGGGCGATGGTCGATCTGATCCGCCGCACCGTGCCGCTGTCACGAGGGGGGACCGAACGGCGGCGCAGTCTGCGCGACAAGGCAACCGAATTGCGCGGGCTGCTCGGCCGTGATCCGACGGAGGGCGAACTGGGGCGGGCGCTTGGCATCGACGCCGGCGAGCTGGCTGCGCTGCGCTCGTCGAGCGAGGCGCTCCGCTTCGAATCGCTCGATGCAGCTTATTCCGACAGCGATCTGGCTTTCGCCGACGAGCGGCCTGACAGCCTGACATTGTTGGCGGACGAGGAAACCCGCCAAAGCGTGATCGCCGCCATCGCGGGTTTGCCGGATCGGCTGCAACTGGTCGTCCAGCTCTATTTCGCCGAGGAAATGAACCTGTCCGAAATCGCCGAGGTGCTGTCGGTCAGCATCCCGCGCGTGCACCAGCTCAAGGCGCAGGCGCTGGGAGCCTTGCGCAAGGCGCTGGGTGAGGTCGCCGAGATTTTGTGAAGCGAGTGTCGAGAAGACAGAATTCCTACCCGCCAGCCAATCCCGCCAGAATCCCGGGCGTCAGCACCTGCGGCAATTGCTCGCCCGCACCGCCGCCCGCCGGATACCACACATAGAGCGGCACGCCCGCCGCACCCTGGGCAGTCAGAAAGCGCGTAATCGCCGGGTCGCGCCGGGTCCAGTCGCCGCGCAGCACGATAACGCCGGCGCGGGCGAAGGCGGCGCGGGTCGCCTCGCGCTCGATCGCCACCTGTTCGTTGACCTTGCAGGTCAGGCACCAGTCGGCAGTGAGCCAGACGAACACCGGCTTTCCCGAAGCACGGGCCTGGGCGAGGGCGGCCTCGCTGAACGGCGTGGCGGCGATCAGGCCGCTCGCCGAAGCGCTGGGCTGCTGGATGGTGCGAGGCAGGCCAAGCCAGGCGGTCAGCGCCAATGCGGCGAGGCCCGCCAACACGAGCGGCGCGGCCTGCCTGCCCGAGCGCTGCCGCTGGCCAATGAACGCCAGCAGGGCGATCAGCCCGGCTGCGAGCGCGGCCGCACCAGCGGCAAAGCTCCAGCCGCCCAGCCGGCTTGCCAGCCAGATCAACGCAAGCGCGGTCAGGCCGAGCGGCAACGCCATCCAGCGGCGGAATGTCGCCATCCAGGCTCCGGGGCGCGGCAGGCGGCGGCGCAGCGCCGGGACGAAGGCGACGGCGAGGAACGGCAGGGCAATGCCGAGGCCCAGCGCGACGAACAGCGCCATCGCCGTCCACACTGGCAGCAGCAGCGCCGCACCCATCGCCGCGGCCATGAACGGCCCGGTGCAGGGAGTCGCAACGAAGGCCGCGAGCAGCCCGGTGGCAAAAGCGCCTTGCGGGCTTCCCGCGCTGGCAAACCCCGGCGCGGTGAATTCGAATATTCCCAGGAAATTGGCGGTGATCGCCGCAGTCAGAAGCAGCAGCGCGGCGACCACGCCGGGCTCCTGCAACTGGAACGCCCAGCCGATCTCGCTGCCCCCGGCGCGCAGGGCGAGCAGCAGTGCGCCAAGCCCGGCGCAGGCGAGCACGACGCCGGCGGTATAGGCCAACCCCTCATTTCGCGCTTCGCTTGCACTTTCGCCGGCGCGGGCCAGGCTCATCGCCTTGAGGCCGAGGATCGGAAACACACAGGGCATGATGTTGAGCAGCAGGCCTCCGACCAGCGCGCCGAGCAGCAGCAGCGGCAGCGCCGGCACTCCGCCTCGCGCGGCGGCGAGCGGTTTTCCGGCGGGCGGGACGGTTCCGGGCGTAGCGGCGAAGGCGAGACCGTCCCTGCTGTTCCGCGTCAGCCGCAAGATGCCGCTCACCGCACCGGGGTCGATAGCGGCGAATTTGGCGCGCGGCAGTTCTGCAATCAGCAGGTTGCTCCCCCGGCTGAAGCTCTGCTGGCCGGCATAGGCGACCACCTTGTCCTCGCCGATAAACACATGCGGCTCAGCGAGCGCGACACCGTCCGGCAGTGGAATGGCGAGGCGGAGGGTGTCCCCGGTCAGCGCGAACCGGGCGGGCGTCCCCAGCGGCGCGGGCAGGCTGCGGCTCCAGGAATCGAATCGCCCGTCGACCGGCGGCGGGCCTTCGCCTGGTTGCAGCGCGTGAACCATCACCAGGGTATGCAATTCAGCGCTTTCGGGTACGCAGAGCTTTGGATTGCAAGCCAGCCACTCGGCCTTGACCGACACCGGCAATGCGCTGTCCTGGCGGGCCGGCGCCGGGATCGTGAAGCTTTGCAACACCGCGTAGTCGTGTTCGTAGACGTGGTTCATCAGGCCAGCGAGCAGCAGGGTTTGCGGCACCGGATAGCGGGGTGGACCGATGCGCGCGCCTTGCGGCAGGGTCCAGGTCAGGCTCATGCCAAGGCCAGCATCTCCGGGATTGAGCCAATAACCGTGCCAGCCTGGCTCGGGGCGGAAGTGCAGCGCCAGCGCTACGTCGCTGCCCGGCGCAGCTGCGTTTGAGACGACGAGTTCAGCCGCAATGTGGTTGGGTGCCGCCAACACTGGTTCTGCGGCGAGCAGCAAGGCGGCGAAGTGACACACCAGTGAAACCAAGGTGCGGCAACGACTCATTGATAGCAAAACTCCGGTCGGCAAATCTCGGGCCGGGCTTGCGGATATACCGCCCGCCCGCCATCGCTCTGACGCCAAAACTGGCACAATTCAAGGAATGCCCATGCGCCGTATCGTTTCATCGCTAATTTTGACGGCAGCATTGGCGGCGTCGGGAGTAAATCCGGCCTTGTCGCAGCCGGCACCGGCACCGGCGGCGCGGCAGCCAGCGGCAGCGCCGCCCCGGCTGGTGGTGGCGATATCGGTCGACCAGTTTTCCGCCGATCTGTTCGCGCAGTACCGGGGCCATTTCACCGGCGGACTCGCCCGGCTGCAAGAGGGCGCGGTGTTTCCCTCGGGCTACCAGTCGCATGCCGCGACCGAAACCTGCCCCGGCCATGCCACCCTGCTGACCGGCGTGCGGCCCGCCCGCAGCGGAATCATCGCCAATTACTGGTTCGAGCCCGGCATCGCCCGGGCCGACAAGCGGGTCTATTGCGCCGAGGAGAAAACCGACTCCGCCAGCACTTCGTCCGACCCGGTGGTGTCCGCCAGCCTGCTGCGCGTTCCAACGCTGGGCGACCGGCTGAAGGCGGCCTACCCCGCCAGCCGCAATGTCGCGGTTTCGGCCAAGGACCGCTCGGTTATCATGATGGGCGGACACCGCATCGATGCCGCATATTGGTGGAAGGGCGGCCGCTTCACCAGCTTCGCCGGGCAGGAGCTCTCATCCGCTGCCCAGGCCCAGAACCGGGCGACTGCCGCGCTGGTCGCCAAGGGCGCGCCGCCGCTTGCGATCCCGGGGTGGTGTACGGCGCGGGCGAGGACCGTCGCGGCGGGCCCCGTGTCAATCGGATCCGGCCGGTTTGCGCTAGAGCGCGGCAAGGTGGATGCGTTCCGCGCCTCGCCGCGGATGGACGCGGCCATTGTCGAGCTGGCCCTGCGGTTGACCGAGGAACTCTCGCTCGGCCGGGGGGCGGCGACCGACGTGCTCTCGATCGGTCTTTCGGCGACCGACACCATTGGTCATGCTTACGGGCACCAGGGCCTCGAAATGTGCATCCAGATGGCCGCGCTCGACCGGGTAATCGGCCGGCTGCTCGCCCAGCTCGATGCCCGCCGGATCGATTATGTCGTGGTGCTCTCGGCCGACCATGGCGGGCTGGATGCGCCCGAGGGTCTGCGCGAACAGGCCTATCCGCGCGCCGTCCGTGCCGATCCTGCCCTGATGCCCGCAGAACTTGGCAAGGCGGTGACGGCGCGAACCGGGATCAGTCCGGATGCGGGTCCACTGGTGCTTGGCGACGGGCCGTTCGGCGATTTATACCTTTCGGCCGGGCTGAGCGCGGGGGAAAAGGCGCGGGCCGCCGCCGCGCTGGTGGTGCTGCTCAAGGCGCATTCGCAGGTGGCGGCGGTGTTCACCGCCAAGGAACTGAGCGAAGCCCCGCTGCCATCGAACTCGCCGCAGGACTGGAGCCTCAAGGACCGCGCCCGCGCCTCGTTCGATTCGCAGCGTTCGGGCGATGTCGTGGTGCTGCTCGATCGCGCGGTGGTGCCGATCCCTGTGGTCAGGCCGGGCGGTTTGATCGCCACCCATGGCAGCGCCTGGGACTACGACCGACGCGTGCCGATCCTGGTCTGGCGGCGCGGCATGCGCGGTTTCGAACAGCCGGCCCCGGTCGAGACCGTCGACATCGCGCCGAGCCTGACGGCGATCCTCGGGCTCAAAGTGCCGGAAGGCGCTTTCGACGGCCGCTGCCTCGATCTGGACGGCGGGCCGGGGAACAGCTGCGAGGCGGTGAATTAGCTGTTGGGCAAGCCTTGCGCCTGATCCTTCGACAAGCTCAGGATGAGCGGGTATTGCGTGTAGCTTAGCTCCCAAACCCCGCTCGTCCTGAGCTTGTCGAAGGACCGGCCCCAACGGCAGACCCACGCCATGACCGACAGACGCGATCTCATCATCCTGGGCGGCGGGCTGGTCGGCATGACGCTGGCGCTGGCGGCGGCGAAGGCCGGGTTGACCAGCCACGTCGTCGACAAGGCAGACCCGGGCGAACTCACCTCGGACACTTTCGACGGCCGCGCCTCGGCGATTTCCACCGCGAGCTGGAACCTCCTGCGCAACATCGGCCTGGCCGAACGCCTCGAGCCGCTGGGCTGTCCGATTGCCGCGATTGCGGTGACCGAGGGGATGAAGCGCGGCCGCATCGACTTCCGCCCCGGCCCCGAAGAAGGCTCGCTGGGCCGGATGTTTGCCAACCGGGATATCCGGCTCGCGCTGTTCGAGGCGGCGCGGGATGAGCCGGGCATCGCCTGGCACACCGGCGCCGAGGCGGCGGCGCGCCAGCGGGGGCCGCACGGCGTATCCGTCACGCTGCAAGACGGCCAGGACCTCACCGGCAGCCTGCTGGTGGCCGCCGAAGGCCGCCAGTCGCCCACCCGCGAGGAAGCGGGCTTCGCACTCGCCCGCTGGGATTACCGCCACCGCGCGCAGGTAACGGCACTCACTCACGAGAAACCGCACGGCAATGTCGCCTGGGAAATATTCTACCCCGCCGGGCCGTTCGCACTGCTGCCTTTACTCGATACGCCGGAGGGCTGCCACCGCTCGGCGCTGGTCTGGACGGTTCCCGAGAAGGACGCTGCCGGCTGGACCGCGCTGCCTGACCGAGCCTTCCTTGCCGAAGTGCAAGTGCGGGTGGCGGACATTCTCGGCACGGTCGAGCTGGCCGCACCGCGCACCACCTATCCGCTCGCCTTTCACCATTCGCGGCACTTCGTCGAGGACCGGCTGGCGCTGGTCGGTGACGCCGCGCACGGCATGCATCCGATCGCCGGGCAGGGACTCAATCTGGGCCTGCGCGATGTCGGCGCATTGGTCGAAGTGTTGAGCGAAGGCCAGCGGCTTGGCCTAGAGCCAGGCGACGCGCAACTGCTCGCCCGCTATGAGCGCTGGCGCAGCCTCGATGCATTCAGCGTGATGGCGGCGACCGACAGCATCACCCGCCTGTTCGGCGTGCCAGGCCGCTTGCCCTCGGCAATCCGCCGGCTCGGCATGGGCGCGGTGCAGCGCCTGCCCGCACTCAAGCGCTTCTTCATGGACGAGGCGCGCGGCGTTTCGGGACGCCTGCCGGAATTGCTGCGGGGTTGATTCCCCCTCCCGCAAGCAAGAGGGGAGAAGAAAAATCAAACCCCCGGAACGCCGACCGTTGGCGGTTCCACCAGCGGGCTTAGTTGTTCTACCGCCGTGCCGTCGCCATCCCGCAGCCGTCGCGGCTCCAGCATGGCGGTGGTCTCGATCAGGTCGAGCGCGCGCTGGACGGTTTCATAACGTCGCGCTGATATGATCCACGGCCCGGCGGCGCTGGCGCCCGGCAGCTGCCCGACTTCGGCGATGGCCTCGGTGACCTTGCCAGTGCTGAGCAACAGCTTGGCGTGCTCGATGCGGTCCTGCGGGCGGTTTAGCGGCTCACTGACCCGGCGGATGACGAACAGGCTGGCGAATTCGCGCTTTACTCTCGACCAGCTGTCTTCGCTCCGGTCGATACCGGTAAGCTTAGGGGTGAGTCTAGTCAGCTCGCCGTTGAGTTGGTCAAGCGTCACGGGTGCATGTGCGGCCTCGATCAGGGTCTCGACCGCATTGGGCTGGGCATCGGCAAAGCGCAGGCGGAGTTGGTCCTCAAGATAGCCAAGCTGCGCACCGCGATCGAGTGTGCGCCGGGCAGCGAAGGCGATGAGCAGTCCCTCGGCCCGCGCGGCATTGCCGGTTGCGGCCTCGGCCTGCAGGCCCAGCCGCGAAAGCCGGTCTTCGAGCTGCGCCATGCGGGTTTCGAGCCCGGTGGCCAGCATGGCGGGCGGCGTTGCCTGAATGGCAGCCTGCGGCACGCTGGGTGCGGCGCGTTCGGCGATGCGGACCGGCACTGCGGGAGGTTTGCCGCCGAGCAGCATGCCCAGTTCGCGTTCGACATCGGGATAGCGGAACGCGGCCAGGGCGATGGCGATGACGATCAGCAGCAGTACAACCAGAGCCCACAGCAGGCGACGCCCGGTGCCGCGGCGGGGCGGGGCGGGGGGCAGCGGACGGTCGTCGGTGAATTCGTCCTGCATCAAACCTGCTGTGTCATGACTATCCTCCGGCAAAGTCTGGCACATCTCCCCTGCCAATTCCAGCAGCGCGTTATCGTGGGGCGCTGCGGCTGCGGTCACGGCGGCCCAGCCATCGCCGACCGCAGCCGCAATGCGTGGTCCTAAAGCAGCCAGGGCGATGCGGCGGCGGGGAATGGCATGGGTGTCGCATTGCCCCGCGAAGTGGTGCGCGGCCTCGGCGGAATGAAGCAAAACCACGCATGGCTTCTTGAGCATGGCCGCCAGTTCCGCCGGCATTTGTTGCGCTTCGCTGGCATAGACGATGCGTTCGGACAATGTCACGCCCGGGGGGGGAGCGAGGGCCACCCGCTTGCGCCCGGCAAGACGAAGCAGACGGCGGTGTTCGGGTTTGAGCGTGCCAACCAGCGCCTGCAGCCCGCCTCCGCCGGTGGCGACGACATCGAGCCCGGCTGCGCGCGCCGCCTCGGCGGTTGTCTCGCCCACTGCATAGGCAGGCGTGCCGCGCCAACCGGCAAGCGCATCGCCCCCATGGCGCAGAGCATTGGCGCTGCCAATCAGCAGCGCGTCGAAGCTGTCGCGCGGCGGCGCTTCCCAGGCGAGCGGACGCACGGCGAACAGCGGGAAGGCCCGCGCGTCGAGGCCGAATGCCTGAGCCGCCATGAGGGTGGCGGCGCAGCCGGGCTGCGGCCGAATGACAATCAGCGGGATCATGCCGGCGCGGAATATGGCCCAGAGAAACGGCCACTGAAATGGACGGCGATGGCAGGGACAGCGCGGGCCAGGAGCTGCGCCGCCAAGCGCGCCGGGCTGTCCAGGTCGCCGGGGGCAAAGCGCGCCTCACCGTCGCAGCGCTCAGTGCCGTCCGGGCTGAACAGCGCCGCGCGCAGGATCAGCATGCCGCCATCTGTCGTGGTCAGCACCGCGACCGGGCTGTGGCAATTGCCGCCGAGCGCCGCCAGCAGCGCCCGCTCGGCCATGACTGCGGCGCGGGTTGGCGCGTGATCGATCGCGGCGAGCAGGGCGCGGGTCGCGGCGTCGTCGGCGCGGCATTCGATGCCTATAGCGCCCTGACCCGGCGCCGGCAGCCATTGCTCGGCCGGGAGCGGGTGGCCGGTGCCGGTCTCACCCAGCCGGTTGAGTCCGGCGGCGGCAAGCAAGGTTGCATCGGCCTCGCCCGCTGCCAGTTTCGCGATCCGGGTGCCGACATTGCCGCGAAACGGCACGATCCGGCAGTCCGGCCGCGCATGGAGCAATTGCGCCGCCCGGCGCGGCGCGCTGGTGCCAACCCGCGCGCCCTGCGGCAGCGCGGCGATGGTGGCGGCGCCGACCAATACGTCGCGGACATCCTCACGTGGTAGTACGGCGGCGATCGCGATGCCGGCCGGACGGATGGTTTCGACGTCTTTCAGCGAATGCACCGCGAAATCGATCTCGCCG
>JANLQW010000281.1:0-9391 GCA_031368085.1 Novosphingobium sp. | reverse complement strand
CCTTCGTTCCGAGGCAGCGCCCCGGCTACACGACATCACCGATAGAAGACGTGGTTCTGGACCTGTGCCATACGGGTGCGCTTCCAAGATGGCGGCACCTGGCGCAGCCCGGTCGAGGGGGCGCTGTTCTTCCATGCGGCGCACGTGTCGCCATCTTGGAAGCGCACCCGTATGGCACAGGTCCAGAACCACGTCTTCTATCGGTGATGTCGTGTAGCCGGGGCGCTGCCTCGGAACGAAGGCGTCAGTCGCGCAATTCGACCCACATCGGCGCGTGATCGCTCGCCTTTTCGCGGCCGCGATGCGCTTTGTCGACGCCGCAGCCGACCAGCCGGTCAGCCAGTTCGGGTGAGAGCAGCGCGTGATCGATGCGAAAGCCGTGGTCCCGCTGCCAGGCGCCGGCCTGGTAATCCCAGAAGGTCCAGACGCCGCCCTGCGGATTGTACAGGTCCAGCGCGTCGGTCCAGCAGTCGCCCAGCAGGCGGGCATAGGCATCGCGCGATTCCGGCTGCATCAGTGCATCCATGGCCATCGCCGCGGGAGACCACACGTCCTTGTCCTCGGGAATGACGTTGAAATCACCGAGGACAATGGCCGGTACTTCCTCGGCGGCAATTGACCGCATCCGTGCGCGCAGCCGTTCCATCCAGCGCAGCTTGTAATCGAATTTCGGGCCGGGCTGGGGATTGCCGTTGGGCAGATAGATGCAGGCGATCCGCAGGCTGCCGACATCGGCCTCGATATAGCGTGAATGCTCGTCTTCCGGCTCGCCCTCCAGCCCGCGCCGCACTTCCACCGGCGCGGCGCCATCGGCGAGGATGGCGACGCCGTTGAAGCCTTTCTGGCCATGCCAGATCGCCTGATAACCGATCTTTTCGAAATCGGCGACGGGAAAGCCTTCGTCCTGGGTCTTGATCTCCTGCAGGCATGCAACCCCCGGCCGGGTTTCCTCCAGCCATTCGAGCAGGCGCGGCAGGCGGGCCTTGATGCCGTTGATATTGAACGATGCGACCTTCATCAGACCGCGAAGCTGGACCCGCAACCGCAGCCTGCCGTGGCCTGCGGGTTGGTCACACGGAAGGCGGCGCCGCCCAGCGACTCGACAAAATCGACCACGCAGCCCGACACCAGCTCGAGGCTGACCGGATCGATCACCAGGCGAACACCGTCGGTTTCAGCGAAGACATCGCCGGGCTCCGCGCCGTCACTCAGGCCGAACTGATACTGAAAGCCGGAACAGCCGCCGCCCTCGACCGAGAGGCGCAGGACCGCCGGCTTGGCCTGTTTGGCGGCAATCGCGGCAACGCGAGCGGCGGCGGAAGCGCTAAGGGTGATCACATCGGCTTGCGTGGTCGTCTGCATGGCCTGGATGTAGGGCGCGCGGAGGGCCGGGGCAAGGGCGGCGCGACGAGGCGCTCACGCCGACTGGATGTAGTCGCGCATCGCTGCGGCTTCGGATTCAATCCGGTCGATACGGTATTTAACCAGATCGCCGATCGACACGAAGCCAATCATCTTGCCGCCGTGCACCACCGGCAAGTGCCGCAGCCGCCGCTGCGTCATCAGCGCGAGGGCTGTGAGTACGCCGGTTTCGGGCGTGACCGTCAGCGCGGGCGCAGTCATCACCTCGCCGACCGGTTTGTCCAGTACCCCCGGCCCCTGCGCTTGCAACTGATAGACCACATCGCGCTCGGAAAAAATGCCAGCGACTTCGCCCTCCGTCAGCACCGGCAGAGCACCGATCCGGCGCTCTGCCAGCAGGGCGATGGCATCGCGTACAGTCGTCGTACAATCGCAGCTGATGATCGATGCGTTGCGGGTTTCCATCAGGCGGCCAATCGTCATGGCGGCATCTCCTTTGTCTGGCACCGATCATGACACGGATCGCAATTCTCCGCCATGCCCCTGAAAAGCGGTTGCGGCAGCGCGGTGCGAGGGCCATGGCGAGGCCATGATCCCCCGCTCGCCCCTCGACGATCCGGAAACCGCAGCGCATGCCTGGGCCCGCTACAAGCGGCTGATGCGCTTCATGATGACCATCACCGTGATGATGGTAGCCGCCTCATTCGTGGCGCTTTACCGCAAGAACGGGATGGTATCGGCCCATCTCTATATCGCCACGGCGCTCGCCATCGGCTTTGCCATGCTGCTGATGTCGGCGCTGATGGGGCTGGTGTTCCTGTCCAGCGGAACCGGCCACGACGAAGCTGTCGCTAATCCGCTTGAGGACGACGCCGACGAAGACGACAAGACTTAGGATTCGGCCCCTAGTCTGCCGGACGTAGTCGGTATTCCTCTACCGGCACCCCGCCAACCAGATGTTCCTGGATGACCCGCTCGAGCACTGCCTCGGTGCAGCTGTGGTACCAGACCTCATCGGGCCAGACGACCGCTATCGGACCGGCGGCGCAGATTTTCAGGCAATCGGCCTTGGTCCGGGCAATGCCGCCGTCACGGTCTAGGCCAAGTTCCCTGAGCCGGCGCTTGAGAAACTTCCAGGAAGCCGATCCGGTACTGCGCGGGCAGCATTTCGCCTTCTCCGATTCAGCGCAAAGAAAAATGTGGCGACGGGTTCCGGCGCCATATTCCTCCCGGAGTGCAGCGCGTGCTGCCGCAATTCTCGGAGAGTCGCGGCTCGCGGCTTCAGCATCCCCGCCGTGATCGTCCATCCCGCTATGACGCCGATTAGCCCCGCTTGCCGGCGATCCGGGCGATTTCCGCCGCGACCAGCCGTTCTACCAGCGGTGGCAGATTGTTTTCCAGCCATTCCGCCAGCGCCGGGCGCAGCAGTTCGCGGGTCAGACCCTCAAGGGACGTCTCGCCCGAACGGACGATTTGCGGCGGCGCGCCGGGTGCGGACAGCATTGCCAGCGCGGTGAGCGAATCCCGCATCGAAATGCGGGCGTCCTCAGTCACCAGCGGCGCGGCCGCGCGCTCGACTTCCGGCTCACGGTCGTTGGCCTTGTCGGCGTTATCCGGATCTTCGAGCGCTTGATGGACGTATTCGGCATTATCCGACAGGTCGAGTATCCCGGCGTCGATCTGCGCTTCAGGGCCTGCCAGAACGGGCTCAACGGTTGCTCGGTCACCATCGGCGCCAGGTGATTCGCCCATCCTGCGCGCGTCGTCGGCCTCGGCGCGGTTATCGCGGGCGATCACTTTCTTGATCGATTCGAGGATTTCCTCGACCGACGGTTCGCCCGGCTGACGCATTGCCCCAATCTCCACCACGCGGGAATCACTCGATCCCCCTGTCTATTGCGTCGGGATTGACCCATCCTGGGCCGGGGTGTCAACCGTGCGTGTCGATTTAGCGATCGGGGCGGGGTCGTTCGACCAGTCCCACCAGGCATTGCGCACCCGCCGGTAATTGACCTGCGGATCGTAGAAGGTGCCGCCATCGAGCCCGAGATCGCGCGATTCCGCCTTGCCCATCGCGGCGAGCAGCGAAAAGCCGGCGACATAGGCATTGCGCCGGGCAGTAGCGAGCCGGACGCGGGCCTGGACCAACTCCTGCTCGGCATTCAGTATGTCCAGAATCGTGCGCGTGCCGACGCTGTTTTCGGCGCGCACGCCCTCAAGGCTGAGCGTCGAGGCATTGACTGCGATCTGGGTCGAAGCGATGATCTCATTCGCCGCCTGCCACGAGGCGTAGGCGGCGCGGACCTGGGCGATGACATCGCGTTCGACTGCTATCTGATTTTCGAGCGACGCGCCCTCGCGGGCCTGGGCCTGGCGCCGCTGTGCTGCGGGCAACCCGCCCTGAAAGATCGGGATCGAGGCGCGCAGGCCGGCCAACGCGGTCGTCTGGCGCTGGACGAACGTGCCCGCGGGGCTATTGGCCCGGCCCAGTGTACCGAGATAATCGGTGTAGTCCCCGCCGGTGAAAATGCTGACGCGCGGCAAGCGGCCGGAACCGGCGACGCGCACATCGTAACGGGCGGCGCGGCTGCGTTCCTTGGCGGCGATGAGGTCGGGATTGTCGCCGAGCGCGATCTGCACCGCGTCTTCGGTCGAACCTGGCAGGCCGGGGAGGGGCGGCGGCGGCTGCAAATTCTGCGGAACCTTGCCGACCACCTGGATATAGCGCTCTCGCGCGCCGATGAGATTCGATTCAGCGCTGCGCAGATCGCCCCGGGCCAGCGCCAGCCGCGACTGCGACTGGGCGACGTCGGTGCGGGTCAGATCCCCGATTTCAAACCTGTCGCTGGTTGCCTGAACATTGACGTCGAGCACCCGGACATTGTTGCGATTGAGCCCGACCACGGCCTGCCCGAGGGTTACGTCCATATAGGCGGCGACCGCTTGGCTGAACAGGGCCGATTCGACCCCGCGCAGGTCGGACTGGCCGGCGACCACGCGGCTTTCCGCCCCGCGCACCGAATTGCGCACGGCACCGCCGGAATAGATCGGCACGCCAAGATCGATCCCGGCATTGAGCGAGCGGTCGGGCGCAGTGAAGCTGTTGGCGCTCTTTTTGACGAACTCGGTGTAGGAGACCGAGCCGCTGATCGACGGACGCCCCGCCGCTTTGGCGATCGGCACGCCTTCGTCGGTGGCGCGCTGGTTGGCGCGCGCGGCCTGTAGCGTCGGATTGGTCTCATAGGTCAGCAATAGAGCCTCGCGCAGATCGTCTGCCAAGGCCGGTGCGGCAATGACGCTGGTCGCAACTGCGAAAACCGCCCCGCCCAGCGCTGCCTGCCTCGCCTTGACGGCGCCGGGGCCTGCGCCGAAAACTGAGCGCATGGTCAGAACGTCCAGCGCCTGCTTGCGGCAAGTTCGGGGAGGATCGGGATGCCCAGCTCGGCAAGCGGCAACAGCGCAACATCGCCGGCGGACTTGCGCCCGGCGGCAAGCCGGGTAACCCCGCGCTCAACCAGCCCGGTAACCAGCCGGCCCGCATCGGCAAGCTGCGCGGCAATGCCGGGCGGCAGCTGCTCGATTGCGCCATCGATCACGATCAGCGTGTATCCCGCCTTGCGCCGCCTGGCCTGCGCCGCATCGGCCGCAGAAACCGCATCCAGCGAGGCGACGAGCGGGCGCAGAAGCGCGGCCAGATAGCCGTCACCATCGCCGATCAGCAGCACGCAGTCGTCAGGAACAGGGGCCGCTTCGGCGAGCATGCGCGCATGGACCAGCGGAGCGGCAAGAAAGCGTCCGTTGCCCAGCGGTATTGCGCGATCGATATAGGCGGCATTGCGCGATACCGCCGGGACGAAATCTTCCCGCGCGACTCGTGCCATGGCGGCGAGCACCCAGGGCTCGTTCACCCCGCTGGTGCGCAGCTGGCTGTCGATCATGGCGCGCCGGGCAACGTCAGTTGCCCGCTCTGCCGGCGCTTGGCCAGCCACCCGGTTATCGGTAGTTATCATCGGGAATTCCTCACGCGATCCGCCCTTGGCGAGCCCATGCGGCGGCGCAATGAGCGGCTCTTAAGCCAACACCGCCGTCTCGCCAAGCGCATTAAACCTGCCATCGTGAGCCGCTGCGCGCGTCTTGCGGTCCGATAATCGATCCGTGCGGCCGGTTACGGCGTCAGATAGTCTTGAAACGTAATCGCTGTCCCGACACCTGTCAGGCTTACCCGCGCATTTGACTGCGGAACCCGGCGGCGGCGCATCCCGGCCTTGACCAGAACTTTGACGGGCGCGGCCGAATCCGTTTATGGACTGGTTCAGTCCGGCGCGCCGCCAGCCACAGGAGCGATCGATATGCCCGACATGGTTACCATCCGCGAGGCCGACCTGATCGAAAGCGTCGCCGACGCGTTGCAGTTCATCAGCTATTACCATCCGATGGACTACATCCGCGCGCTGGGCGAGGCCTATGAAGCGGAGCAGGGGCCGGCGGCAAAGGACGCGATCGCGCAAATCCTCACCAACAGCCGGATGTGCGCCGAGGGCCACCGGCCGATTTGCCAGGATACCGGCATTGTCAATGTCTTCATCGAGTGGGGCCAGGACTGCCGGCTGGAATCGGCGATGTCATTGCAGGACGTCGTCGATGAGGGTGTGCGGCGGGCCTATAATCACCCCGAAAACAAGCTGCGCGCCTCGATCCTCGCCGATCCCGCCTTTACCCGGCGCAACACCCGCGACAACACGCCCAGTGTGCTGAGCGTAACCATGGTGCCGGGCCGCAAAGTTTCGATCGATGTCGCGGCCAAGGGCGGCGGCTCGGAAAACAAGTCCAAGTTCAAGATGATGAACCCCAGCGACAACATCGTCGAATGGGTGTTGGAGATGCTGCCGGAAATGGGTGCCGGCTGGTGCCCGCCGGGAATGCTCGGCATCGGCATCGGCGGCACTGCCGAACACTGCATGCGGCTCGCCAAGCTGAGCCTGATGGAACCGATCGACATGGGCCAGCTCAAGGCGCGCGGGGCTGCGAGCGACATCGAGGCGCTGCGCATCGAAATCTTCGACAAGGTCAATGCGCTGGGCATCGGCGCACAGGGCCTGGGGGGGCTATCGACGGTTCTCGACGTCAAAATCCTCGACTGGCCGTGCCATGCCGCCGGCAAGCCGGTGGCGATGATCCCCAATTGCGCCGCCACCCGCCACGCGCATTTTACGCTCGATGGTTCAGGTCCGACCTTCCTGGAAACGCCAAAGCTCGACGATTGGCCCAAGGTCAACTGGAGGCCCGACAAGGCGGCCAAGCGGGTCAATCTCGATACACTGACCCCGGCCGAGGTCTCTAGCTGGAAGCATGGCGACCGGCTGCTCCTGAACGGCAAGATGCTCACCGGCCGCGACGCTGCGCACAAGCGCATCCAGGACATGCTGGCCAAGGGCGAGCCGCTGCCGGTCGATTTCCGGGGCAGGGCGATCTATTACGTCGGCCCGGTCGACCCGGTGATGGGCGAGGTGATGGGGCCGGCCGGACCGACCACCGCCACCCGCATGGACAAATTCACCGACATGATGCTCGAGCTCGGTCTGCTCGTGATGATCGGCAAGGCCGAACGCGGGCAGGGCGCTGTGCAGGAGATCGCCCGGCACAAGGTCGCCTATCTCATGGTGGTCGGCGGCGCGGCCTATCTTGTGGCACGGGCGATCCGCGAGGCAAAAGTGGTCGCATTCGAAGACCTTGGCATGGAAGCGATCTACGAATTTACGGTCGAGGACATGCCGGCCACCGTGGCCGTGGATGCCGATGGCAACAATGTCCACCAGCTTGCGCCGTTGGTGTGGAAGGAAAAGATCGCGAAAGAGGGGCTGCTGGCAGGCTAGCCGGCGCACCGGTGGCTTTACGGCGGCAATAGGCTTAGACTTTTCGGCGCATGGCCATTTTCTTTGTCTTTCTGTGCGGCATCGTCAACTTCGCGATGCACAAGGCGGTGCTCGAAAGCGGTCATCCGCTGCTCGAGCAGGTGCCGTGGTACTTCCACATGCTCGGCGGAAGGTTCAGCTTCGCTGTCGAATTTGTCATGCTGGCAGGCGCGATGCTGATGATCGCCAACGGCTCGCCGGGCTGGGCGTGGGGCTATATGGCCTACAGCGCGCTGAACGGGATTTCGGCATGGTTGATCCTGTCGCATAGCGTTTGACGGGAACCTTGCCGGCCGGACTGCGCTTTTGCCCCCATGGCAGTGCAACAGATCCTTTGGCTGGTGGTCAATGAGGCGAGCGGCAGCAATGACCACGAGGCGGTGCAAAATCTGATCGGCACGCTGAAGCGCCATGCCAGCCCGCCGGCTATGGTCATAGATGTCCAGCAGGCGCCGGTTCCAAACCGCGCAGCGCTGGTTGCGGCGGGAGTCGGGCTGCTCGCGGTGTTCGCCGGCGACGGCACGACGAATGCGCTGGCGACTGGGCTGGAAGGCTGGGGCGGTCAGTTGCTGGTGCTGCCGGGTGGCACCTCCAACCTGTTGTCCAAGGAGCTGCACGGCGATCTCGATGCCGAGGCGATCCTGGCCCAGCTGCCGGCGATGCGCCCACAGCGCCGCAGCTGCATTCGCGGGCCCGAAGGCACCGCGCTGATCGAAATCCTCGCCGGTCCCGGCGCGGCCTGGTCGGACGTCCGGGAAGGTTTGCGCGAGGGCGATATCGGCGAGATTGCCCGCAGCGGCGCGGAGGCCATCCGGCAAAGCTTCACCGGCCCGATGGTCGCGGTGGTTGAGCCGGCAGTCGGCCGGGAAGAAGGCTATACCGGTATCCGCCTGGTGCCGCAGGGCGGAGCCATGCTGGTCGAAGGCTACGGCACCAGCGGCGCTGCTGATTTGCTGCGTCAGGGCGTGGCTTTGGCCAAGCGCGATTACCGCGAGGGGCCGCATGACGACCTCGGCAGTTTCGGCGAAGTACTCTGCCGCTCGCTTGGGCAAGCGCCGATCGAGCTGATGATCGACGGGGAACGGGGGACAACCGGTCCGGAAGCGCGCTTTTCGCTTGCCGAATTCGGTCTCGATCTGCTTGCCTAGGAGCAATGACCGGTCCCCTGACCCTGTTCCATCTCAGCGACATCCATTTCGGACTGGAGGACCACCGCGCGCTCGCCTGGGTAAAGGACTGCCTGGCGAGGGAGAACCCCGCTGCGGTGTGCATCACCGGCGATCTGACGATGCGCGCCCGCCACCGTGAATTCGCCGCCGCCTGTGAATGGATCGGTGGGCTGGCGGTGCCGGTGACCGTAGAGGTGGGCAATCACGATCTGCCCTATTTCAATCTGATCGAGCGGTTCACCAACCCCTATCGCCGCTTCCTCAAGATTCAGTCGCTGCTCGAACGCGAGTTGCAGCTTGCCGGGTTGGCGATAGTACCGCTCAAAACGACCACCCGGGCGCAATGGCGGTTTCCCTGGGCAAACGGGTGGGTCACCGGTAGGTCGCTGGCCCACACGCTCGAGGCCATCGATGCGCTGCCCCGCGGCACCAGAGTGCTGGTCACCGCGCACCATCCCCTCACCGAGCGAGGTGCGGGCGGCAGGCGGCTGACCATCGGCGGGGAGCGGGCGATGGCGGCGCTGGCAGAGCGCGGCGTTCTCGCGGTGCTGACGGGCCATATCCACGATGCCTTCGACCTCGTCCAGCAGACCGCAGCGGGGCCGTTGCGGATGATCGGCGCGGGCACTCTGTCGCAGCGCATCCGCTCGACCCCGCCCAGTTTCAATGCGCTGACCATCGATGGCGCGGAAATCTCGGTTGAAGTCCGCAACCTCGAGTCCGTGCCGACGCCGGCGATGCAGATCGCGGCGGTGCCGGCAAACGCCCTGCCGCCGCGCCAGCCGGACGATCCGGTCGCGCCGATCGGCACGGTTCCGCTCAAGGATCCGCCGGTGCATTGAGCAGTCCGGGTGACGGAAGCTTGGACGCTGCGGATGCAGGGCGATAATCGGGGCAAACAAAAAGGGCGGCCCGTTGCCGGACCGCCCTTTGCTGTTGCGATAAAAT
>JANLQW010000270.1:0-3045 GCA_031368085.1 Novosphingobium sp. | reverse complement strand
AACTACTGGGGGGAGGGCGCCACCACGCTCGAATGGACGCTGTCCAGCCCGCCGCCCTTCCACCAGTTCGAGACACTGCCGGTGATCGACGACAAGGGCCACCATTAAGGAAGAAATTCCCCCTCCATGCGGGAGGGGAGTTTGACATGACGAGCGCAACCGCAGCACCTCTCCCCACCGACTGGCGCGATTTCTTCGCCTTGACCAAACCGCGGGTGATGAGCCTGGTCATCTTCACCGGCCTGTGTGGCATGCTGGCGGCGCCGACAGGCATTCACCCGGTGCTCGGCTTCACCGCGATCCTGTGCATCGCCATGGGCGCAGGCGGCGCGGCGGCGCTCAACCAGTGGTGGGAGGCCGACCTCGACGCCGGGATGAAGCGCACGAGCGCCCGTCCGCTACCCGCCGGCCGGATGGACCGCACCTCGGCGCGCGACTTCGGCGTCGGTCTTTCGGTCGCCTCGGTGCTGCTCCTGGGCCTGGCGGTTGGCGTGTTGCCGGCGGCGATCCTGGCGCTGTCGATTGTTTATTACGCAGTGGTTTACACCATCTGGCTGAAACCCCGCACACCGCAGAACATCGTCATCGGCGGCGGGGCAGGGGCGTTTCCGCCGCTGATCGGCTGGGTCGCGGCGACCGGCGATATCACGGCGATGCCGGTGCTGCTGTTCGCCATCATCTTCTTCTGGACCCCGCCACATTTCTGGGCGCTGGCGCTGTTCGTGCAGACCGAATATGCCAAGGTCGGCATCCCGATGATGCCGGTAGTCGCGGGCGAAACCTCGACGCGGCGCCAGATTCTGGCTTACGCCGTGCTGCTGCTGCCGCTCAGCCTGCTACCCTGGTGGATCGGCGGGACAGGCATGATCTACGGCGTGGCGGCGGCGGCGCTGTCGAGCATTTTCGTCGTGTTTGCGCTGCGCGTCGGCCTGCGCACCCGGCATGGCGAGGGCGATCCGATGAAGCCGGAACGCCAGCTGTTCAAATATTCGATCCTCTATCTTTTCATCCTGTTCGCGGCATTGGTTGCGGACCGCTGGCTGGTGGTGCAGGGGACGCAAGCATGACCCAGCTTCCAGATCCCGAGTCCGAACGCCGCCGCATCCAGCGCAGCCGCAATCTCCTGATGGCGGCGCTGCTCGCCGGCTTCGTCGTGCTGATCTATGCGATTTCAATCGTGAGGATCGGATGACCACGATGCCGGCGACCGCACTGCATAATCGCAACCGCAGGGTCGGAGCGATCGCCCTGGCCTTCGCGCTGGCGATGCTGGCGCTCGGCTATGCCTCGGTGCCGCTGTACCGCCTGTTCTGCCAGGCGACAGGCTTCGGCGGCACCCCGGCGCGGGCGAGCGAGGTCGAGGCGAGGCAGGTCAAAGCGGCGGCCGGCAGCAGTATCTCCATCCGCTTCGACGGCAATGTCGATGCGCGTATGCGCTGGCAGTTCAAGCCCGAGCGGACAACCACCAGCGTCATCATCGGCCAGCGCGCCATGGCGTTTTTCGAGGCACGCAACCTTGCGAACCATGCCGTTACCGGCGCTGCCACGTTCAACGTCACGCCCGAGCAAGCCGGGAAATATTTCACCAAGATACAGTGCTTCTGCTTCAGTCAGCAGACCTTGCAGGCGGGCCAGGATGTTCGCATGCCAGTGATTTATTATGTCGATCCGAAAATCCTTACCGATCCGGATACCGCCGACGTCGAGCAGATAACGCTGAGCTATACTTTTCACCCGGTTGCGGACGACGCCGCGAAGCCTCTGGACCCCGGCAGGACAGCCGGTTAAGGCCCTCCCAACCATTCACGCCAACCCCTTCACCCCATGGCGGCCACGCCGCAGCACATCGCAACAGGGACCTAGACGATCATGGCCGGAACCAAGAACCACGATTACCATATCCTGCCACCCGATATCTGGCCGCTCCTGGGCGCAGTGTCGGCCTTGACGCTGACCAGCGGCGGGGCTCTGACCATGCACAGCGACATATTCGGCCCTGCGGGTAAATATGTACTTTTACTGGGGGCATTCGGCGTGCTGCTGACGTTCTTCCAGTGGTGGACCAATGTCATCAACGAAGCGCATGAGGGCTTCCACACCCCCGTCGTGCAACTGCATTTGCGCTATGGCATGATCCTGTTCATCGCCTCGGAAGTGATGTTCTTTGTGGGCTGGTT
Organism: Novosphingobium sp.; assembly: GCA_031368085.1. Classification (GTDB taxonomy): domain Bacteria; phylum Pseudomonadota; class Alphaproteobacteria; order Sphingomonadales; family Sphingomonadaceae; genus Novosphingobium. Next base: position 868 of record JANLQW010000270.1, on the reverse strand, counting down.
CTGGGCCTTCTTCGACTTCTCGCTGTTTCCCGCGACCACCACCGACGTCGTCGCCGGGCAATGGCCACCCAAGGCGATCGAGGCGGTAATGGATGCCTTTGACCTGCCGCTGCTCAATACGCTGATCCTGCTGTGCTCCGGCACGACCGTGACCTGGGCGCATCATTGCCTGATCCACGGCGACCGCGACGGACTGAAGAAGGGCCTGTGGGCGACCATCGTCCTGGGCATCCTGTTCACCTCGATCCAGGCCTACGAATACTATCATGCGCCGTTCAACTTCGGCGAGAACACCTATGGCTCCGCCTTCTACATGGCGACAGGGTTTCATGGATTTCACGTGCTCGTCGGCACGATCTTCCTGATCATCTGCCTGAAGCGCGTCTACAACGGCGACTTTACCCCGCGCCAGCATTTCGGCTTCGAGGCGGCGGCGTGGTACTGGCATTTCGTCGATGTCGTCTGGCTATTCCTGTTCGTTGCCATCTATGTCTGGGGCGGGTGGGGCTACCCGGTCCACTGATGAGCGGCAACGCATCTGACACGAAGGGGCAGCCGGGCATCGCTTCGGCTGCCCTTTTCGGCTTGTGCCCGATGTGCGGCGCGCGGGGCCTGTTCGATGGGCCAACGAAATTCGCTCCGCGCTGCCGGAGCTGCGACCTCGATTTTGCCCGCTTCAATGTCGGGGACGGCCCCGCCGCCTTCATCACGCTGATCGTCGGCGCGGCTGTAACCGGCCTTGCTATCTGGCTTGAGCTCACCTGGCAGCCGCCGTTCTGGGTGCATGTCCTGCTGTGGGTGCCGCTGACGCTGCTGGCGGTGATCTGGGGCCTGCGCGCGGGCAAGGCGGCGCTGCTGGCGGCGGAGG
>JANLQW010000257.1:0-4273 GCA_031368085.1 Novosphingobium sp. | reverse complement strand
TCCCAGCGCCTTGTCGAGACGGCCCCGCAAGGCCGCGATGCGATCAGGATCGCCCAATAGCCCCCGCGCCTTGGCTACCATGTCGCGGGCCACCTCACCAAACCGGAACTCGCGCCGCTCGGCAAAGCCGCGCGCTGCGGCATCTGGGAGCGGATAGTCGCTCGCCATATCCTTCGACCGCTCGCGCGACAGGATGCGAACAAGTTTGCTCTGATCCGCAAAGTCATCGCGGCCATAGTGAAGCTGCATCCCGTCGCGGTGGCGTGTGAGGCCGACGTAGGCCGAATGCCGGTCCATCCCCGGCGTCGCCAATATATGCGCCTGATCGACTGTCAGCCGCAGCCATGACCAGAACTACTGGCTCACCGGCATAACGCTCGCCGGCGGCGCCTCGCTGCTCAACTTGACCATCGCCCGCGACGCCAACGGCAATGTCGCGGGCGTCACCGACAATCTCGCCACCACCCGCAACGCCGCCTACACCTACACCGACGCCGACCGGCTCGCCACCGCCAGCGGCGTCTGGGGCAGCGACGCTTATACCAAGACTCGCTGATTAGAACCTGTGAGCCCAGTTACGGAGGCCGAGGGTCATGATGCGCCAGGGCTGATCGACGAGGCGGTTCCAAGCGAAGCAGCAATGGTCGACGATATCGTCGTATGCAGAGAAGATCCTGTTCGATAGCCAGTTATCGCGCATGAACTGCCAAACGTTCTCGACGGGGTTCAGTTCGGGGCATCTGGGCGGCAGCGGCATGATCGTGATGTTGTCGGGCACGATCAGTTCGGCCGACCTATGCCACCCGGCCTGATCGAGCAGCAGGACGGCATGGGCGCCCGGCGCGACATGGAAGGCGATCTCCGCGAGATGCATGCTCATCGCTTCGCTGTTGCAGCGGGGCATGACGATGCCAGCACCCTTGCCCTCGGCGGGGCAGATGGCACCGAAAATCCAGGCTGAGGCGCGGCGCTGATCCTTTGGCGCCGATCGGCCCCGCCTCGATGATCTCCTCCAGCGCGTGGCGGTGTCCGTCATTGAGGATGGTATGCGGGCCCGGCGCTTTGCGTGTCGCCAGTCCGTCCGGGCCTAGGCCTGCATGATCGCGGGCAGGCCCTCACCCGCTGCAAAGTTGTCCTGCGCCACGCCAACTGTCGGACGCCAAAGTAGAGCGCAGTAGCGTGCAAACCTTCGCAGCCTGCGTGCCAAAATAGACTGCTGTGAGGATGCGCGCCGGAACGATGCCAGCGCCCTAGCCACGCCAATGTGCGCGGTGCCCGCTACTTCCATTGAAAGCCCATTACCTCCCTAGAAAGGACGTCCCAAAATGCTGCTTCATCCAACGCTCAATCTTCTGAACGAACTCGGCCTCGCCGGCATGGCCAAGGGCTTCCAGGATCTCGATACCCAGCCCGAAGCCCGCGCGCTCGACCGTGCGGAGTGGTTGGGCCTGCTACTCGATCAAGAGGTCACCGTGCGGCGTCAGAAGCGGTTCGAAAGCCGGGCCAGGACCGCCCGGCTGCGCCAGGACGCCAGCCTCGAGGACGTCGATTATCAAGCCGCTCGCGGTCTCGACCGCGGCTTATTCCTCAAGCTCGGCTCGTGCGACTGGATCCGTTCGAAGCGCAACTTGCTGCTCACCGGTCCGTGCGGCGTCGGCAAAAGCTTCCTGGCCAGCGCGCTTGGCCAGAAAGCCTGCCGTGAAGACTTCTCGGTGGTTTACCACCGCGCCTCCAGGTTGTTCGCCATGCTGACGCTGGGCAGAAGCGACGGACGCTATGCCAGGATGCTGCGGGCGCTGTCCCGAGCTTCGCTGCTCATCATCGACGACTGGGGGCCAGAAGCGCTCAACGCCGATTGCCGCCGCGACCTGCTCGAGATCGTCGAGGACCGATACGATCGTGGCTCCATCCTCATCACAAGCCAGGTTCCTGTGGATCGCTGGTACGAAATCATAGGAAATCCAACGCTCGCCGATGCCATCTTGGACCGCGTCGTGCACAATGCTTATCGCATCGAACTGAGCGGTGAGAGCCTGCGGAAAAGAGGCTCACCGCTTCAAGATGCTTGACCTCAATACCAAATCAGGAAATCAACCCAAATGACCCGCACGGGCCACCCTCAAATGGCCGGCTTCGTGTCGGAATAAGTGGCCGGCTTCGTCGGAATACGCAGGCTATGGGTGGCCGTTCGACACCCAGCAGCGCAACGGCACGTGGTAGTGGGTTCCCATTTGCTGCCGGGTTGACAGTGTTGTTATATTTCACTACGCTTCCGCCCCATGGTCCGCAAAACCGAGCGTAACATTTCGTAGATCAAACGGGCACGGAAAGATTTTGACGATTTCCCGCTCGAAGCGCGACAGACAGCTGCTCGTGCCCTGACGCAAATTGCCGATGGGTTCACGCCGGACATCGCCAAGCCCCTGCAGGGACTCGGGTCCGGTGGTTGGGAATTGGTTCTGAAAGAGCGCGGCGATGCGTATCGGGTCATCTACGGGCTGCAGTTTGGCGATGACATCTGGGTCGTACATGCGTTCCAGAAGAAGTCGAAAAGCGGAATTGCGACCCCCCAGCACGAGATCGACGTCGTGCGCGAACGCATCAAACGCCTGAAGGAGGCGCTGGCATGACCGAAGAACAAGATGATTTCGAGCTGGAACGGGGCACCGGCAACGTGTTTGCCGACGCCGGGCTTCCCGATGCGGAACGCGAGCAGTTGCGTGCTGTCCTCGCCGCCGAAATCGGCAAAAGCCTGGTAGATGACAGCCTGTCGGTGCGCGATGCCGAGCGGATGACCGGCTTTGCCGCCGCTGATTTTTCTCGCATCCGGCGAGCAAAGCTTAAGGGTTTTACCATCGATCGCCTGATGACGATCCTCGACAAGCTCAATCGCGACGTGCGCGTGTCGGTGTCGGTCATGCCTCGAAAACCGACCGTCCAGAGCCATTTGCCACTCTGAAGTGCAGGCAGCCGCAAAGCTGCACGTTTCTGCTACGTTCTACTATGTCGTACAGCTACGCACAGTTCTTGTCGTCACCCCAATCAGGTAAGCCGCATCGCTAGCGATGCGGCGTGCCGCGGCGGGCTTCCTTGACCGCGTGACGCAAGAAGGACCGGGCATGCTTCAATGCCTGGGCGTTGCTCTTGACAGCGTCGACCTCATTATCGCTGCGCGGGGGCTTGAAATCAGCATGGCAAAGTTCGAGCGTGCCGAACTCCCGAGCTGCGGCGTCAAAAATCTCCTTTGCGTCGTCGGTGCAGAGAAACGAGGTGAGGCTATCTGCCTTCTTCTTTTTTCCTGGCCCTGAGAAAAAGTACCAGTTCTCCTCATCCTTGCCCTTCGTCAGAAATTCCAGATAGGCATATTCCAATTGGCGTTTGTAGCCCAGACCAATGTGGTCCGCGTTTAACGGCTCTGGCGCCCAGTATTTCGAGGTTGGCTTTGGCCGAATAGCTTTCATCGCTGAGAACAGGATCGGCTTGGGATGTGGTCTGCTCAGATTGTAAAGCAAATTGCCGACGAGATATTGCCCGGAATCGCTCTGCAAATAGACAACGCGCAGGCAGCTGGCGAGCGTCATGACGCCGGAGCATTGCGCGCAAGACTCTAAGCTGGTGTAGATCGTGACGCCGTTGAAAACATTGCTGTAGGCGATGTCAGCTAGTTCGGATTCGCCGAGCACCTGCCAGTGATCATAGGCTTGGTTCAGTGTGAAAATGCGGCGAATGAGGCGCGCCTCTGCATGCTCCGCTGAGCTGTTAAAGATTTCGTTGTGATTGAAATCGAAGTCGATGATCTCTCCATTCTCATCGACGGCAATTGCTGCGATATTGTGGCCAATGTAGCGGTCGCCAAAATGATTCCCCTCATATGAACCATTGGCTTTCTTCTGGGTAGGGCGCCAGGGGTACGAGCCTTCGGCGCCATATTTGTTTCCGTTCCAATAGGCTCGGACGAGCGCCATCGTGAGCAGCGAATAGATACGATGGCGCTCGGCTTGTTCATCAGAGGTGGGTTGAACGTCGACCTGGGCCAGGTCTCTCAGAGTCTGACTCATAATTATCCTGTTTTATTGCAGAGGGTTGCGATGCGTCGGGTGATGAGCTGGACGGAAGCCATGAAGAGCCAAGTGGTGGCGCTTTCGATGGTATTTTCGAAGTCTTTGGCGAGGTGCCGGTTGCGACCCAGCCATGCGAAGGTGCGCTCGACGACCCAGCGGCGGGGCAGCACTTCGAACCCCTTGGCGGTGTCAGATCGCCTGATGATCTCGAT
>JANLQW010000230.1:0-17457 GCA_031368085.1 Novosphingobium sp. | reverse complement strand
GGCCTCGCCGCCGCGCGACCTGTCCAGTCTGGCGAGGGCGGTGCCGGTGTTCCTGCGCTACCAGGCGTGGCGTTCGGCCTATGGCTCGGTCTCGCGCTTCGTCAAAAGCGAGAAGCTGCGCGAAGCATTCACGGTCAAGGCGCTGATGACCGGCGCCAATCCGCTAACCGCCAGCGTTTATCATGCGCTCGGCCATAAGGTCGAGATTGAGCGCGGGGCGTGGTGGCCCAAGGGCGGCATGAACGGCCTCGCCCGCGCCATGGCTCGGCAGTTCGAGCGGGTGGGCGGCACGCTGCTGCTGCACGATCCGGCGCTGCATATTCACACGCTGGGCGACCGGGCAAGCGAAGTCGAATGTGTCAGCGGCTGGCAGCAGCGCTTCGATGCCGTCGCCAGCAGTGCCGATGTGGTACATGCCTATCGCGATTTGCTGGCCGACTGTATGCGGGGCGGAGAAATGGCGCGCCGGCTCACGCGCCAGCATTCTTCGCCGAGTTGCTTCGCAGTCTATTTCGGGATCGAAGGAAGCTGGCCCGGAATCCCGCACGAAACGGTGCTGTTCGGTCCGCGCTATGAAGGACTGCTCGACGACATTTTCGATCACGGGGTATTGCCGCGCGACATGCTGATCTTTCTGCTCCACCCTTCGGTAACCGATCCATCGCTGGCGCCTCCTGGCAAAAGCACCTTCCGCGCGCTGATACCGGTCGCCAATCAAAGCAAGTTGCCGATCGACTGGGACCAGGCCGGGCCGCTGATCGAGAAGCGTATCCTCGACGAGGTGGGCCGGCGCCTGATCCCCGATTTGGGCGACCGGATTGTCACCAGCTTTCACTATGCGCCGCGCGATTTCGCGCTGGACCTCAACGCCTGGGCAGGCAGCGCCTTCGGCCTCCAGGGGGGACTGGCCCGGGGCCTGTGGCGTCAGCTGCCCGGCCGCGACGCTAAAATCCGCAACTTCTATCTTGCGGGCGCCGGTACCCAGCGGGGCGGAGGAATTCCGGGCGCGATTGCCAGCGCCAAGGCGGTTGCCAGGTCGATGCTCACCGATCTGCGCGAAGGGCGGCCATGAAGCGGCTGGCGGTCTACTGCGGCTCGGCGGCCCCTGCGGACCCCCGCTATGTCGAACTGGCGCGCGAGGTCGGCGACGAGCTCGCACGGCGCGGCATCGGCCTGGTCTATGGCGGCGGAAGGGCGGGATTGATGGGCGCGGTAGCCGGCGCGGCGCTGGCGGCAGGCGGCGAGGTGATCGGCGTAATCCCGGAGCGGCTGGCCGACGCCGAACTTGCCAATCCCGATTGCACCGAATTGCGCGTCGTCGCTGGCATGCACGAACGCAAGCTCGCCTTCACCGACCTGTCGGATGGCTTCCTGACCCTGCCCGGCGGCGTCGGCACCATGGACGAGCTTTGGGAAGCGGTTAGCTGGGCGCAGCTCGGCTATCACGCCAAGCCGGTCGGATTGCTCAACGCCTTCGGCTTCTTCGACCATCTGCTCGCCTTCAACCGGCACATGGCTGAAACTGGCTTCGTCCGCCCGGCGCATCGGGGAATTATCATGGCCGAACACGAACTCGGCCTCTTGCTCGCCCGGATGGCGGCGCATGAACCGGTGACGCCGCTGGTCGGGATGAAGGCGGCGGAGCTGTGAGATCACGCCCGGGTGCGTAAAACCGGAATCATCCCTAAAGCCGCTTACCCTTCGACACGCTCAGGGTAGACGGTTTTTTTGATCTTAGATCAATCTCATGCGACTCCAGCCCCTACGGCAACCGGGAGAGGAACCCCTATCCCTCGCCGTGATCGCTGCGCCCGAAGTCGGGCCGGGCGTCATCCTGCCCTTCGGCGATGATCGAGCGGCGGATCGCGCGGGTGCGGGCGAAATGGCCGAACAGCGCGTCGCCGTCGCCGACGCGGATCGCACGCTGCAGCGCCGTCAGATCCTCGGTAAAGCGTTGCAGCATTTCGAGCACCGCTTCCGTGTTCGACAGGAACACGTCGCGCCACATCGTCGGGTCGGAGGATGCGATGCGGGTGAAATCGCGAAAACCACCGGCGGAATATTTGATCACTTCGCTTTGGGTCACGTCCTCGAGATCCGAGGCGGTGCCGACGATTGTGTAAGCGATCAGATGGGGCAGATGGCTTGTAACGGCAAGCACCAGGTCATGGTGCCCGGCATCCATCACCTCGACATTGGCACCAAGCGCCTGCCAGAACTGCGTCAGCTGCGCGAGCAAGGCCGGATCGGCATAGGCCGGCGGCGTGAGGATGCACCAGCGCTTGTGGAACAGCGCGGCAAAGCCGGCGACCGGGCCGCTGTTCTCGGTGCCCGCCACCGGATGGGCGGGGATGATCGCATGGCCCGGCAGCGCCGCGCCCAGCGCCAGCGCTATCGATTGCTTGCACGAGCCAACATCGCTGACCAGCGCGCCTGCGGGCAGTGCATCGGCGATCTCCCTCGCCGCCTCGCCCATCGCCCCGGGGGGCACGCAGAAGATCACCAGATCGGCAGCGCGCACCGCTTCGGTGGCGGTTTCGCAGATTGTATCGGTAAGGGCTCGTTCGCTGGCACGCTTTCGCGTCGTGGGATCGAGGTCATAGCCGGTGGTCGCCGCGCCGGGCAGATATTCGCGCACCGCCAGTCCGATCGAGCCGCCCAGCAGGCCGAGGCCGATGATTGCGATGCGCTGGAAGGTCATTGTGCGGCTTGCGCCATGTCGCGCAAGGCAAGCGCGATTGCGTCCATCTGCTCTGCCGTACCGATGGTGATGCGCAGGCCGTGCGGCAGACCTTGGCCCGGCAGCCAGCGAGTGATGGTGCCGCGCTCCATCAGCCCCTCGTAGGCTGCCTTGGCACTCAGCCCGCCCTCGAACAGGATCAGCACAAAATTGGCCTTGCTGGGCAGGGCCCGGAGGCCGTGATTGCCCAGCGCTCCCAGCGCGCCGGCGAAGCGGGCGCGCTCGGCGGCATTGTGGCAGCGGGAGGTCTCGACGAACTCCTGATCGGCCAGCGCCGCCAGCGCCATTGCCTGACCGGTGCCCGAAACATTGAACGGGCCGCGGATACGATTCAGCGTATCGACGATGCCGAGCGCGGCGGTGCCCCAGCCGATGCGTTCACCCGCAAGGCCGTAAATCTTCGAAAACGTGCGGGTGACCAGCACATTGTCCTGCGCCCGGGCGAGCGCCAGGCCCCCATCCTCGTCATCGGCTGCGACATATTCGCCGTAAGCCTGGTCGAGCACCAGCAGCACATCGGGCGGCAGGGCGGCGTGCAGCCGCGTCACTTCGTCAGCGCCGATGTAGCTGCCGGTCGGATTGTTGGGGTTGGCGATGAAGACGACGCGGGTTCGCGGCGTGACCAGCGCCAGCAGGGCATCGACATCGGTGCCGTAATCGGCGTCGGGCGCGACCACCGGGCTAGCGCCGCAGCGCCGCGCGGCGATATCGTAGACCGCAAAGCCGTAATGCACATAAATCACCTCGTCGCCTGGCCCCGCGTAACCCTGGGCGGCGAGGTTCAGCAGTTCGTCGGAGCCGGTACCGCAGACGATCAGCGCCGGGTCGATGCCATGCAGCGCCCCGATCGCGGCGCGCAGCGCCTTGCAGTCGGGATCGGGGTAGCGCGACGGGTTTGCGGTCGCCGCATCGCGCGCCGCCAGCGCCACCGGGCTGGTGCCGAGCGGGTTCTCGTTGGCCGACAGCTTGATCAGCAGCCGGCCGTCCCTTCCGGCGGATTTGCCGGGGACATAGGCATGGATCGCGGCGATCCAGGGCTTGGGGGCGGGGGCGAGGGCCATAGCGCGGGTGCGCATAGCAGTGTTGCGCTCTATTGACAGCCCTTCGTCCCGGCAGGTGGAGGAATTGACACAGGCTCGGCCCTCCCCCAATCCGCAGCCACCATGGCCACCGCCACCAGCTTGACCACCAGCCTGATGCTGGAACTCCCCGCGCCGCTGCTGCTCGATGGCGGCCAGCAGCTGGCCGGCGTGCGGATTGCCTATGAGGCCTATGGCACGCTTTCGCCAGACCGCGACAACGCCATTCTCGTCTGCCACGCCACCAGCGGCGACCAGTATCTCGCCAGTCCGCATCCGATCACCGGCAAGCCGGGCTGGTGGGACCGTCTGGTCGGGCCCGGCAAGCCAGTCGATACCAATCGGTTCTACGTTATCTGCGCCAATGTGCTGGGCGGCTGCATGGGCTCGACCGGGCCGTCCTCGTCCGGCCCCGACGGCCAGCCATGGGCGATGCGCTTCCCGGTGATCACCATCCGCGACATGGTGCGCGCGCAGGTGGCGCTGCTTGAGGCACTGGGGATCGAGAAGTTATACGCAGTCGTCGGGGGATCGATGGGCGGGATGCAGGGGCTCAGCCTCGCGGCCAACTGGCCAGAGATTGCAAGCCGCGTGCTGGCGATCGGCGCCACCGCGACCATGCCGGCGCAGAATATCGCCTTCCAGGAAGTCGGCCGCCAGGCGGTGATGGCCGACCCCGACTGGCAGGGCGGCAACTATTATGGCACCGGCAAAACCCCCGCCGCAGGTCTCGGCGTGGCGCGGATGGCGGCGCATATCACGTACCTCTCCGAGGCCAGCCTGACCGAGAAATTCGGCCGCCGCCTGCAGAACCGTGAAGCCAAGACCTTCGGTTTCGACGCCGATTTCCAGATCGAAAGCTATCTGCGCCACCAGGGGCTGACCTTCACCGAGCGGTTCGACGCCAACTCCTACCTCTATATTACCCGCGCGATGAGCTATTTCGACCTCGCCGAGGAACACGGTGGCCGGCTGGCGGATGCCTTCGCGCAAACCAGGGCGCGCTTCTGCGTCGTCAGCTTCGATTCCGACTGGCTCTACCCGACCGAGCTGTCGCGGGGTCTCGCCCATGCGCTCAATGCTGCCGGCGCACCGGTCAGCTTTGTCGAACTGTCGGCCCCCTTCGGCCATGACAGTTTCCTGCTCGACGTGCCGGCGCTCGACCGGGTGGTGACAGGGTTTCTCGGCCAGTGAGCCAGCTGCGCCGCGACCTCGCGCTGATCGCCGCGCATGTCGCGCCGGGCTCCCGCGTGCTCGACATCGGCTGCGGGGACGGGACCTTGCTCGAGGCGCTGCGCGACCGGCGCGGCTGTGACGCGCGCGGCATGGAGATCGACGGCGGCGATGTTGCCGCCTGTGTCGCCAAGGGCCTGTCGGTGATCCAGGGCGATGCCGACGCCGACCTTGCCTTTTATCCCGACAAATCGTTCGATTACGCGATCCTGAGCGAAACCCTGCAGACGATGATGCGGCCCGACCAGGCGCTGGAGGCATTGCTGCGGATCGGGCGGCATGCGGTCGTCAGCTTTCCTAATTTCGCTCACTGGCGCGTGCGGCTGTCGCTGCTGACGGGCGGGCGGATGCCGGTGACGCGGCTGCTGCCGGTCGCCTGGTACGAAACGCCCAATATCCACCATCTGACCGTCGCCGATTTCCGCGATCTGGTGCGCGAACGGGGAATTACGGTGGAGCAGGCCTGGTTCCTCTCAGGCGACAACGAGATCGGCGCGGCGGGGGCGAATTTCCGCGCGGAGCATGCGATTTTTCTGCTGGCGCGGTGAACCGCAATCGCTTCGGGCGGTCCTCCCTAAAGCATCGTACCGATTATTTGACCCAAAACCGTCTATGCTGAGCTTGTCGAAGCACTGTCTTTTTCTTCGTGCTTCGTGCGCAACCGCCTGAAGAAAAAGCAGTCCTTCGACAAGCTCAGGAAAGACGGGTTGGGGGGTGGAGGTGATTCACATTTCCCAATCGCCGCTCTAGAGCGCCGGGTTGTTGTAACAATGCCAGGTGAAAATCGCCGCTGCCCCCCGGTGCGGTCGCCAACTTTCCGCCAGTTCGCGGGTTGCTTTCTCGTTTGGCCGCTCAGCCAGGCCGAGCAATTTCTGCAATCCCGCCTGCACCGCCAGGTCGCCCGCTGGCCAGATGTCGCCGCGCCCTTCGGCGAACAGCAGGTAAATCTCCGCCGACCAGCGGCCGATGCCCTTGATCCGGGTGAGTTCGGCGATGGCCGCTTCGTCGTCCGCCGGCAGAGCCGTGAAGTCGAGCCCAGCTTCGACCAGCTCGCACAGGCTGCGCAGGTAGCCCTGTTTCTGACGCGACAAGCCGCAGGCGCGCAGCGCGTCGAATTCAGCAGCGAGTAGCCGGGCAGGGGGCAGCTCCGGCCCGAGAAAAGCCTCCAGCTTGCGCCACATCGAGGCGGCGGCAGCGACGCTGACCTGCTGGCCGACAATGGTGCGCATCAGAGTCGCATAGCCGGGATCGCGGATGCGTGTTTCGGGATAGCCGGCCAGCGCAAGCGCCCGCGCCATTGCCGGCTCGCGCGCCGCGATTTCGTCGAGCCCCTTGCGCAGTGCTTCGGCGTTCAAACCCATCGCGTGCTTGTCCCAGCTTGATCTTGCAAATTTTCGGGCTTGCCAGTAGCAGCCCGGCCAATGCGCCAACAAGGCTCATCATCAAAGGATGAGAATTCCATGCCGAACATCACTGTTGTCAGCCAGTCCGGGGAGGAATCAAGCGTCGCGGCGACTGTCGGCCGCACGCTCATGGAAACCATCCGTGACAACGGGTTCGACGAACTCCTGGCGCTGTGCGGCGGCTGCTGCAGCTGCGCAACCTGCCACGTCCATATCGATCCGTCCTTCTTGGACAAGATGCCCAAAGTGAGCGAGGACGAGAACGATCTGCTCGACAGTTCCGACCACCGCAACGAATATTCGCGGCTGTCCTGCCAGATTCCGATCACCGACGCGCTCGATGGCCTCAAAGTGACAATCGCTCAGGAGGATTGAACCTTGCCGGGCGGCGGCCTATTTCCAACCCATATGACTGCAAGCCCCGCGCAAGCCAGCACGCTCGACCTTATCGGCAACACGCCGCTCGTCTTCCTCAAAGGACCGAGTGAGGCGGCTGGCTGCGAGATCTGGGGGAAGTGCGAATTCACCAATCCCGGCGCTTCGGTGAAGGACCGGGCGGCGCTGTGGATCGTCCGCGATGCCGAGGCGAGGGGCACGCTCAAGCCGGGCGGCACGATTGTCGAGGGCACTGCCGGCAATACCGGCATCGGCCTGGCGCTGGTCGCCAATGCGCTGGGCTACAAGACCATCGTCGTTATGCCCGAGACCCAGTCGCGCGAGAAGATGGACACGCTGCGGGCGCTGCGGGCCGAGCTGGTGCTGGTACCGGCGGCGCCGTTTTCCAATCCCGGCCATTTTGTCCACACCTCGCGGCGGCTGGCCGAGGAGACCGAAGGGGCAATCTGGGCCAACCAGTTCGACAATATCGCCAACCGCAAGGCGCATATCGAATCGACCGCGCCGGAAATCTGGGAGCAGATGGAAGGCCGTATCGACGGTTTCATTTGCGCGGCGGGCACCGGCGGAACGATCGCCGGGGTCGGCATGGCACTCAAGGCACTGAACGAGGACGTTACGATTGCACTGGCCGATCCGCACGGCGCGGCGCTTTACAATTATTACGCCACGGGCGAGCTCAAGGCGGAAGGCACCTCCTATGCCGAGGGCATCGGCCAGGGGCGCATTACCGCCAACCTCGAGGGTGCGCCGATCGATACGCAATTCCGCATTTCCGACGCGGAAGGCATGGAATGGGTTGGCCGGCTGCTGGCCGAGGAGGGGCTTTGCCTTGGGCTGTCGTCGGGCATCAATGTTGCGGGTGCGGTGGCGCTCGGCAAGCAGCTGGGCCACGGCAAGCGGATCGCGACCATCTTGTGTGACACAGGCTTCCGTTACCTGTCCTCGCTCTACAATCCGGCATGGCTGCGCGAGAAAGGTCTGCCGGTCTTTCCTTGGCTGGAGGAATAGGTTAACGTCGCCGCGATGGCTCAAACAATACAGCCACAGTTGGTGCAGTCGGTCGCCGCACCCCAGCATTACGCGCCCCCTACTCCGCGGGAGGTTCGCGCTCACGCCGTGCATCGCCTGCAGATCGGGTTTTCGGGCTTGGCGGCGATGCTGCTGCTGGTCGGCCTCGCCAACATCATCATGAACCGGGCGCGGATGAATGACGCCCTGGCCAGACCTAATTCCGAAGCGTCCGAAACTGTGGGCAAAGCTGCTACCGAATACGATCCGCTTGCCGACATCGGTATCGCGCCCGCCGCCACCAGCAGTGTCCCCGCCAGCGCCGACAGGTCGAACCGTTAGCCGCTGGCTTGGGTCGCTGCTGGCCGCGGCGCTCGCCACTGCGGGCTGCTCACCCGGCAAGGGCGCAGCGGAACAAAGGGCCAGCACCGCGCCGGCCGGGCCGATCGGCCTGTTCACCACGCTGCCGATACTGTGGCAGGAGGCGGATGACATTCGCGGGCTCCTGAACGGCGGCGCGCAGGTGCATTGGGCTATGCCGGCGTTGCAGAACCAGGGTGAGGTCCGCGCGCTCAACACGCTCTCAGCCGATCCGCCCCCCCTTGCCGGGCTCGCCCTGCTGGTAATGGCGCAACCGCGAGTGCTCTCGCCATCCGAAAATGTCGCGCTCGACGAGTGGGTGCGGCGAGGAGGGCGGGTGCTGTTGTTTGCCGACCCGATGCTGACCAGCGATTCCCGCTTCTCCCTGGGGGACAAGCGGCGGCCGCAAGACGTGGTGCTGCTCTCGCCCCTTCTCGCGCGTTGGGGATTGCGGCTGGAATTCGACGATGCGCAGCCCGCCGGTCGGCGCGACATCGCTCTGGCTGGCAGGAACTTGCCGGTTAACCTGCCTGGCGCGCTGGCTTTGGCCGGAGCCCCGGGGAAGTGCCGTATTCTCGCTGGAGGCATCGCGGCGCAATGCCGGATCGGCAGGGGCGGGGCGCTGATAATCGCCGATGCCGCCCTGTTCGAGCCGGCACTTGGCAGCGATGCGCAGCGGCGGAGCACGTTGCTCGACTTGTTAATTGAAATCGCGCGCGCATCCTGATTTGCCAATTCGTCAAAACTGGGGAAATCGCGGGAAAAAGTGGCAAATCTATCGCTGATTCTTGCCCAACTCGACGGCCTGTGTCGAACAAATCAGGAAACTAACGCCATTACCGCTATGAAATAACAATGAATCCAGTGTTCTATTTATTTCCCCAATAATCCCGCATTTTGCCCTTCCATCCCCACGCTTCCCGGGTTAATCAAATCGTCCATCGGAATGGATGAATTCGAGGCGCTCCGCCTGCGGGGTGAGCCGGCTGCGTGGGGCACGCTGCCGGGAGCTGAAGATTCTGTCCGCCGGGGCAGTTCGTTGCGCGGGGATCTGATTGGTGGTGGGAGAACGGTTCAGCTACAGGGGGCAAGGCTTTTCGCTTCAACGCGAGAAGAACCGCTTCGTGCTGCCGGCGCCGATCCGCAAGACAGTGCGTGAATCCAGCAATGGCAAAACCCAGCTCTGCCTTACCAAGCACGACCGCTGGAACTGTCTCACCGGCTTCGGCCTCTCCCGCGTCGACGATTTTGACGCGGAGATCGAGCGCGAGGAAGTTCGCGCGATCCAGGCCGGCACGCCGTTCGATCGCGACCTGCGCAGCATGCAGCTCTTCGGCCATTTCGAAGTGCCCTTCGACGGCAGCGGGCGATTTGTGTTGCCAGACCATCTCGCCAGCCTTGCGGGCATCGGCAAGGAGATTTATTTCCAGGGCGCCGGTCCGTTCTTCACCATCTGGAGTCCGGACGTGCTCGCCGGGATGGGCGCGGGCTGGGAAGGCCCGCAGGCGGCCTGCGCCAATTTCCTGCGCGAAGCGGGTAAGGGGCTGCCGTCATGAGCGCCGCTTCCCACATTTCCGTCTTGCTGACCGAAGTGCTCGCCGCGCTTGCCCCCGCGCCCGGCTCGCTGATCGTCGATGCGACGTTCGGGGCCGGCGGCTATTCGCGCGGCCTGCTCGATGCCGGCGCGACCGTCCATGCCTTCGATCGCGATCCCGACGCCATCGCCGCAGCCAGAAACTGGAGCGAAGCCGGCGGCAATCCGGCCCGCCTCGTGCTACATCCTCGCCGGTTTTCCGAGATGCTCGAGGGCTTGAACGAGGCCGGGATTTCCCGGGTCGACGGCGTGGTCATGGATATCGGCGTCTCCTCGATGCAGCTCGACCAGCCGGCACGCGGCTTTGCCTTTGCCGCCGATGGTCCGCTGGACATGCGGATGAGCCGGGAAGGGCCGAGCGCCGCTGATTTCGTTAACAGCGCGGACGAGGCTGACATCGCCGATGTCCTGTTCCGCTATGGCGAGGAGCGCCAATCGCGCCGTGTCGCCCGGGCCATCGTCGCCGCCCGCCCGCTGACGACGACGGGGGAGCTTGCCCAAGTGGTGCGCAAGGCGCTCGGACATCGTCCCGGGGCGCCCAAGGATCCGGCAACGCGCAGCTTTCAGGCGATCCGCATCCATGTGAATGCCGAGCTTGAGGAGCTGGAGACCGGGCTTTACGCCGCCGAGCAACTGCTGGGCGAGGGCGGACGGCTGGCGGTGGTCAGTTTCCACAGCCTGGAAGACCGCATCGTCAAGCAGTTCCTTCGCGAAGCCAGCGGCGCGGTCGCGGCGGCATCGCGGCATTTGCCGGAGCGCGCGCCGGGGTCGGCCGCTACCTTCACCGGAGTGAGCAAAGCGATCAGGGCCGGCGCTGAAGAGGTGGCCCGCAACCCGCGCGCCCGGTCCGCAACGCTGCGCGCGGCGATCCGCACCGATGCGCCGCCGCGTAAGCAACCCTTTGACAACCGGAGGGCCGCATGAACCTCACCCGGGACCGGGTTCGCTCGATCGGCTGGGCCTTCGTGCTCAGCGTCTGCTTTGCCCTGACCATGGCGCTAACGTTTCGCGTCAATGCGGAAAAGAGCCAGGTTCGGCTGGCGGAGCGGCAGATCGTTGTTCTGAAGCGTGAGAAGCTATTCCTCGAAACCGAATTCCAAACCCGCGCCAACCAGCAGCAGTTGCGGGCCCTTAATGACATCGAGTTCGGCTATGCGGCACCCACCGCCGGGCAATATCTCGCCGGCGAACGCCAGCTGGCCGCCCTCGGAAAGCCGGCCGGCGCGGGGGCCCCCGAGCCGATCCGCGTCGCCAGCGCCGCCGCCGAGGAGATTGCCCCGTTCCCGGCGCTGGTCTCGCCGCTCACCGGTCAGGCGATGGCGGCCGAGGTCAAGGGCGGCAGCGCGCGCAAGCTCGTTAATGCCGCCGGACTCACGGACCGTCTGGCCGAACTCCACCCGGCAGTGGTGCTGCAATGACCGCTGCCAGCATTACCGCGACGATCGCCCCCGGCCGCCGCCAGCTGGTCAACGTGCGCCAGCAATTGCTCATTACTGCCAAATGGCGCGTGATGTGGGTGCTTATCCTGTTCGCCGCGATTACGCTTGGCGCATTGCTGCGCATCGCCTTGCTCGGCCTATTGCAGCCAGCCGGCGCCGGCCTGTCGTTGACCGATCCGCTGCTGCCGCCGCGCGGTGATATCGTCGATCGCAACGGCGTTCCGCTGGCGCGCGCCTTTCCCGCCTATTCGCTGTGGTTCAATCCCAAGGCGATGGGCGACGGCGGTCCGCCGCTGGTCAAGTCCCCCGCCGAAATCGCTGCCGGACTGGTGCGAATTTTCCCCGATGAGGATGCGGGCCGGCTGGCGGCGCGGCTGGCTTCGGGACAGCCGGGCTATCTGCGGCGGCGGATCCTGCCGGAAGAGGCCAACCGCGTTCATGCGCTGGGCGAGCCGGCGCTGGAATCGCCGTTCGAGAACGAGCGGCTCTATCCGCAAGGAACCATGGCCGCGCATGTCCTCGGTTTTGTCGGCGCCGATGGCCACGGCCGCGTCGGCATGGAACAGGTGTTCGATGAGCGCCTGACCGATCCGCTCAGTCGCGGCACGCCTTCGATGCTGTCACTCGATGCCCGCGTGCAAGGCGCGCTGGAGGATGAGTTGCGCAAGGGCATGCTCGATACAAAAGCCAAGGGCGCAGGCGGCATCGTGCTGGATGTCGATAGCGGCGAGGTGCTGGCGCTTGCCTCGCTGCCCTCGTTCAACCCCAACCTGATCGACCGCAGCGGCGCAGTGAATATTTTCAACCGGATGACCAACCAGGTCTATGAGCTTGGCTCCACCTTCAAGCCGATCACGGTGGCAGCCGCGATCGACGCTGGCGTGATCACGAACATGGCGCGCCGCTACCGGTCGGACCGCCCGCTGGAGATCGGCGGCTATCAGATCCGTGATAGCCATAATCTCGGCGCATCGCTCAATGTTTGCGAAGCGCTGATCCATTCCTCGAACATCGTCACCGCACAGGTCGCCGACGAGCTTGGCGCAGCGCGGCTCAATGCCACCATGCGCTCGCTGGGCATGAACGAGCGGCCCTATATCGAGCTGCCGGCCAAGGGTTTCCCGCTGTGGCCGCGGGGGCAATGGTCGCGGATCACGACGATGACGGTGTCCTATGGCCATGGCATCGCCGTCACCCCGCTGCATCTGGCGTCCGCCTATGCCGCGATGGTCAATGGCGGCATCTGGCGGCCGGCGACGCTGATGAAGCTCGATGCTGGCCACGCGCCCGCCGGACGCCGGGTGTTCAAGGCCTCGACCAGCGCGCGGATGCGCCAGCTATTGCGGATGATCGTTGCCGACGGCACCGGACGCAAGGCCGACGCGGTGGGTTTCCGGGTCGGCGGCAAGACCGGGTCGGCTGAAAAGCCGGGCTCCGGCGGTTATCGCCGCAGCTCGCTGGTGGCGACTTTCGCCGCCGCCTTTCCGATGGACCGACCGCGCTACGTCATCATCGCCATGCTCGACGAGCCGCAGGGCACCGTCGCCACTTCCGGGCAGCGGACTGCCGCCTGGAACGCCGCGCCGATCGTCGGCAAGGTGGTGCCGCGCATCGGTCCGCTGCTTGGCGTTATGCCCGACGCCAGCCGCGACATCGATATTTCCGATCTTTCGCCGCTGGTCGGCCACCCGGAAGGCCAGTGAAATTGGGCACCCTTGCTGCCCGCGCCGGCGTGACGCTCGCCGATGGCGGCGAAGCTCGGGTGACCGGCTTTGCCATCGACCACCGCAAAGTCGCACCGGGCACGGTGTTCGGCGCGTTTCAAGGCATGGCGGTCAATGGCGAGGACTTCATTCCGGCCGCTATCGCTGCCGGGGCTGTTGCTGTGGTGGCGCGTCCGCAGGCCCGGGTCGAGGGCGCCAGCCATATCGCCGATGCCGCGCCGCGCCGCGCCTTCGCGCGGCTTGCTGCGCAATTCTTCACCCCTGTGCCCGAATGCGTCGTCGCGGTGACCGGCACTAACGGTAAGACCTCGGTCGTCGAAATGACCCGCCAGTTGTGGCGCATGGCCGGCCGCCGCGCTGCCTCGATCGGTACGCTGGGGGTAACGACGCCGGACGAATCGGTGACTACCGGCCTGACTACCCCCGACATCGTGACGTTTCTCGCCAATATGAGCGGGCTGGCGCGCGAGGGTGTCAGCCACGTCGCCTATGAGGCATCGAGCCACGGGCTGGCCCAGTTCCGCAACGAAGGGCTGCGCGTCGCCGCCGCGGCCTTCACCAATCTCAGCCGCGACCACCTCGATTACCATGCCGGGATGGAGGATTATTTCACTGCCAAAATGCGCCTGTTCGATGAAGTCGTCGCCGGCGACGGTGTGGCGGTGATCTGGAGCGATGACGCCTGGTCCGACCGCGCCGCCGATCATGCCCGCCAGCGCGGGCTGAGGCTGATGAGCGTGGGCAAGGCGGGCGAGGCGATCCGGCTGCTTTCGCGCCAGCCAAGCCAGCTGGGCCAGGACCTCGAGATCGTCCATGCGGGCGAGCCGTTCACGGTATATCTACCCCTGATCGGCGCCTATCAGGCGGCGAATGCGCTGGTCGCGGCAGGACTGGTGCTGGCGACTGGCGGTGATCCCCGCGAAACCATTGCGGCGCTGGCTCGCCTGCAACCGGTGCGCGGACGGTTGGAGCGCGCGGCGATCAGCGCCGTGGGCGCACCGGTCTATGTCGATTACGCGCATACCCCGGATGCGCTGGAAGCCGCGATTGCCGCCTTGCGCCCGCACGCCAAAGGCCGGCTGATTGTTGTCTTCGGCGCCGGCGGCGACCGCGATCAGGGCAAGCGTCCGGAAATGGGCCGCGTCGCTGCCGCTCTTGCTGATGCGGTGATCGTCACCGACGACAATCCGCGCGGCGAGAACCCGGCCGCGATCCGCACCAACGTTCTCGCCGGAGCACAAGGTGCACGCGAAATCGGCGACCGCCGAACAGCGATCGCCGTGGCAATCGCCGAGGCGGGTCCGGACGACATCGTCCTGATCGCCGGCAAGGGACATGAACAAGGTCAGATTATAGGCAAGGACGAGGCGATGCGCATCCTGCCGTTCGACGATGTTACGGTCGCCAGGGAGTGTGCAGCATGAATGCGATCAGCCGGATCCTCGAATGGCCCCGCGATGCCGAGGATAGTTTTGCCCCGGCACTGTGGGATGCGGTCGAGCTGGCGCGGGCGATGCGCGGCACGGCTGTCGGCGATTTCGCGGTATCCGGCGTCGAGATCGATTCGCGCGATGTCGCGGAAGGCGATCTGTTTTTCGCGCTGAAAGGCGAAAGCACCGACGGCCACCGCTTCGTTGCTGCGGCATTTGCCAAAGGCGCCGCAGCGGTGGTCTGCGATACTGAAGTGACCGGACCGCACTTGCGCGTCTCGAACACGACCAAGGCGCTAATCGCGCTTGGCAAGGCGGGGCGCGAACGGACGCGGGCCAAGATCATCGGCGTGACCGGCTCGGTCGGCAAGACCGGGGTCAAGGAGGCGATCTTCGGCGCGCTCGACCGGTCCAGCCGGGGGGCGGCGCATCGCTCGGTGAAGAGCTACAACAACCATGTCGGCGTGCCGCTCAGCCTGGCGCGGATGCCGGGGCGCAGCCGCTTCGGCATTTTCGAGATGGGAATGAACCATGCCGGCGAAATCCGCGCGTTGGCACGCCTGGTGCGCCCGCACATCGCCGTCATCACCACCATCGCGCCCGCACATATCGAGATGCTCGGCAGCGAGGAGGCGATTGCCGACGCCAAGGCGGAAATTTTTGAGGGGCTGGAGCCCGGCGGTGTCGCAATCATTCCAGCAGACAGCCCCCATTTTGCCCGGCTGAGGGACAAGGCCGAACGTCATGCAGGCGCGGTTGTGTCCTTCGGCCGGGCAGCCCATGCCGATGTCCGGTTGCTTGATGCGGTCCCCGCGCCATCAACAGCTTTTGGGGGCGGCGGCTCGCTGGTGACCGCCGATATGGGCGACCGGCGGCTTTGCTACACGGTGGCCGAGCCGGGCGATCACTGGGTGATCAATTCGCTGGCGGTTATGGCGGCAGTGCGCGCTGCTGGCGGCGATCTTGGCGCGGCGGGCATTGCGCTGGCCGAAATGGCCGGCCTTGCCGGGCGAGGCGCGCGGCTGCACATCCGGGCCGGGGACGGCACCGCATTGGTGATCGACGAGAGCTATAACGCCAATCCCGCCTCGATGCGCGCGACGCTGGCCCAGCTCGGCAAAACCGAGGCCCGCCGGCGGATCGCGGTGCTGGGATCGATGAAGGAATTGGGCACCCATGGCCGCGACTATCACGCCGCGCTGGCGACACCGATCGCCGAGGCAAACGTCGATTTCGCTATCCTGGTGGGCGACGAGATGAGCGCTCTGGCCGACGAGTTGGGGAAAGCGGGTCAGGGTGCGCTTGGCAAAGCGGTCGCTTTCGCCCATTGCCGGGGCCCGGTCGAGGCGCGACAGGCGCTGATCCGGTTCGGCGTTGAGCGGGGCGATGCAATCCTCGTCAAGGGTTCCAATTCAGTGGGGCTAGAAGGGCTGGTTGCGGCTCTGGCCGGCAAGGAAGGTTAGGTTCGCCACCCAATGCTCTATCTGTTCGCCGAATATTTTCATTTTGAAGGTGCGGCGAACCTCATCCGCTACCAAAGCTTTCGCGCGGGCGCTGCGGGGATGACCGCGCTGGTGATCGGTCTGCTGATCGGTCCCCGGTTCATCAGCATGCTCCGGGTGCGGCAAGGCAAAGGGCAACCAATCCGCGAGGACGGCCCCCAGACCCACCTCGCCAAGCGCGGCACGCCGACAATGGGCGGACTGATGATCCTTATCGCGCTGGTGCTGGCGATGCTGCTGTGGATGGACCTTACCAACCCATTCGTTTGGGCGTGCCTCGCGGTCACCGTCGGCTTCGGTGTGATCGGGTTCATGGACGATTATGACAAGGTAACCAAGCGCAGCCACAAGGGCGTTTCGGGCAGGGTGCGCCTTCTGCTGGAATTCGGAGTTGCTGGCATCGCCTCCTGGCTGATCGTCAGCCAGATCAGCACCAATCTCTATATCCCCTTTCTGTCGGACCGATATATCCCGTTGGGGCCTTTCTATTACGTCTTTGCCGCAGTGGTCATGGTCGGAGCGGGTAATGCCGTGAACCTCACGGATGGTCTTGACGGACTGGCGACCATGCCGGTGATCATCGCCGCCGGCGCCTTTGCCATCATCGCCTACCTCGCCGGACGCGTCGACTATGCGGACTACCTCGGCATACCGCATGTGCCGCGCGCCGGCGAGCTTGCCATTTTGTGCGCCGGAATCATGGGCGCGGGCTTGGCTTTCCTGTGGTTCAACGCGCCGCCCGCCGCCGTATTCATGGGCGACACCGGTAGCCTGGCGCTCGGTGGGGCGCTCGGGGCGATCGCGGTTGCCGCGCATCACGAGATCGTTCTTGCCATCGTCGGCGGATTGTTCGTGCTGGAGGCGGTTTCGGTCATCGTCCAGGTCTTCTGGTTCAAACGCACCGGTCGGCGCGTCTTCCGCATGGCGCCGATCCACCACCATTTCGAACAAAAGGGCTGGGCGGAAGCGACCGTGGTGATCCGCTTCTGGATCGTCTCGATCGTACTCGCGGTTGTAGGCCTTTCGACCCTCAAGTTGCGATGAGGTGGCAACCGGGATGATCACCTCGCCCGCCTTCGCCGGCCAGACCTTCGCCGTCCTCGGGCTTGCTCGTTCGGGAACGACGGTCGTGGAAACCTTGCTGGCGAGCGGCGCGCGGGTGACGGCGTGGGATAGCCGCGAGGAGCCGAGGCTGGCGCTGGCGGAACAGCATGGCGAGGCGCTGGGCTTCGCCGATCCGTTGGCAATCGATCTTTCGGGCTACGCCGGCGTGGTCGTCTCGCCCGGAGTGCCGCTCAACCATCACCCGATTGCGGCCGCTGCGGCCGCTGCCGATGTGCCGATAATCGGCGATATCGAACTGTTCGCTCTCGCCAGGGCAAGCCTGCCGCCGCACCGGGTGGTTGGGATCACCGGTACCAACGGCAAGTCGACCACCACCGCGCTGGTCCATCATCTGCTCAAGCGCGCGGCGCTGCCGACGCGGATGGGCGGCAATATCGGCCTGCCGGTGCTGGGTCAGGAGCCGCTGGCAGCGGGCGGGGTC
>JANLQW010000227.1:0-5371 GCA_031368085.1 Novosphingobium sp. | reverse complement strand
TGCCACCGCCACCGATCTTGCCGACTGGCTGGTGCGCGAGGCGGACATTCCCTTCCGCCAGGCGCACCATATTACCGGCGCAGCGGTGAAGCTCGCTGAAAGCCGGGGTATCGCCCTCGATCAGCTTGCGCTCGCTGACCTCCAGGCGATCGACGTGCGGATCGGCGAGGGGGTGTTTGCGGCGCTATCGGTCGAGGCGTCGGTCGATGCGCGCGCCAGCCATGGCGGAACTGCGCCTGCCGAGGTAAGGAAGCGCGTTGCCCAGGCGCGCGCCGCGCTGGGGCTGGAGTGATTGCGATGCGCTGTCTTGCCGCCCTGACGCTGCTGCTGGCCGTGGCCGCCTGCGGTGTGCGCGCCGATCTGAAACCCCAGGCCGGCAAGCAGCTGCCGGTCGCGCCCTATGGCCGGGGCCAGCAGCTCACTTCCACCCAGCTGCTCGAGAGCACGCCGCAAGCCGCGCCCGGGCGCAGCGTCGAGTTGCGGCAACGCTCGGAGGAGCGCGCCGACGATCCCTTCGACTTGCCACCCCAGGAATAGGCCACCCCGGAAACAGGGTGCGAAAAAGACCGGATTATGGATCATTTTGCTCTCAGGAACGGCGTGCTCCACGCGGAGGACGTGCCGCTTACTGCCATCGCCGAGGCGGTTGGCACGCCGGTGTATGTCTACTCGCGCGCCACGTTGACGCGCCACGCCCGCGTGTTCCGCGATGCGCTCGCGGTGCTGCCCAGCGTGCACATCGCCTATGCGGTGAAAGCCAACCCCAATCTGGCGGTGCTGAAGCTGCTGGCGAAGGAAGGCTACGGCGCCGATGTCGTCTCGGCTGGCGAAATGGCGCGTGCGCTGGCTGCCGGCATTGCGGCTGAGGGTATCGTCTTTTCCGGCGTGGGTAAGACCGCTGCGGAGATGGTCCGCGCGCTTGAGGCCGGGATCGGCCAGTTCAATCTGGAATCCGAGGAGGAGGGCACCGAACTCGCCGCCCTCGCCGCATCGCGGGGACTAAGGGCGCGGGCCGCGTTGCGGGTCAATCCCGATGTCGATGCCGGCACGCATGGCAAGATCTCCACAGGCAAGGCGGAGAACAAGTTCGGCGTCCCTTACGACCGGGCAGGCGGTATCTTTGCACGGCTGGCGGCGCTGCCCGGCATCGAGATGCGCGGACTAGCGGTTCATATCGGCAGCCAGCTGGCCAGGCTTGAGCCGCTGGAAAGCGCCTTTATCCGCATGGGCGAGCTGATGCGCTCGATCCGCGCGGAAGGCCATGCGATCAGCCACATGGACCTCGGCGGCGGGATCGGCGTGCCCTATAAGGCCGGGGAGGTGTTCCCCAGTCCGCAGGACTATGCCGCCATGGTCGCGCGGGTCACGGCGGACTGGGACGCCACCTTGATGTTCGAGCCCGGCCGCGTCATCGCCGGCAATTCCGGCGTTCTGGTAACGCAGGTGATCCGGGTCAAGCCAGGCGCGGTCTGTCCGTTCGTTATTGTCGACGCGGCGATGAACGACCTCGCCCGCCCGGCGTTATATGATGCCTGGCACGATTTCGTCGCGGTGCAGCCATCGGGCGAACGCATGACGGCCAACATCGTCGGCCCGATCTGCGAAAGTTCTGACACCTTCGCCATGGGCCGCGACATCGACGCGGTGAAGCCGGGCGATCTCGCCGTGTTTCGCACCGCCGGCGCTTATGGCGCGACCATGGCCAACACCTACAACAGCCGCGCGCTGGTGCCCGAGGTGATGGTCGACGGCGACCGCTGGGCGATTGTCGCCGAGCGGATCGAGCCGGCGGCGATTCTGGCGGCGGAGCGGGTGCCGGACTGGTTGGCATGATCCTTCGACAAGCTCAGGATGAGCGGAGGTTGAACAATTGATCGAGGCGCTTCCCCTGTTCCACCGCATCGCCGGCCAGCCGGTTATCGTGCTGGGCGAGGGCGCGGCGGCGGCGGCGAAACGCCGGCTGGTCGAGCGGGCGGGCGGGCTGGTGGTGGGTGAGGAGGCGATTGCGGCGCGGCTCGCTTTCGTTGCGCTCGATGAGCCCGAAGCGGCTGTGGCGCGGTTGCGGGCGCGCGGGCTGCTGGTCAACGCGGTGGATCGCCCCGACCTTTGCGACTTCACTGTTCCCAGCATTCTCGACCGCTCGCCGGTGCTGCTGGCAATCGGCACTGGCGGGGCTTCGGCGGGGCTTGCCAAGGCTTTGCGGCTGCGGCTCGAAGCGCTGCTGCCGGGCTCCCTCGGAGCACTGGCGCAGGCGCTGGCGCAGGGGCGTGACCGGCTGCGTTCGCGCTGGCCCGATTCCGGCGCCCGCCGCCGGGCACTGGATGCGGCGCTGGGGGAGGGCGGGGCGCTCGATCCGCTGCGTGAGGCCAGCGCAAAGCAGGTTGATGCCTGGCTGGCCGGGGCAGGGGAGCGTCCGCCCGGCGGCGTCGTCGAACTCCGCCTTGCCAGCGCCGATCCCGACGACCTCACCCTGCGGCAGATGCGGCTGCTGGGCTCGGCGGATATGATCGCGCATGAACCGGGCGTTCCCGCAGCGATCCTCAACCGGGCGAGAGCGGATGCGGCGCGCGTTGTGCTGGCGCCAGACGAGGTACCCGCTCCGGTTCCCGGGCTGGTTGTCGTGCTCCGGCTAGCGCCGACGCTTAGGTAGGATAGCCCGCTCCCTTCGGCGTGGAACCGATGCGCCCCGCCGCCCGCTGCGGATTTCATGATGTCTGCGGCTTGTCCCCGCCAGCCGCGCTCCCACTTGTCACGGCAGGAAGGAACATGCCCATGGCCACCCAGCCCCCGATCAGCCCGGACCACATCGAGCCCCAGTCTCCCCCGGAAACCCCGCCACTGCCCGACGATCCGATTGAGCCCTATCCGGATGAAACCGAACCGCCATCGCCCGATTTCGACGATCCCGGCCAGAGCCCTGACGAGGTGCCTGAGTTCAACTGATATAAAGAATTTGGCTATTTCGGCCAGTTCAAACCACCCCGCCGGCCAGCGCATCGATCGCGCCCTGCAGGATCACGGCGGCTGCCGCCGAGTCGATTCGTTCGGCGCGTTTTGCCCGGCTCATGTCCTGGGCGAGGAGGCCGCGGGTCGCGCTGGCTGTGGACCAGCGTTCGTCCCATAATAGGATCGGCAGGCCCAGCGCGGCGAGGTTGGCCGCATAGGCTCGGCTCGATTGGGCGCGGGGGCCGGCGCTGCCGTCCATGTTCAGCGGCAGGCCGATGACCACGCCCTTCAGGCTGCGCTCGGCGATCAGCGCCGCCAACAGCGCCTTGTCGGCGGTAAACTTGCCGCGCCGCAGCGTCTTGCCGGGAGAGGCGAAGCGCCAGCCGGCGTCGCAGACGGCGATGCCGATCGTCTGGGTGCCGAGGTCGATCCCGAGCAGGCCGCCGCCCGACGGCAGGGCGGTGCGGAAATCAGCGGCGCTGGCGGTGATCAGGGTTTCCACGCCGCCACCCGCCGCGCAACATCGGCGCGGATGTTCGCCCAGAACAGCGGGATGTCATAGACGTGATAATTGTTTCCCGGCAGCACATAGGGCCCCAGATCCGGTGCCGGTCCGATGTTGAGGAAGCCGTCCGCGCCGCAGCGCGCCGAGACCATCCCAGGCACCAGTCTGGCGGTTGCCAGATCGTCCTCGGGCACCAGCGTGCCAAGATTGGCGCTGGCGGTCGCGCTGCCGCCTATTCCGCCGGTCAGCGGGTTGGAACACAGGAACGGGCTTTTATCCAGCGTCACGCCATCGAGCCCGGTCTGGCGGGCATAGGCGTCGGCGAACAGTTTAGGATTGGCCGGTTCGGCGAAACTGAGCCAGCTCAGCAGGCAACCGGTCTGGTCCGGCTCCTCGCAGGCGGGCAGGCCCATGGCGGGCAGGTCGTGATCGAGCGAAACCGGCCAGCCGATTACGTAGGCGCCGGCGATGCGCCGGGCGAGCGGCTTGCCCGCCACTCTCTCACGCAGCAGCCGCCGCAGGTGGAACGCGCCCTGGCTGTGTCCGACCAGCACGATCGGGCGATTAGCGGCAGTTTCGGCGAGGAAATAGTCGAAGGCCTGGAGCAGATCGCCATAGGCCAGCTCCAGCGCCTGCTGCGCCGGTGGCTTGTCCGCCGAGAGGAACGCGCCAAAACTCGCCTGGCGGTATTGCGGTGCCCAGATTTCGGTGCTGGCATTGAACGCGCTGGCCATTCCTCGCACGAAAGTTCGCGCCACCTGTTGCGAGCGGGCGTCGTCCGGTGGTGCGTTCCACTTCGCCCGTTCGAGGTAGCTGGTGGGGTGGATGAAGAACACCGCGGCGGCGATGGGCTTGGTCTCGGGCGTCAGACCGTCAGGAAGCCAGCGCGCAGGATCTTGCGCGCCGATGTCCGGGCGGGACAGCCACATCGCGGGGCTCTCGTAAGCATGGGGGGCGATGGCGGGTTGCGACTCGAACGGGGTGGTGGGCGTTATCGCCAGCCGGGTCAGCTCGTTCGACCAAAATTGCAGCGCCAGCAGCACGCCAAGCACCATCACGATTAGCGCCGCCACGAGATACAGGAATTTGCGCGCCATCGATCAACCCGGTTCAGTCGGCTGGTGCCGGGCCGCTTCGCGCTTCAACCAGACCTTGCCCATCGCGATCATCGGATCGGCGAGCGC
This sequence comes from Novosphingobium sp., assembly GCA_031368085.1. GTDB lineage: Bacteria > Pseudomonadota > Alphaproteobacteria > Sphingomonadales > Sphingomonadaceae > Novosphingobium. The sequence goes on along the minus strand of JANLQW010000227.1, from coordinate 736 downwards.
TTGGCTTTGCCCGAAACACCGCCAGTGCCAACTGCGAAGCCATGCCCAGCCAGTCGAAAGCCCGTTTGGCCTCACGCCGCAGCAGCGGACCGGAAAGGCCGGTTGGCCCGGCGACCGGCGGGGGCGTCCTTGGAGGTCTGCGCCGGACCGGTTGGAGCGCCATCTATTGCCTGCCCTTCGATGTGCTTCGCGGTCCATCGATTCTGGGCCGCAACGTGTGCCAAGCGCGGTCCGGGCGCAAGGCCCTCCACCAACTCAGTGGATTCCAGCTTTCGCTGCCGTCGAAGGAGAAGGTGACAAATTCCGCCCTGCCGCCAATGTCGCTAAGCGGGATTGGTCCGCCCAGGCCGTTCATATCCAGTGGCAGCCGGCTGTCGGCGGAATGGTCGCGATTGTCGCCCATCAAGAAGACATGGTCCGCCGGTATCCGGATTTCCGCGAAATTGTCGAGCGGTTGGTTCTGGTGATCGATGACCATATAGCTTGCGCCATTGGGCAGCGTTTCGCGCAGCAACGGCATATCGCAGACCAGTTTCCCGGAGGGTTTGCGGGCAAAAAACCCGGGGAAGGTGCCGCCGTCGCAGGGCTGATTGGCATCGACCGGCAATTCGACCGGCGGCTCGACCGCTTGCGGCACGGGCTTGCCGTTGAGCACGATATGGCCGTTGACCACCGCAATGCGATCGCCGGGCAGCGCGACGACGCGCTTGATCAAATCCTCCCGGCGGTTGCGCGG
>JANLQW010000217.1:0-1690 GCA_031368085.1 Novosphingobium sp. | reverse complement strand
CCGACGGCCTCCCCCGCCGCTTCCGCTGGCGCGGCGCGGTCCACGAGATTGAGCGCGCCGAAGGCCCCGAACGGATCGCCCCGGAATGGTGGCGCGAACGCTCCACGGTGCGGCTACGCGACTATTACCGGATCGAGGACGGGGAAGGGCGGCGGTACTGGATTTACCGGGCAGGGCTGGCCGGTGACGGCCGGGGCGGTGCGCCCCAATGGTTCCTGCAGGGGCTGTGTGGCTGATCGCGAGGACAAACGGAGAGGCGAAAAGCATCGCTCTTCGCCTCTCCTGCCGTTCCCCAGGGGGGCGGGGAACGAATCAAACTATAGGAGCTGGTTCGACACCATCGTCTGCGCCGTCACCTCATCGAGTACCTCCTGATTATTATCCTCCGGCTCAATGCCCCCCAGGAAGTTCAGCAGGTCGCGCTTCAACCTTTCGGTCTGGGTGGCGAACAACCCGTGCGGCTCGCCGCCATATTCGATCAGCGTCGCATGCGGCACCTTGCGCGCCACTTCGCGCGCGGTCGCGTCGATCGGCACGGTCTTGTCGGAAGTGCCGTGGATTATCAAAGTAGGCATGGTGAAGCTGGCAAGATCGGGGCGAAAATCGGTGGTGGCGAATGCCTTTGCCGCCGCCAGCGTCGGCCTCAGGCCGGCCTGCATCGCCGTGTTCCACGAGACATGCAGCATTTCATCACTGACCGGACTGGCCAGCCAGCCGACGCCGTAGAAATCCTTGAAGAAGCTGGTGAAGAAATGCGCCCGGTCCTCCAGCATGCCTTGGGTCATTGCATCGAACGTCGACTGCGGGACGCCGTCGGGATTGTTTTCGGTTTGGAGCATATATGGGACGACCGAGGATATCAGCGCCACCTGGCTGACGCCCTTGCCGCCGTGGCGCGAAAGATAGCGGGCAATCTCGCCGCCCCCCATCGAGAACCCGACCAGCGCCGCGTCCTGCCCGCCGGCGCATTGTTCCATCACCGCGGCGAGATCGTCGGCGAAGGTGTCGTAATCATAGCCGCCGGAGGGCTGGTCCGACCGGCCGAAGCCGCGCCGGTCATAGGCGATCGCCTTGAAGCCGGCCTCGGCCAGCGCATGGCTGACCGGATCCCAGCTGTCGCCGGATAGCGGCCAGCCGTGGATCAGCACCACCGGGCGACCTTCGCCCCATTGCTTGACATAAAGCCGGGTTCCGTCGCGGGTCTCGATCATCGGCATGGTACAACTCCTTGCAATCTATCGCCCCAGAATGGTGGGAGGGGCTAAAGGTTCCGGTTTGGCAGGCGGCCTTAGCCGGGGTGTTCCGCGCGCGAGGCAAAAGGCGACTAGCCTTCGGTTTCCATAGAACATATAAAGAACATTTCCGCTGTTCCCGGACCGCTGCCATGCCCGAAGCCCCGCTCACCCCCGAACGCCGCAGGATCCCGCAGGATCCCGCCGAAATTGCGCCTCCAGCCCGTGCGGCTTTTGTCGAGCTGGGGCTGGCGAGCTGTTTTTCCTTCCTGCGCGGGGCGTCGGATGCGGTTGATCTGGTTACTGCGGCGCGGGGGCTGGGTTATGATGCGCTGGGGATCGCCGATGTGAACTCGATGGCCGGGGTGGTGCGGCTCCACGGCGAGGCGCAGGCGCTCAAGCTGCGCCCGGTAATCGGCTGCCGGATCGAGACCATCGAGGGGCTGGCGTTCCTCGCC
>JANLQW010000188.1:0-3259 GCA_031368085.1 Novosphingobium sp. | reverse complement strand
CATCGTGGAACCGGTCGGCCCAGCCGGGCTTGACCAGTTGCTCGGCGCGGACCAGCCGCAGTTCACCTTCGCCCACGTCACGGCTGACCGCGCTGCCCGCCGCGACAATCGCATCGGCGCCGATCTTCACCGGGGCGATCAGCGACGCGTTCGAGCCGATGAAGGCGCGCGCGCCGATCACGGTCTTGTGCTTGAAATAGCCGTCGTAATTGCAGGTGATCGTGCCCGCGCCGATATTGGCCCCTGCCCCCACCTCGGCATCGCCGATATAGGAGAGATGGCTGGCCTTGGCGCCCTTGCCCAGCACCGCCTGCTTGACCTCGACGAAATTGCCGATTTTGACGTTCTCCTCCAGCACCGTGCCGGGCCGCAGCCGGGCGTAGGGGCCGACCTCGCTGCCGGTTGCCAGACGCGCGCCTTCGATGTGGCAGAAGGCGCGGATGCGCACGCCGTCCGCCACTTTTACCCCCGGGCCGAACACGACATTGGGCTCGACCGTAACATCGCGGCCGAGCTGGGTATCCCAGGAAAACCACACGGTTTCCGGCGCGAGCAGCGACGCGCCCTCGTCCATCGCCCGGGCCCGGCGGCGCTGCTGCCAGCGGCTTTCCGCCTCGGCGAGTTCGGCGCGGCTGTTGATCCCGGCAACTTCGCCCGGATCGTCCGTGACCACCACCGCGCAGGCGCGGCCATCGGCAAGAGCAATGTTGACCACGTCGGGAAGATAATATTCGCCCTGGGCATTGTCGTTGCCGACCCGGGCGAGCAGCGCGAACAGCTCGTCGACACGCGCCGCCATCAGCCCGGAATTGCACAGCCGGCAGGCGCGTTCCTCGGCGCTGGCGTCCTTGTGTTCGACCATCCTGGCGATCCGCCCGCCCTCGGCGATCACCCGGCCGTATTGCAGCGTATCGGCGGGTTCGAAGCCGAGCACGACCACTGCGGGCGCATCCGGCCCGTGCAACCGCGCGATCATCGCCCGCATCGTCTCGGGGCGCACGAACGGCACGTCGCCATACAGGATCAGGACGTCGCCGGAGAAGCCGGCAAGCGCCGCCTCGGCCTGCTTCACCGAATGGCCAGTGCCCTGCGGCGGCTCCTGCACGGCGATTGTCGCCTGACCGGCCAGGGCCACCTCGAGCTGCTCGCGCTGGGCGCCGACCACGACCACCTGCCGCGTCGGCGTCAGTTCGACAGCGCTGGCCAGCAGATGGTCGAGCATCGGCCGCCCGGCAATCGTGTGGAGCACCTTGTGCAGGTTGCTTTTCATGCGGGTGCCCTTGCCCGCGGCAAGGACAATAATGGCAAGAGGAGGCGTTGTGTCTGTCATGGTTAACGCCCTTGCCAGCAAATTCTTGCAGATTCCAGAATAGCGCGCCACTGGCGTCGCCAATGCGCACAATTCCTTTCGACATCGTCGGCTTCGATCTCGACGGCACGCTGCTCGACACCCATGCGGACCTTGGCGCGGCGGTGAACCACGCGCTCGTCCTAGGCGGCCGGGCGCCAGTGCCGGTCGGCGAAATCAGCGCGCTGATCGGCGGCGGCGGGCGCGTTATGCTGCGGCGCGCGCTGGCGCTGAGCGGCGGCGCTGACGAAGCGGAGATTCCGGCGCTGCACGACGCCTTGCTCTCTTTTTATGAGGCCAACATCGCCGTCCATACCCGGCTGTATCCGGGCGGGGAGGCGATGCTCGATGCGCTGGCGAAGGCCGGCGTCAAGCTCGCGGTGGTGACCAACAAGCTCGAAGCACTGGCCGTGCGGGTGCTGGGCGAGCTCGGGCTTTCTACCCGGTTCTACACCGTTATTGGCGGCGATACCCTGGGTCCGGGCCGCGCCAAGCCTTCGCGCTACCCGATCGACGCGATGATCGCGCGCGCCGGCGGCGGCCGGGCGGTGTTCATCGGCGACACCACCTACGACATTGGCGCGGCCAAGGCGGCAGGTGTTCCCAGCGTTGCCGTCAGCTTCGGGTTCAACGATGCGCCACCCGCAGAACTGGGCGCGGACGCGGTCATCGGTCATTTCGATGAGCTTATCCCGGCGCTGGCCAAACTCGGTTCCCGCACCGCTCCGGCGGCGCTTTGCCATTGAAAGCGTCCGCCGACCGTGCAATGCTGCGGTGCAATATATAACCGGCGGCCGCCGGACTGATTAGCGGAGCCTTATCATGAGTATTTCCTTCCAGGACAAAGTCGCCATCGTCACAGGCGCCGGCGGCGGGCTTGGCCGGGCCTATGCGCTCGAACTGGCGCGGCGCGGCGCCAAGGTCGTGGTCAACGACCTTGGCGGCTCGCGCGACGGCACCGGCCATTCCGATGCGGCGCTCAAGGTCGTCGAAGAGATCAGGGCGGCAGGCGGCGAGGCGATGTCGAACGGCGGCAACGTCGCGGAATATGGTCAGATGCAGGAAATGGTCGCCAAGGCGAAGGAAGCCTGGGGCGCCATCCACATCCTGATCAACAACGCCGGCATCCTGCGCGACAAGACCTTCATCAAGATGGAACCGGCCGACTTCGAACTGGTCGTGCGGGTTCATCTGCTCGGCTCGGCCTTCGCCACCAAGGCGGTGTGGGAGACGATGCGCGAGCAGAATTACGGGCGCATCCTGATGACCACCTCGTCCACCGGCATCGGCGGCAACTTTGGCCAGGCAAATTACGGCGCTGCCAAAATGGGCCTCGTCGGCCTGGCCAAGACCCTCCATCTCGAGGGCGCGAAATACGACATCCGGGTCAATTCGCTGGCGCCGATCGCGGGCACCCGCCTGACCGAGGATATCTTCCCCGAGGAAGCCTACAAGGCGTTCAGTCCCGAAAACGTCGTCCCCGCCGCGCTGTTCCTGGTTTCCGGCGATGCGCCGTCGAACGCCATCGTTGGCGCGGGCGGCGGCGTCTGCCAGAGCGTTTTTGTGACGATGAACGAGGGCGTGCTGCTGGACGAAAGCGAGCGCACGGTCGAAGGCTTCGCCGCCCAGTGGAACAAAATCAGCGACCGCACCAGCGATGTCGTTATCCAGAACGGCACGGAGCAAGCGATGCACGCGATGGGAATGTTGCAAAAGGCGGGGAAGTAAACGCCCCAAATCCTCTCCGAGCTTGCTCGGGGAGGTGGCAGTTTCGCAGGAACTGACGGAGGGGGAACTTGCTTGCCGCGCGGTGCCTGACCGCATTCCCCCTCCACCCCGCCCTTCGGGCGCGGTTCCCCTCCCCGAGACAAGCTCGGGGAGGACTTAGGCACGACCCATCGCCCGCTGGCG
>JANLQW010000186.1:0-3035 GCA_031368085.1 Novosphingobium sp. | reverse complement strand
CCAGGACAACGGCGGCATCGTTTGCGGAAATCGTTGTCAGGCCCTGAAGCAGTGAATCGACGCTGACGCTCTCGTCCCGGCCAAGGTTCATGGTGGAACCCTGACCCTGCCATTGCGCGAAAGTCTTCGGATTAACCGTATAGCGCTGCCAGGTTTGGAGCTTTCCCTGTGCAATCAGTTCAAACGCCAAATAGGCGGTCATGACTTTGGTAACCGATGCCGGCAGGAAGCGCAGCTTCTCGTTCTTGGCGTAAAGCTGCTGGCCCGATCCGACATCGAACAGCAGCGCCACCGGGATTGCCTCGAGTTCGGGCGGCGGCAGGGGTGCTGCAGGTGCGGCCGCTAGCGGCAACGTCATCGCCGCCCCGCCAAGAGCCGCCGCCAACGCGAGTAACTTATGCTTCAAGCCCAACTCCCTACGACCGGCGAAAATCCCGGCGCGGCGGAGTGACAGGGTCAGTCGGAGCGCTGGATTCGCGCGTCGCTATAGCCCGCTGCCCTGGCCTTCGCCAGAGCCGCTTCGGCCGCAGCGCGGCTGGCAAAGGGACCGAGCACAACGCGAGCCAGCCGTCCGGCAGGCCGCACCTTTCCGCCCAGCTTGAATGCAGCTGAAGCGGCATTCTGCTGCTTTGCAAAGGTGCCGATCTGCACGAACAATGTACTACCAGCCGCTCCGGGCGCGGTTGGAATCGGCGAGAGTTGCGCCGAGGGTTTCGCCACTGGCGTAGCGAGCGGCTTGGGCGGCGAAAGTGACACTGTCACGGGTTTTATGAGTGGAGGCGCCGAAACCGCGGCTTCCCCGCCTGGCGCCAGTATGGCCACCGGTGTCGTCACAGCTGGCGCGATAACTTGTGGATCGAGTTTGCGCTTCAGCACCGAGAGCAGCGACTGCGGCGTATCCATCCGCTCGGGCGCGCGCTGGCCGCTGCGCAGGAGGGCGCGCTCAACCTCGGGCGGATTGACGCGCCGAATGCGAATCGCGGCGCTTTCCTGCGCCTCTGCCCCGAGCTGTGCGGCAGCGCCCGGCGAGAGTTCCACCAGGCGGTCATTGCGCATCGGACCGCGCCGTTCGACGCGCACGAGGATGGTTTTGCCGGTGTCCAATGCGGTCACTTCCGCATAGCTGGGCAGGGGCAGGGTCTTGTGGGCGATTGACACTGCTGCGCCGCCGTCGGGGGCGATAACCGCCTGTCCGACTGCATCATAATTCAGGGCATCAGTGGGCGTGTAAGCTATCGCCTCGACGGTGAACGGCGCGCCGATCACCACCGGATAATCCGCTGCCGGCCCACTGCGGGCGATTGGCTCGAGCGCCGCATCACCGCCGTGGCCACCGCCGACGCAACTGGAGAGAAAGACAAGCACCGCGAGCGGCAGCGCATGGTTAACGGGCAATCTCATCTGCAAGCAACCCCACGGATAGCGCGTAGTAGTTCGAACAGTTATATTGCAGGATAACCCTATAATTCCCGGTTAAAAGGAAGGCTGGCGTACCCGGCCCATCGGGTTCGAACAGCGCCGCCAGGGTTGTATCACCGATCGCCCGCTGGGGCACGACGCCCAGTCCGCGCCATTCGGACACCGGTTTCCATACGGAATGCCGCGCGTGAACCCGGGTGCAGGTCGGCGATTGCGCGCGGGACATTACCGCCATGCGGTTCAAGCCGTCCGGGACTGTTGCCCGCACCCCCCAAGGTTCGCCCGTCCGCCAGCCGGCATCGCGGAAATAGTTGGCGATCGAGGCGAGGGTGTCGGTGCGGCTCGACCAGATGTCGCGCATTCCGTCGCCATCGGCATCGACTGCGGTGCGCAGGTAGACGCTCGGCAGGAATTGCGGATTACCGAAGGCCCCGGCCCAGCTGCCCAGCATCCGCTCGCGCGGCACGCCCCGGTCGGCCATCTTGAGCAGCGCGATGAATTCGCCGGCGAACAATTCGCGGCGGCGACCCTCATAGGCCAGTGTCGCCAGCGAGCGCGCCAGGTCGAAATTGCCGGTATAGCTGCCGTAATTGGTTTCATGCCCCCAGATCGCGAGCATGATGCTGGCGGGAACGCCGTATTGGCGCTCGATCGCCGCAGCGGTGCCGGCCACCTGATTATACATGCTGCGCCCGCCCTGGATCCGGGCGGCATCGACATGTTCGCGAAGATAAGGCGCGACTGGTGCCGGCACTGGCGAGGTGGCGGGCTGCGCGCGGTCGAGTTCGATCACCCGCCAGTTGAGCGAAAGCCCCTGGGTCATTCGCAGGATCGTTGCCTCGCTCACCCCCTCAGCGCGAGCCCGGGCGGCCAGCAGTTGCAGGTAGCCCTGAAATCCCGCTTCAGAGCTGGTCTGGGCGCGGAGAGCCGGTTGCGGGCTAACCGCGGCACAGGCAAACAGGACAGCCATCCACAGGCGGCGCGAGCGGTTCATCGGCGAGGTTTTCGCACAGGTCACGCGATTCGGGAATGGTCTGCTAGCTGAATTCAGCCCCCTTAAACCTCGATGGCGCAACATGGCCGATCCGGCCGGGCACACGCCATACTCGCAGCCATTGCCAAAATGCCGATGTGGGCAATACGAACACGAGTGACAAAACCGCCTCACCGCGCTAGCCGCATTTCGCCTCGCGCAAGTGGGACAGGTGGCCGAGTGGTTTAAGGCAGCGGTCTTGAAAGCTTATGGGGGTTTGCGCCGCTTAAAGCTTGACGGCACAAAAAAGGAGTGTGGTTACAACACGTTAACAGCGCGCGGTGATTTGCTCTTGCACGGCGACCTTCGTGCCGTCTAGCGCAATTCTAGCCGCGCCGCTGAAGCGGTTTGGAAGCGTGTCCGAGTGGTTTAAGGAACTGGTCTTGAAAACCAGCGACGGGGAAACCCGTCCGTGGGTTCGAATCCCACCGCTTCCGCCAGCGCCCTGAATAAAGTTCTTGCCGGTTGATCAAGCCGAAGAGCCGTGCTCCGATGACGGATGCAGTCACTCCTTGATTCGATTGAGTTCATTCGCGCCCGCAAGAATGAGAATCCAGGGGCCGACAAGGCGCTATTACAAGCG
>JANLQW010000145.1:0-8573 GCA_031368085.1 Novosphingobium sp. | reverse complement strand
CGTAGCTTGCGCTCGGTCACAGACATGAAGAAGCTCGGCGAGCGGCAGATCGTGCTCGACTGCGATGTCATCCAGGCCGATGGCGGCACGCGCACGGCGGCGATTTCGGGTGCCTGGGTGGCGTTGAAGCTGGCGACCGATGGCTTGCTTGCTTCCGGCGCGATCGCCGAAGATCCGCTCACCCGCAAAGTCGCGGCCGTCAGCTGCGGGATCTATCAGGGCACCCCGGTGCTCGACCTCGATTACGACGAAGATTCCAACGCCGATGCCGACGCCAATTTCGTGCTGATCGAAGGCGGCCATATCGCCGAGGTGCAGGCCACCGCCGAGGGCGCGACGTATGACGAGGAGGGCCTGCTGCGCCTGCTTCGCCTCGCCCGTATTGGCTGTGACCGGATTTTCGCTGGCCAGGCGGAGGCTGTCGCGCGCTGATGCTGCGGCTGTCCGGCAAGCTGGTCATCGCCACGCATAATGCGGGCAAGCTCAAGGAAATCGGCGCATTGCTCGCGCCCCATGGGGTGGAATGCCTGTCCGCCGGTGCACTCGGGCTGCCGGAGCCAGCGGAGACGGGCAGGAATTTTGTCGAGAATGCGCTGATCAAGGCGCGCGCTGCTGCGCAGGCATCGCAGATTCCTGCGCTGGCCGACGACAGCGGGCTGTGCGTCGCTGCACTCGATGGCCGGCCCGGCGTCTACACCGCCGACTGGGCCGAACGCCAGTGGTTCGAGGGGCCGGCCAATCAAGCTTGGCAAGGCCGCGACTGGTACATGGCGATGGGCAAGGTCGAAGGCATGCTCTGCGCGCTTGGCCCTGACACTGATCGCAGCGCCTGGTTCGCCTGCGTGCTCGCGCTCGCCTGGCCGGACGGCGACAGCACGGTCTACGAAGGCCGGGTCGACGGCACGCTGACCTGGCCGCCGCGCGGCTCGCTCGGTTTCGGCTACGATCCGGTATTCGTGCCAGTTGGCGGTACGCTGACCTTCGCCGAGATCGACCCGGCCGAAAAACACCGCATCAGTCACCGCGCCGATGCCTTCAAAAAGCTGGTCGCGGATCAGTTCGGCTAACCCACCGCGCGGTTGTCGATATTCCCCTTCGGCCAGTACCGGCAGACCAGCACGTCCATGCCCCCGTCACTGCGCGCGATGGCACAGCCGATCTCCTGCGTGGTCGGCCAGATAATCTGCGTGTAATGGCTGACATCGTCCCAGTTGCCGGTGCGCGAGACAGCGGGAAACACGCCGCGGCGAAAGTCGCGTTTCTCTTCCAGGAACGAGCCGATCATGTCCTCGGGGCTGTAGTAACCGGTGGTGCCCATCCACAGGTTCTCGCCGGTGCCGCCGCGCGTTTTTCTGTTCGAATGATGAAACGCCTCGCGCCGGGCGAGCGAATCGGCCCAGGCCTGCGCCTGCGCGGTAAGCCTGTCGCTCCAGACCAAACGCGGCACAGTGAGCCTTGCGCGCTCGCGATTGTGCGCCGCCAGCAGCCGCTGGTAGACGCTGCCCGAACGTTCTGGCTCGGCCAATAGCGGCGTTGTTACAATCAGCAGCGCAGCGCCAGCGCCGGCGAGCAAAGCGGCGAACTTTCCGATCCCCATGGCTGGCAACTTGACATTCCCGAGTTAATTCTTGCTGAAAGCGAGGATGGCCCGCGCGCTTTATATCCACTGGCCCTTCTGTCTCGCCAAGTGCCACTACTGCGATTTCAACAGCCATGTTCGCTCCGGCATTGATCATGCGCGGTGGGAGGCGGCCCTGCTCGCCGACATGCGGCACGAGCGCGCCAATACCCCGGCCGAGGCGCTGACATCGGTGTTCTTCGGCGGCGGCACTCCGTCGTTGATGCCGCCGGCGCTGGTCGAACGGCTCCTGCGCGAGGCGCAAGGCCTTTGGGGCTTTGCCCCGGACATCGAGATTACCCTGGAAGCCAATCCCTCCTCGGTCGAGGCGGCCAATTTCCGGGCGCTGGCGGCGACCGGCATCAACCGCGTTTCGCTCGGCCTGCAGGCGCTAGACGATGAGACGCTGCGCTTCCTCGGCCGGTTGCACGATGCGGCCGAGGGCCTTGCGGCACTCGAAGTGGCGCAGCGGCATTTCGCGCGGGTCAATTTTGACCTGATCTACGCCCGGCCGGGGCAGACGCCCGGGCAATGGCGGGCCGAACTTGAGCGGGCGCTCGGTTTCGGGACCGGGCATCTGTCGCTCTACCAGCTGACCATCGAGCCGGGCACCCGCTTCGCCACGATGGTGCGCGAGCAGGCCTTCACCCCGCTGGACGATGACGCGGCGGGCGATCTGTACGCCCTCACCCGCGAGCTCACCACAGCCGCCGGGATGCCCGCCTATGAGGTCAGCAACCACGCCCGCCCCGGCGAGGAAAGCCGCCACAACCTGACCTATTGGCGTTATCAGGACTATTGCGGCATCGGCCCCGGCGCGCATGGACGCCGCGGCGGCGTAGCCACGGTGCGGCACCGCAAACCCGAGAACTGGCTGGCGGCGGTGGCGAAATCCGATAACGGCGTTAGTGAGACCCGCGTACTCGAATCGCGCGAACAGGCGGCGGAGGCGATGCTGATGGGGCTACGGCTGGCCGAGGGTGTGGACCTTGCCGGTTTGGCAGGGCGCTTCGGCCTGCCAGAAGATGCGCTGTGCGATCCGGGCAAGTTCGACTTCTACACGGCAAAGGGCCTAGTCTGGCGGAACAGCAACCGCATCGGCGTCACCGAGGCCGGCATGCCCCTGCTCGACGGGCTGCTCGGCGAACTGGTGCCGGCGGAGTTGGTGGCGGCATGATCCCCGCCGATACTCTCGAGGCCTGGGGCAGCCATCTCACCCGTGGACGCCGCCGCAGCCCGCACACGGTTCGCGCCTATGTGGCGACGGCAGCACGGCTGCTGGATGGAATCGGCGAGGCTGACTGGCCCGCGCTCGCCCGGCTCGACGGCCTGGCGCTGCGCGGCCAGCTCGCCCGCCGCCGGGCCGATGGCATCGGCAATGCCTCGGCGGCGAGGGAACTGTCGGCGCTCAAATCGTTCATCGCCTTCGCCCGGGCGCAGGCCGGCGTGCCCGACCCCGCCCCGCCCCGCATGCGGGGGCCCCGGGTCAAGAAGGGCATTCCCCGGCCGGTGACGCCCGACGAAGCCGTCCACCTCGCCGCCATCGTCGCCGAGGATGCCGGCGAGGAGTGGATCGGTGCGCGTGACCGGGCGGTTCTGCTGCTGCTTTATGGCGCGGGGCTGCGGATTGCCGAGGCTTTAGCGCTCACCGGCGCGGCGCTGCCGCTGGGCGAGGTACTGACGGTCACCGGCAAGGGCGGCAAGCAGCGCGTGGTGCCGCTGCTGCCGGTTGTCCGCGAGGCGGTGACTGCTTATCTCGCTCTCTGCCCCTGGCCGATGAGCCGCAATGCAGCTGTATTCCGGGGTGCGAAAGGCGGACCGCTGGCGCAGGGCATGGTGCAGAAGGCCGTCGCGCGGGCGCGGATTGTGCTCGGGCTGCCGGCCAGCGCGACCCCGCATGCGCTACGCCACAGCTTCGCCACCCACCTGCTGGGTGCCGGAGCGGATTTGCGCAGTCTGCAGGAACTGCTCGGCCACGCCAGCCTGGGGTCGACCCAGATTTACACCAGGGTCGATGCGGCGATGCTGCTCGACGTCTACCGCAATGCCCACCCGCGCGAGGCCATGTAGCCGGGCCGCAGGGCAGCTATTCGCTTGGCTTCCAGCGTATCACTCGCCATATGTATCCCACCACGGCCAGCGCCAGCGTTCCCACCGTTGCCCAGAACAGAACGCCTTTCATCTCGGCCAGATATCCCGCCGCCAACTTTCCGCCCTGGATCAGCAGCGCATTCCACACCGCCGCGCCGGCAAAGGTGAAGGCAAGGAACTTCCAGTGCTTCATATGGGTCAGGCCGGCCGGCAACGAGATCATCGTCCGCAGGAAGGGTGAAAATCGCAGGGCGAAGACGATCCATTGTCCGCGTCGGCGGAAAAAGGCCGCCGCCCGCTCGACATCGCGCCACTCCATCGTCAGCCAGCGCCCCCAGCGCCGCACAAACGGCCGCAGCCGCTCATAACCAAGCCGGTCGCCGATCAGGAACCAGACGTAATTGCCCAGCGTCGAGCCAAGCGTACCCACCGCCAGCAGCGGCCAGAACGACATGCTGCCGCGTGCCACGGCAATGCCGCTAAGGCCCATGATCAATTCCGACGGAATTGGCGGAAACACGTTCTCGATCGCCATCAGGAAGCCAATGCCCCAATAGCCGCCCTGTTCGATCAGCCGGATCATCCATTCGTCCATGGCGGGGGTAACGCCTCAGATCGCCGAATGTCGCGCTTCGATCGCGTCCCAGATACGCCCGGCCGTATCGGTGCCGTTGAACCGGTCGATGACGACAATGCCGGTGGGCGAGGTGACGTTGATTTCAGTCAACCACTTGCCGCCGATCACATCGATGCCGACGAACACCAGCCCGCGCGCCTTGAGCTCCGGGCCCATGGCCGCGCAAATCTCTTCCTCGCGCGGCGTCAGCTCGGTCGCTTCCGCGGAGCCGCCGACGGCCAGGTTTGAGCGGAACTCGCCTTCCCCCGGCTTGCGATTGATCGCTCCGGCGAATTCTCCGTCGACCAGCACGATCCGTTTGTCGCCCAGCGCGACGTCGGGGAGAAACGGCTGGACCATGAAGGGTTCCACCCAGGCAGCATGGAACATCTCGACCAGCGCGCCAAGATTGCTGCCATCGGCCGGAATGCGGAACACCGCCTTGCCGCCATTGCCGTGCAGCGGCTTGATCACCAGCTCGCCGCCAAACCCATTTCGCACCTGGCGCTGCTGAAATTCGCGCACATCCTCGATCCGCCGGGCGACCAGCGTGGGCGGCATGAAGCGGGCATAATCCAGCACCATGACTTTTTCGGGCGCATTGCGCACCGCCGCCGGGTCATTGACCACCAGCGTGCGGCCCTTGAGCCGTTCGAGCAGATGGGTGCCGGTGATGTAGCCGAGGTCGAATGGCGGGTCCTGGCGCATGAGGACCACGTCGATGTCCTCGGCCAGATCGATCTTGCGATACGCCTCGCGCGTGAAATGATCGCCCGGCGTTCTTGTCGGGGATGCCGGGCGCTGCACCGTCACCGGTGCTGCCCAGGCGGTCAGCCGTCCCTCATCGAGCGCAAGGCTGCCGACATCGTAGTGCCACAGCCGGTGACTGCGCGCCTGCGCAGCAAGCATCAGATAGAAGCTCGAATCGCCATTGATATTGATGCTTTCGAGCGGGTCCATTTGGACTGCGACGCGCAGGGTCATGTTACTTCCGGATTTGTGAAAAGTGCTGTGCCGCGCTTAAGCCGGTTTTGCCCGACACGCGAATAGTATCGCCTGGCCCGATCCCGGGAACTAGAGCATCGTTCCGATTATTTGAGCCAAAACCGTCTATGCTGAGCTTGTCGAAGCACTGTTTTTTTCTTCGTGCTTCGTGCGCAACCGCCTGAAGAAAAAGCAGTCCTTCGACAAGCTCAGGAAAGGCGGGTTGGGGGTGGAGGTGATTCACATTTCCCGATCGCTGCTCTAAACGCGGCGAATGAATGGCTGCAAGTCGCCTGCAAGCAAGGCCTACTCCTCACCCGTCCCTAACCGCCGGGTTGCCACGCATTGGCAATCCGGCGGGGCCAGCAGCGCGGCGCGAGCAGCAACACATCGATGCGGACATCGTCGCCCGGTCCGGCGTAGCGGTGAGCAATCGCTCCGGCTGCCGCCGCGACCCGGCGCAAACGCCAGATGTCGATCGCGCTGTCGAGCAGTTCGGCCCGCGCACGCCACTTCACCTCGACGAAAACAACCGTCCTGCCGCGCTTGGCGACCAGGTCCACTTCCCCGCGCGGCGTCTTGACGCGGCGGGCTAGGATCCGCCAGCCGCAGAGGCGAAGATACCAGGCCGCGAGCCATTCCCCGCGCCGCCCTCGCTGCTCCCGTTCGGCCCGGCTTCTCATTTGAGTTCCAGCGCCCGCGCATAGAGCAGCTTGCGGTCCAGCCCGGTCAACTTCGCCACTTTCCTCGCCGCCTGCGATGCCTTGGCACGCGCAAGCTCGGCTATTAGCAGCGCATCGCTGTCGAACTGCTTTGGCGCCGGCGCGCCAGGCGGCGCGATGAGGAGGACGATCTCGCCTTTGGGCGGGCTCGCCGCAAAATGCGCGGCCAATTCCTCCGGCGTGCCGGTGCGGCATTCCTCGAACTTCTTGGTCAGCTCGCGGGCCACGGCGATCTCGCGTCCCGGCAGGACTTCGCCGATAGCCGCAAGTGATTGCGCCAGGCGCGGCGCCGTCTCGTAAAACACCAGCGTCGCCGGGACAGCGGCAAGCTCCTCCAGCACATCCTGCCGCGCCTTGGCCTTGGCGGGCAGGAACCCGGCGAACAGGAAGCGGTTGCTTGGCAGGCCCGAGAGCGTCAGGGCGACAATCGCCGCGCTCGCCCCCGGCAGGCTGGTCACCGCGACACCCGCCTCCCGGGCATCGCGCACCAGGCGGTAACCCGGATCGGAAATCAACGGCGTGCCGGCATCGCTCACCAGCGCGACCGGCTGGTCGGCCATCAGCGCCAGCAGCCGGGCGCAGTCCGCTTCGCTGGCGTGGTCGTCATAACGGATCATGCGGCTCTTGATGCCGAGGTGGTTGAGCAGCCTGCCAGTCACCCTGGTGTCCTCGCACGCCACCGCTGCAACCCCCCGCAGCACGGCACAGGCGCGCAAGGTTATATCGCCGAGATTGCCAATCGGCGTCGCGACAATGTACAGGCCGGGCGGCAGGGAAGCTTCCATGACCGATTTCATGGGCCATACGACAGGGACCGGCAAGCGATGTTCAACCTCAGGATCGACCGGCGCAAGCTGCTAACCATGGCAGGCATCGCCCTGCTTGCCGCGTGCAAGGCCGCGCCCGTCCGCCCGCCCGCGCCGCCCCCGCCGCCGCCAGACCTGCCCAGTTCCACCATCCTGCCCACCGACACCGAGCGGCACCGCGTCGCTTTGCTGGTGCCCTTACGCGGTCCGAACGCCGCTGCCGGACAGGCGATTGCCAATGCCACGACCATGGCGGTGCTCGACACCAACGCAAACAATCTGCGCATCACCACCTATGACACCGCAGGCGGCGCCGGTCCGGCAGCGGCCCGGGCAATCGCCGACGGCAACCGGCTGATACTCGGCCCGCTGATGTCCGATGACATTGCAGCCGTCGCCGCAGCAGCCCGGCCCGCGCGCATTCCGGTGGTATCCTACTCGAATGACGAGATGCGGGCGACGCGCGACGTGCTGATCATGGGCAGCCTGCCCAGCCAATCGGTCCAGCGCACGGTGACCTATGCACGCGCTCAGGGATTAAACCGCTTTGCCGCTCTGGTGCCGGCAGGGGAATATGGCCAGCGCGCTTCGGCTTCGCTGATGGCAACAGTTCGCAATCGCGGCGGCAGCGTCGTCGGCATCGAGACCTATGACCGGTCCCTGGCGTCCGTAACCGGCGCTGCCCAGCGCCTGCGCGCGAAAGGCGGTTACGATGCGGTGCTGATCGCTGATGGCGGCCGAATTTCCGCACAGGCGGGGCGACTGCTCAAGCCTGCCGGCACCCCAGCTCCGCGCATCCTTGGTACCGAGCTGTGGAGCGGGGAAAGCGTGACCAGTTCCACCCTGGCGCTGAATGGCGCGTGGTATGCGGCCGTCGCCGATAACCGCTGGCGCCAATTTTCCGAAAGCTATCGCAATCGCTTCGGCACGCAGCCCTACCGGATCGCAACCCTTGGCTATGACAGCGTGCTGCTGGCGCTGCGGGTTGCGCGCGACTGGCGGCCGGGGGACGTGTTCCCGACCGGGCGGCTGTTTGATGCCGGCGGCTTCCTTGGTCTCGACGGCGCTTTCCGCTTCCGTTCCAACGGCGCGATCGAACGGGCGCTCGAAGTTCGAGAAGTGCGCGCCGGCGGAGTCAACGTCATCAGCCCGGCACCGGCGAAGTTTTCGGACTGATAACACTTTCCCCGCGCTGGGGAGAAATACCGCCTGACGATAACCGCCCTGCGCCACCTTGCACCCCGAAATCGCGGCGTTCTATAGGTGTTCCATGGCCGACAACCCACCCGAAGACCTGTTCGACAAACTCCCGGCCAGCAATGGCGATACCTATGACGGCAGCGCGATCGAAGTGCTGGAGGGGCTTGAGCCGGTCCGCCGCCGCCCCGGCATGTATGTCGGCGGCACTGACGAGCGGGCGCTGCACCATCTCGCCGCCGAAGTGCTCGACAATGCGATGGACGAGGCGGTTGCCGGCCACGCCACCCGGATCGAGGTGACGCTCGAAGAAGGCAACCACCTCACCATCACCGACAATGGCCGCGGCATCCCGGTCGACGAGCACCCGAAATACCCCGGCAAGTCGGCGCTCGAAGTCATCCTCACCATGCTGCATTCGGGCGGCAAGTTTTCCGGCAAGGCCTATGCAACCTCGGGCGGGCTGCACGGTGGCGCAGGGTGGTTATCGTCAGGTGGATCCTTCGACAAGCTCAGGATGAGCGGACGTGTGCCAAGTT
>JANLQW010000106.1:0-6937 GCA_031368085.1 Novosphingobium sp. | reverse complement strand
CCCGGCACCCGGCTCGAGGACGTGATCGTCGAGAACATCTTCATCGGCAGCTGCACCAACAGCCGGATCGAGGACCTGCGCGCCGCCGCCGCGGTCGCCAAGGGCCGACGCGTCGCGCCCAATATCAAGCAGGCGCTCGTCGTTCCCGGCTCCGGTCTGGTCAAACTCCAGGCCGAGGCCGAGGGGCTCGACCGTATCTTCATCGAAGCCGGGTTCGACTGGCGCGCGCCTGGGTGTTCGATGTGCCTCGGCATGAACCCCGACAAGGTGCCGCCCGGCGAACGCTGCGCCTCGACGAGCAACCGCAACTTCACCGGGCGGCAAGGCCCGGGGGCTCGGACGCACCTGATGTCGCCGGCAATGGCGGCGGCGGCGGCGGTGACGGGGCGGCTGACGGATGTGCGGGAGTTGGTGGGGTGATATAACGTTGTGCTAGGTGAGTATATCCCATTGACATATCCCACCGGTTTGCCCATCCTCCGCCCATGAACGCCCATCCCAAATTCGACCGGATAGCATCGCTGTTTCGTTCCAATCGCAACATCGCGGTTCGCATCCCGAAGGACATGGAATTTCCGGAAAGCGTCAAGAAGGTGCGTATTCGCAAGGATGGCAATGCGCTGATCATCACCCCGGTCAATGATTTCTGGGACGATTTTTTCGATCAGGGGCCGAACCTCGATTTTCCCGAACGCTTCCCGCAAGGCGAATATGAGGAGCGGGAGAGCTTTTGACCGTCGCGGCAATGCTCGACGCAAACCTGTGCATTCGTGTCATGCGTGATCGGCCTGCGCAGTTTCGCGCCCGGTTCAAGTCCGAGGCCGAGACCCTGGCAATTTCGACAATCGTGCTTCACGAATTGCAGTATGGAGCCGAACGATCGGCGCGACCTGAATTTGAACGGGAACGTGCGCAAGCCTTTGCATCTCACCTTACCGTCCTGGATTTCGACCGCGCCGCAGCCCGGCACGCGGCCCTGATCAAAGCCGACCTCGCAGCCAAGGGCAATCTTATCGGCCCCAACGACCTCCTCATCGCCGGCCATGCCCGCAGTCTCGGCCTGAAGCTGATAACCGGCAACCTCAAGGAATTCGCCCGCGTCGATGGCCTGCGCTGCGAGGACTGGCTTTAGGCTACCACTCTTTACACGCCTCCCCACGTTTCCTACCCTCCGCACCGAGAGTAAAAAAGGGGGAGATCATCATGGCCAGAGGTGTACGCGTACCCGAACGCGCATTCGGCATCGCCATGTGGGCGGTGTCGGTCGTCCTTGGGGCTTTCATCATCGGCCTCGGCAATCTGGTGATCGGCGACCTGCCGCAGGTCGAGCAGCAGGTTACGCAGGAGCAATTCGTCGAATCCGCGGCAATGCGGACCATTCGCGGCGAGCTGAGGACGATCCAGTCGCGGCGCGGCGCGATCGACGACAAGCTGCAGATCGCCCGGCTCCAGCTCGAGCAGGCCCAGAAGGCTTCTCAGACAGGCACCGAGACCTTCCAGGCCTGGATCCAGACGCGCACCGCCACCACCAACCCGCAGCAGGACCCCGAAGTCATCGCCCGCACCCGCGCGCTCGAACAGCTCAAGGGCAACGAGCGCGCCTTGCAGTCGGCGATCGATGCACTGGACAACGAGCGAGTGCCGCTGAGCCAGCGCGAATCCTCGCTGATGGAGCAGCAATCGCGGCTGCAGAGCCAAGCCTACCCTGCCTATGAAAAAGCGATGTTCTGGCAGGATTTGCGAATCTTCCTGCTGCGCCTGGCGATCACCCTGCCGATGTTGCTGGTTGCCGGCTGGCTGGTGGTGAAGAAGCGCAAGAGCGATCACTGGCCGCTGATGCGCGGCTTCGTGCTGGCGGCGGTGTTCGTCTTCTTCGTCGAGCTGGTGCCCTACTTGCCCAGCTACGGCGGCTATATCCGCTACGGCGTCGGCATATTGCTGACCATCATTGCCGGCCATTATTTGATCAAGAACATGCGTACCTACCTCGCCCGGCGGCAGGCGGTGGAACTGCAGGCCGAGCAGGAGCGCCGCAAGCTGGTCAGCCATGACGAGGCATTCAAGAAAATGACGGCCAAGGTCTGCCCCGGCTGCGACCGGCCGATTGCCGCGATGGAAGGCAGCGAAACTAATTTCTGCGTCCATTGCGGCATGACCCTGTTCGACCATTGCGGCAGTTGCGACAAGCGCAAGATGGCGTTCTTCCGGTATTGCATGGCTTGCGGCACACCCGCGGCGGAAGCAGCCCCCGCCCCGGCTTGACCAGGCCCGGCGCAAAATTGCGCGTCCCGCCCTTGAAACGCGGGCCCGGCGCGGACATAGGAGAAGCATGACCAAAAAGCCTGACACCAGTCGCTGGGCGGGGAAAGCCGCGATCGCCGGAGCCGCCATCGGCTCGGCCGCGATCGCCGCCGCCCTGCTTTATGCCAGCCGCCGCAAGACCCGCGACGACAAGCCGCGCCGGCCAGCGGACGCGCCGGAGACCGATTGATGGAGGCGCTGCGCACCGTATCCGGCCGGGCAATCCCTTTCGGCCGCAAAAATGTCGATACCGACGTCATCATCCCGGCGCATTGGCTCAAGACGATCAGCCGCGAAGGACTTGGCAAGGGCGCGTTCGAGGCGGTGAAGAAAGAGCCGGACAATGTGTTCCGCGATCCGCAGTACGAGCGCGCGCCGATCCTCATCGCCGGCGACAATTTCGGCTGCGGCTCCAGCCGCGAACACGCCGCCTGGGCGCTGCTCGACATGGGCATCACCTGCGTCATCGCGCCAAGCTTTTCCGACATTTTTTCCAGCAACGCCTTCAAGAATGGCATCCTTGGCGTGGTGCTGCCACAAGCGGCGGTGGACCGGCTGCTCGAAGTGGCGAAAACCGATCCGGTTGCCGTCGATATTGAAACCCAGACCGTCACCACTCCGTTCCAGGATCGCTTCAGTTTCGAGATCGATCCATTCCGCAAGCATTGTCTGCTGAACGGGCTCGACGAAGTGGCGCTTACCATGGCGCAGGATGCCGAGATTTCGGCTCATGAGGCGCAGGCGCGCACCGACCTTCCGTTTCTTTCGCACGCCGAGCGAGAGCGGGCATGAAAGCCCTGCGCTCGCACCAGCCCGGCGGCCCGGAAACGCTGAGCCTCGATGAGGTGGAGGCGCCTTCCCCCGGCCCCGGCGAAGTGCTGATCGCGGTCAAGGCCTGCGGCATCAATTTTCCCGACACGCTGATCATCGAAGACCTCTACCAGTTCAAGCCGCCCCGCCCGTTTTCTCCCGGCGGCGAGGTGGCCGGGCTGGTCGAGGCTGTCGGTGACGGGGTTACCCAGTGGCAGATTGGCGACCGGGTGGCGGCGATCCTGATCAGTGGCGGGCTGTGCGAGAAGGTTGCCGTTCTTGCGGATCGGGTGTTTGCCCTGCCGGACAGCGTCACCTTCGAGGTCGGCGCCGCGATGCTTCTCACCTATGGCACCTCGATTTATGCGCTAAGGAATCGCGCCGGATTGCAAGCCGGCGAGACGCTGCTGGTGCTGGGCGCGGCCGGCGGCACCGGCCTGTCGGCGGTTGAGCTTGGCAAGGCGTTGAGCGCGCGGGTGGTCGCGGCGGTTTCCAGCGAGGAGAAGGCGGCGCTTGCCCGCGCGGCCGGCGCGGATGAGACGGTGATCTACGGCCGCCCGCCGTTTGACCGCGAGCAGGCGCGCGCGCTGCTGGGTGATTTCAAGGCCGCCTGCGGGCCGGGCGGCGCCCAGGTGATCTACGATCCCGTCGGCGGCGGCTATGCCGAACCGGCAATGCGTGCGATCGGGTGGGAGGGGCGATATCTGGTAATCGGCTTTACCGCCGGCATCCCTAGCTTGCCGCTCAATCTCGCGCAGATCAAATCCGCCGATATTCGCGGCGTATTCTACGGCGAGTTCATGAGGCGCGAGCCGACGCGCAACCGCATACTCGTCGGCGACCTGTTCGCCATGCTGCAGGCGGGCCAGATCAAGCCCCATATCTCCGCAACTTTCCCGCTCGAACGTGGCGGCGAGGCGATTTCGCTGCTGTCGGAAGGCAAGGCGCTGGGCAAGGTGGTGGTGCAAATTTAGAGCGCGATGCGAAAAAGTGGGCACCGGTTTTTCGCAATAAATCGCGCGCAAACAAAGACTCTTGAGCACGACGCGATTCAATCTAATCGCATCGTGCTCAAGCTGGGGCGACGGGGATTGAATGCAGGTGGGCGAGGCCCTATCCCGATGATTGCGACAACGAGGTTCAAGACATGACCGATTTCAAAGACCGCGGGCGCGGCGAAGAAGCCAAGCACGCGCTGGACCAGGATACGCTGTTTCGCATTACCGCGCGGCGCAACAAGCTGGTCGGACATTGGGCAGCCGAGCGGATGAAGCTCTCGCCTGCCGAAACCGAGGCCTATGCCAAAAGCGTGATTCAGGCCGATTTTGAGGAAGCGGGCGACGAGGACGTGATCCGCAAGCTGATCGGCGATCTGACCTCCGCCGGGGTCGACACCAACGACAGCGAAATCCGCGCCGCACTCGAAGCCAAGATGATCGAGGCGCGCCGCATGCTGATGGGCGAATCCTGACATGCCGATGCCCGCGCGTGACATCGAGAATCTGATCCGCGCCGCCTTGCCCGATGCGGACGTCACGATCACCGATCTTGCCGGCGACGGCGACCATTATGCCGCGCGCGTGGTATCCGAGGCGTTTCGCGGCAAACCGCGCATCGCCCAGCACAAGCTGGTCTTCGCGGCCCTCGGTGGGCGCATGGGCGAGGAGCTCCACGCCTTGCAACTGACTACCGCTGTCCCCAATTGAACGGGACCAGAGCAAGGAATTCGATAGAAATGTCAGACGCCCACAGCCGCATCGCCGATATCGTCAAAGCGAACGACGTCGTCTTGTTCATGAAGGGCACGCCGCTGTTTCCGCAATGCGGCTTTTCCAGCCGGGCGATCGCGATCCTCGATCAACTCGGCGTCGCCTATGAAAGCGTCGATGTGCTGCAGGACATGGAAATCCGCCAGGGCATCAAGGGTTTTTCGGAATGGCCGACCATTCCGCAGCTCTATGTGAAGGGTGAATTCGTTGGCGGCAGCGACATCATGATGGAAATGTACGAAGCGGGCGAGCTGAACCAGCTCATGAGCGAGGCCAAGGTCCAGGCCGCTTCTTGAACCGCTATTGCATGAATTTCGGATTTTCCGCCAAGGGTCTCGGGGAGGCGGGGCCGCAGGAGACTGTTGCGGCCCCGCCTCTAATCGAGACTGCTTATGTGGGGTACAGATACCAAAGCAAAGAGCGTGCCAAATCATGAAAATAGGGAAATCCTGACAGTTTTCTTCCAACCACAGGAAACTAAAGGAGCGCGTGTGTAAGGTAATCCGACACGCCCCGGTTCACGAACGGTCCTTACAAATCTATTTGCCAGCCTCCCAGGGACGCGCATGACCCAAGCCGATCAGCCCAAGACAATTGCCGCTGCGACTGTTGTAATTTTTCGCAATGGCAAGGCCGGCGGTCCGCCCGAACTGCTGATGGTTCAGCGCGCCCGCGAAATGCGATTCGCCGGCGGCGCGGCGGTATTCCCGGGCGGCCGGGTCGATCCCGAAGACTACACCTTGGCCGCGCGGCTGTTGCCCGGCGCCGATCCGGAAATCGCCGCTGCGAAGGTTGCGGGCGTTCGCGAAACGCTTGAGGAGACCGGGCTTGTCATCGCGTTGCAGGGCTCGGTGAGCGCCGGACAAGCCGCCGAAGCGCGGGCGCTGCTGCTTGAACAGGGCGCGCTGGCGCCGCTGCTTGAGCGATTCGGCTGGTCGCTGGATCTTGATAGTCTGGTGCCGTTTGCCCGCTGGAGTCCGCAGCAGGACGGCAGCTTCGACACCCGTTTCTTCCTGGCCAACCTCAGCACTGGCGCGGTCGATATCGCCGTCGATGCGACCGAGAACACCCGTCTGTTCTGGGCCAGCGCGGCTGCGGTGCTGACCATGGCCGACGCTGGCGAGGCGCAGATTATTTACCCCACTCGCCGCAACCTCGAGCGGTTGGCGCTCTATGCCACGTTCAAGGAGGCCAGCGCTCACGCGCAGGAATTCCCCGTCGGCCTGATTTCCCCCTATATCGAAATGGTCGATGGCCAGAAATGGCTCAGAATTCCTGACGGCCACGGCTATCCCGTGACCGGACAGCCGCTGGAGCAGGTCAGACGAGGCTGAAGCACGACGCCCGAACCGGCGGCGCTTACTGGAAAACCATCGTACATTTTGCGAGAATTACAGTAGCAGTGGAGCAAGGAAAGAATTTTGCGGAACAAGAGCAACCTGACTGCGTTATTCACGAATTGCCAAGCCGATCGGCACTGGCAAATGGATTCAAGGCAAAGGGGGAGACTAGATGTTCTACCTCGATTTAAGAAAGGGAACCGCATGAAAACGATTATCAAGGGCATGATGATTGCCACTCTGGCGACAGCTGGGCTGGCGCTTGCAGCTTGCGATAGTAAGAAGGAAAATGCTGCTGAAAATCAGGCTGATGCGGTTCGCGATTCTGCGGACGCAACGGCCGACGCTATTGACTCAAAGGCCGATGCCATGGGCGGCGCTTCCGAAGAAGCGTTGCAGAACAAGGCGGACGCGGTCCGCGAGACCGGCGACGCCAAGGCTGACGCCATGGAAGATCACGCCGACAAGATGGACAAGGCACCCGAATAATTTGGTTCACAGGGTGAACAGCGGAAAGCCGGTCCTGGAAACGGGGCCGGCTTTTCCGCGTGTGCCGGGCTTGACCGATGGAGATCTGGCGCGCCCGGCAGGACTCGAACCTGCGGCCCCAAGCTTAGAAGTTTTAGGGTAATCGAATTCCCGACATTCCCTGAGCTTCCAAAGGTTCTTATGATACTTAGATTTTATACGACTTATCCAATTCCTACAGCCTTTGAC
>JANLQW010000103.1:0-7478 GCA_031368085.1 Novosphingobium sp. | reverse complement strand
TGGGCGTGGAAGCGACTGCCTGAAACGCTGCGCCCCGAGTTCCGCCAATCCATCCTGCCGCGCGCCATCGCCGGGAACATGGGTCGCGTCCTTATCACCCGCGCGGCGATCGGCTATGTGATCGGCAGCGCAATGATGATGAGCGCGATGTGGGGCTTCCTCAACAGCAGCCAGCAGCTCATCGCCGAGCACTTCGGTGCAGGAAACGCCTTTCCCTTTGTATTTGGCGGCCTGGCGCTGGCCATGTCGGTCGCCAATTTCGGCAATTCGAGGATCGTCGAGCGCTTCGGCGCACGGCGCGTGTCGCAAGCTGCCCTGCTCGCCTTTATTGCGATCAGCACCATGCAGGTCGCCGTCGCATTCGGTCCTGGCCAGACGCTGTGGCAATTCGCATTGCTCATGGGGTCCAACATGTGTTTGCTGGGTTTCATTGGTGCCAATTTTACGTCCATCGCGCTGCAGCCCTTCGCCGAAATCGCCGGAGCCGCCGCATCGGTGCAGACCTTCTTGCGCATGCTGGTCGCATCCGTCCTGGGTGGGCTGATCGGCCAGGCTTATGACGGTACAGCACGGCCGCTGGCATTGGCGCTGCTGACGGCGGGTTCGGTCACCTTGCTGGCGGTGCTGTTCAGCGAAAAAGGACGCCTGTTCCGCCGGCTCAATCCGCCCGCTATCAAGGACGCATGAGCGAAAGCTTCGACCTCGCGGTAATTGGCGGCGGCATCAATGGCGCTGGCATCGCCCGCGATGCCGCCGGGCGGGGCGCGCGGGTTTTGCTCCTGGAGGCCGGCGACCTCGCCTGCGGCACCTCTTCGGCCTCGACCAAGCTGATCCACGGGGGCCTGCGCTATCTCGAGCATTATGAATTCGCTCTGGTCCATGAGGCGCTAGCCGAGCGCGAGGCGCTGTGGCGGATCGCGCCGCATATCATCTGGCCGATGCGCTTCGTCCTGCCCCACGCCAAGGGCCTGCGCCCGGCCTGGCTGCTGCGACTGGGGCTGTTCCTTTACGACCATATCGGCGGACGCAAACGGCTGCAAGCGACCGACACGATCGATCTCAAAACCCACCCCGCCGGCCAGCCGCTGAAGCCCGGCTATCGCGTCGGCTTCGAATATTCCGACGGCTGGGTCGACGATGCCCGGCTGGTGGTGCTCAACGCCATGGATGCGGCGGCACACGGCGCGCAGGTCCGCACCCGCACCCCGCTGACCGCCGCCCGGCGCGACCGGGACGGCTGGCTGCTGGAAACCTCGGGCGGCGTGTTGCACACCCGCGCCCTGGTCAATGCCGCCGGACCAGCCGTGCTCGACGTGCTGCGGCGGACCGGCGGGACACCGCACTTCGGGGTTCGGCTGGTGCGCGGCTCGCATATCGTGGTGCCCAGCCTGTTCGACCACGCCTACGCCTATTTCTTCCAGCTGCCCGACCGGCGCATCTTCTTCGCCATTCCCTATGAGCGCGACTTCACCCTGATCGGCACCACCGACCGCGACCACACCGGCCCGCTTACCGGCGTATCCGCCAGCGCTGAGGAGATCGCCTATCTGTGCGAGGCGGCCAGCCGCTATTTTGCGCGGGGGCTGAGCCCCGGCGATGTCGTGTGGAGCTATGCCGGCGTGCGGCCGCTGATCGACGAGGGCTCAGGCAAGCCCGAAGCGGCGACCCGCGGCTACCGGCTGGAGCTGAGCCCGGAAAGCGAGGGCGCGCCGCTGCTCAGCGTCTATGGCGGCAAGATAACCACCTACCGGCATCTGGGTGAGGCGGCGGTGGATCTGCTGGCCGCGCGCCTGCCCGCGCTCTCCGGCCCGGCCTGGACTCGGACCAAGCCGCTGCCCGGCGGCGATTTTCCGGTCGACGGGGCAACGGCGCTGAGGGATGAAATCGCCGCGCGGTTTCCCTTTCTTTCCCTTGCCGATACCGACCGCATTCAGAAAGCTTATGGCACCCGCGCCTTCGCCTGGCTCGGCAAGGCGAGCAGCTGGGACGATCTTGGCCGCAACTTTGGCTGCGGACTCAGCCAGGTCGAAGCGGACTACCTCCGCCGCGAGGAATGGGCGCAAACAGCAGACGATATCCTATGGCGGCGAAGCAAACTTGGCCTGCTGTTTAGTGCGGCCCAGCGCGAGGCACTGGCGGAATGGCTGGGAGAATGAACCGTCACACCAACAGGAAGATTGCCGCTACCGCCGACATCACCGCCGTGGCGAGCCAGCCCCCAATCGCCAGCTTGCGCGAGATCGGCATGCCGCCCATCGCTACCGGGTTGCGGGCGATCAGCATCGTCACCACCATCAGCGGCGGGGCCAGCAACCCGTTGACCACCGCGGCCCAGTAGAGCGCCTTCATCGGGTCGATGCCGATAAGGTTGAGCGCGACGCCGCCGAGCGTCGCCAAGGCGATCACGCCGTAGAACGCCTTGGCCTCACGCGGCTTGCGGTCCAGCCCCTCGGTCCAGCCAAAAGTCTCGCTGACCGCGTAGGCGGCCGAGCCGGCGAGCACCGGCACCGCCAGCATCCCAGTGCCGATGATTCCGACGGCAAACAACGCAAACGCGAGGTCACCCGCAATGGGCCGCAGCGCCTGCGCGGCCTGTGCGGCGGTTTCGATCTCGGTGATGCCATTGGCGTGCAGCGTCGCCGCCGTAGCGAAAATGATGAATAGCGCGACGAGGTGCGAAAAGCCCATACCGACGAGAGTATCGGTCCGGATCCGCGCCAGTTCAGCCCCCTTGCTGCGCGGCGAGACGCACAGCGGCTTGGTGTGACGACGATGCTGTTCCTCGACTTCCTGACCAGCTTGCCAGAAGAACAGATAGGGGCTGATGGTCGTGCCGAATATGGCCACGAGGGCCATGGCATGGGGCTTGTCGAAGTTGAACTGGGGTACCAGCGTGGCGAGAACCGCTTCTCCCACCGGCACGTCCGCGACAAATACCACCGCGACATAGGTGAACAGCGAAAGCGTTGTCCATTTCAAAACGCTGGCGTAGCGATCATAGCTAACGAAGATTTCCAGCCCGACGCTGACCACACCGAACAGGAAGGTGTAGAGCAGCAGCGAGCCAGGCAAGAGCAATTCCAGCGCGGCCGCCATGGCGCCCAGATCGGCGCCGAGGTTGATGACGTTGGCGATGAGCAGCAGCAGCACGACCGCCTGCAACAGCGACCGCGGATAGTGCTGGCGCAGGTTGCGGGCGATGCCCTTGCCCGTCGTCGCGCCGATCTGGGCGCAGATCGCCTGGATCGAGACCAGCAGCGGGTAGCCGAAGAACATCGTCCAGGCCATGCCATAGCCGAATTGCGCGCCCGCCTGGCTATAGGTGCCGATGCCGCTGGGATCGTCGTCGGCTGCGCCGGTAACGAGACCCGGGCCCAGGACGTCGAACAGCGAGCGACGTTTGCCATGTCCGGGTTTTGCCATCATATCACCTCCGGCGCATTGAGCGCGTTGATCGCGGCATGCACCCGCGCCTCGATCTCGGCGCGCGGCAGGCCGGGCTCGATCGGCTCGCCGATAGCAATTGTGATAGTGCCGCGGTGTTTCCAGCGGCGGTGGTAGAGCGGGCCGCTGTTGACCGCGATCGGCACTACCGGCAGGCCGAGCATCTTGTAGAGCCCGGCAAAGCCCGCCTGCAACGGCGGCCTGGTGTCATGGGCCACCCTGGTCCCTTCGGGAAAGATGGCCAGCGGGCGGCCCTCGTCGGTCATTTTTTTCGCCGCCGTCACCATCGCGCGCAATGTTCTGGCGCCCTGGTGCCGGTCTATCCCGACAATGCCGTAAGCCGCCGCCGCCCGCCCCCACAGCGGAATGCGCATCAGCTCCATCTTCGCGAAAACGCCAGGTCCGGGAACGACATAAGGCAGGTCGATCGCCTCGAAGAAGCTTTCATGCTTGTAGGCGACGAAGTATTTCCCCGTCGGCAGCGCCCCGCGCGTCTCGACCCGGATGCGGAGCAGATGCGCCATGCAGAAACGGTGCCACGACGACCAGCTGTCCGCAATGGGACGAAACGCCGACGGAGCAAGGAACACCGCCAGCACCGCGCCAAGCACGATCGGCATGCTGCCACCGTAGAATACGGCATAAAAGGCGAGGCTGCGCAAAACGTCGCCCAGGCTCGCGCCTCGCACCGGTGCCGCCATCAGCCGCCCCACGCCTGCGAAATCCAGCGCGCGACAAACTTATTGTATTCCACGAACAGCGTTCCCATTGACGGGTGCGAGACGACCGCGTCACGGATTACCGTTAGATCGTTGGGGCTCGCCCGGGCAAGTTCGAACGCGGCGCGGCGCATATGCCAGTCGGTCGTGATCAAGCGCACCGATTTTAGCTTTTTGGCCGCGATCCAGCGCCCGGCTTCCGCGCCGTTGGAGCGGGTATCGACCGATTCAAAGCCCAGCGTCACGCAGCAGCGCATGGCCTCCGAGGAAACCCGGTGCTGCACGGCGAATTCGCGGGGCCGCACCTCGCGGTCCACCCCGGAGACGAGCAGACGCCGGGTCCAGCCTTTGCGCAGCGCCTCCAGGCCGCGGGCGATCCGCCCTTCGCCGCCGGTGACGACTATGGCCGCGTCGGTCCTGCCGCCGTCCTGCGGCTGCGGTGGCAGCATGGCGAACCATATGAAGCCAACCATCCAGGCAAGTAGCAGCGCGCCGGCGAGACGTTGCAGCAAGCGTCCCATGCTACAACAGCCGCCGCAAGGCGCGCAGCACGGTGAGGCGCGCGGTCAGCATGGCCAGAACCGCAGTCACCAGCGGGATCAGGGCCAACCCCGCCCACTCGGGCCACTCGAGCGAGCCGCTATCGACCAGACCCGCCCCGAGCGCGGCGAACCGGCGGCCAAGGAACAGCACCGCGACCAGCCCGAGAGCCAGGCCCAGCAGCCCGCCGGCCGCGGCATCGACACCGATCGCACGTTGGAAAGTCCGGGCGATCTGGCCGTCGGTGCCGCCGAGCAGGTGAACGATCTCGATGGTGTCGCGGTTGTTGCCCAGCGCCGTGCGGGCCGCCAGCAGCACCGCTGCGGCCATGGCAAAGCCTAGCAGCGCGACGAGTGCGATAGCCAGCCATTGCAGCGACTGGATCGCGCCGAACACCGGCCTCAGCCAGCTCGACTGCGCGTCAACTCGCGCGGCCGGCGCCACGTCGCGCAGCGACGCCCGGAGCGCCGCCAGGCGAGCGGGGGTGACTTCTCCCGTCATCCGCGCGTCGATCAGCGCCGGCACCGGAATGGCCTCGCCATCGGCGGTTCCTGCACCCAGCCAGGGTTCGATCAGCGCATCGACTTCGGCCTGCGGCACTTGCCGGACCGAGACCACGCCCGGCGCGGCGCGCAGCCGGCCAATGCTCGCCGTAGCCTGCCGGGCGCGCGCCTCCGCCTCCGCCTCCACGATCTGCACGGTAATCCCGCGGGAAAGCTCCGCTCCGGTGGCAACTGCAGTTTTGCGCAGCGAAAGCCCGGCGGCGGCAGCGATCACCGTCAGTGCGACCATGATCGCGATCACCCAGGGCATCGGGCCCGCCAGCCGCGGCAGCGGCACCAGCCGCGCTTCGCTGCTGCCGGACAGGAGCCGCCAGCCGCCCATCAGGCGAAATCCTGCTGGATTGGAACCGGATTGCGCGGCGGATAGCGCAGCGCGCCGGTTGGATCGAGCAGGCGTCCCTTGTCGAGCCGCATGATCAGCGAATCCGGCACTTTCTGCAACAGATGCAGATCATGCGTCGCCACCATCACGGTCGTGCCGAGCCGATTTAGCGCCGAGAACAAGCGTAGCAATTTCACCGCCATCTCGGGATCGACGTTCCCGGTCGGCTCGTCGGCAAGCAGCACCGCCGGCCGGGCGACGACCGCGCGGGCGATGGCGACGCGCTGCTGCTCGCCGCCCGACAGGCTCGCCGGCGGCGCATCGAGCCGGTCGCCCAGCCCCACCCATTCGAGCATGTCGCGCACCTGCTGCGCCAACTCCTTCTCGTCGGCGCCGGCGATTCGCAGCGGCAGGGCGACGTTGTCGAAGGCGGACAAGTGCGGCACCAGCCGGAAGTCCTGAAAAACCACCCCGAGCCGCCGCCTGAACTCAGGCAGTCGCTGGCGCGGCATGGTGATGACATCGGTGCCGAACATCCGGATCGCCCCCCGCGATGGCCGCTGGGCGAGATAGAGCAGCTTGAGCAGCGAGGTCTTGCCCGCGCCGCTGGCGCCAGTGATGAAATAGAAGCTGCCGGGAAACAGGGTGAACGAAACGCCGTTCAGCACTTCGCGATCCGTGCCGTAGCGCAGACCGACATTGTCGAACTGAACGATTTCCCCGTCGGCAGAATTGGTCATGGTTTTGTTAAAATCCGGTCCGGCGCGGTGCGCTGTGTGCCTATAGCCGTCAATCCATGTGGAAAAAAGAGCATTGCCGCAGTGGTTCGACAACGGGACACTTGCCGCGCGGCTCCGCATCATGCTTAACGCAGAAATGATCATCGCCTGCCCCGCATGCACGACCCGCTATGTTGTGCCCGACAGCGCGATTGGCGTCGATGGTCGCACCGTACGCTGCGCCAAATGCCGGCACAGCTGGTTTCAGGATGGCCCGCTACCAGAACTGGCAGCGCAGACGTCTGCCGCCCCGCAGACCGAAGTCGTCCCCCCTTCTCCCCCCGCGCAAGCAGCGCCGCCCGCAGCGCCTGTACCTATTCCGGCGTCGGAGCGAACTGAGCCCTTCGCGGAGCCCGAGGCACCGCCGGCACCCCTGCCGGCCTATGCGGCAGAACCGACCGCGCCACCTGCCTATGCCGAGGATCAAAGCTGGTCGGATTACCAGGAAAACCAGTCAAGCTTCGCGCATGAACCGCCGTTCAGGCCGCGCCGCAACATGCTCAAGATATGGACCTGGGCGGCCGCAGGTTTCGCGGTGTTCGCGCTCGCGGCGACCATGACCCTTGCCTGGAACGGCCTACCGGACTGGATGCCGATCGCCCGCCAGACCTTCGCCGAGGCGCAACCGGATCTGGTGCTCGATTTCCCGCCCAACCGGCAGGAACGCCGGACGTTGCCGAACGGCACGGAATTTTTCGGCGCCAGCGGTACGGTGACCAACGTCGGCACTGGTCGCCGCGATGTGCCAACGATCCTGATCGTGCTGCGCGATGCGCGTGAGCGAATCGTCTACAGCTGGGAAGTCGCCCCGCCCAAGCGCGAGCTGGCCCCTGGTGAAAGCGTGACGATCAACGAAGCCGTCACCGATGTCCCCAAATCGGCCAGTATCGCGGAAATCGGCTGGAAGCCGGCCTGACCGCCGCCCTGCGCGCCGCCTGCTTGCAGCGCCCGTGCCGCTTTGCTAAGGGCCCGATCCTACCCCGGGGGACACGCATTTTTGTCCTTTCGATTTTGCGGTCGTGGCGGAACTGGTAGACGCGCAACGTTGAGGTCGTTGTGGGCGAAAGCCCGTGGAAGTTCGAGTCTTCTCGACCGCACCAGACAGTCCTGA
>JANLQW010000076.1:0-7119 GCA_031368085.1 Novosphingobium sp. | reverse complement strand
CTACGCTTTCGTAAGGGTCGCGGCAACGGCTAGAAATGCGCTAGAGGGCGATGTCGATCGCGCCAAATATGATTACGGTCTTAGAGTTAACTCTTTGTTTTCTATAGGAAAAATGGTGGACGCACTTGGGCTCGAACCAAGGACCCGCTGATTAAGAGTCAGCTGCTCTACCAACTGAGCTATGCGTCCACACAAGCGCTACCGCCAAAGGCCAGATGGCCTGCCGATTCGCTGCGAGCGCCTCCTATAGCGATTGCGGGCCGCAGGAAAAGCGGTTTTCGTGCCGGATTTCAGGAGTAGGAGCTGCTGCGTTTGCCCCAGCGAGCGACCGCCATGATCGTGCCGATGCAGATCATGTTGGTCATCATCGAAGAGCCTCCATGGCTGACGAAAGGCAGGGGGATACCGACAACCGGTGCAAGGCCCATCACCATCATCAGGTTGATCGCGACGTAGAAGAAAATAGTGGTCGTCATCCCGGCAGCGAGCAGGCGTGAGAAGCGGTCGGGGCTGTTGCGCGCCACGTTCAGACCCCAGCTCAGGATGATGCCAAACACGAGCAGGACGAATAACCCGCCAATCATGCCCCATTCCTCGGCCATGGTGGCGAAGACGAAGTCGGTGTGGGATTCCGGAAGATATTCGAGGTGGCTCTGCGTGCCGTTGCCGAAGCCCTTGCCGAAAAATCCGCCCGAGCCGATCGCGATTTTGGACTGAGTAATGTGATAGCCCGAACCGAGCGGGTCGCTCTCGGGATCGAGGAAAATCGTAACTCGCTTGCGCTGATAATCGTGGAGCAATGCGAAGTAGGCGATTGGCGCGGCCACTGCCGCCGCCAGTCCTGCCCCGATGAACCAGCGCAGCGGCAGGCCGGCGAGGAAAATCACCACCACGCCGCCGAAACATATCGCCAGGGCGGTGCCGAGATCCGGCTGGATGATAACGAAGAAGGCCGGCACCGCGAGCAGTGCGGCGGCAGGAACAAGGCCCCGCCAACTAACCGTGAGCGAAGGCGGCAGGGCGTCGAAAAAGCGGGCCAGCACCAGCACGATAGCGGGCTTCATCAGTTCTGACGGCTGCAGTGTCATGAAACCAAGGTCGAGCCAGCGCTGGCTGCCGCCGCCGATCTTGCCGAGCGCCTCAACGAACAGCAGCATGATCAGTACCGCAGCATAGACCGGGTAAGCGGCGAATTTGAACCATTCGCGCGGAAACCGCGCCATGATCAGCGCCATGACCAGGAACACGGCGTAGTGCACGGTATGGATCACCGCCCAGGGCCACAAGCTGCCTTGTGCCGCCGAATACAGCACGGCCGAACCGAATATGGTCAGCGCAGTCAGCGGCAGAATTACACGCCAGGGCTGCCGCGCGACCGGATCGGGGAGGATCGAGCTGCTCATTGCGTGCGGGTTTCTGTTGTCGACGGGGCAATGCCCGCCGGCGGCGGAGGGATTGTGACCGGTTCTGGCGGCGGAGATGCCGCATCGCTGACAATCGGCTGATGGGGCGCGGCGGCTGCCTCGTCATCCCCGCGAGTTGCATCCTCCTGATCCCGCGTCGGCACTTTGGGCGCAGCGCCGCCATATTGCGCCGCATAGACGCGATACTTTGCCTCCATCCGCTGCTGCGGCGTGCCGCCCCAGCCGGCTTCCATTTCGGTGAGCACTTCCATTGCCTTGGCCGCATCGAACAGGAACGTCATGACGTCGCGGGCTACCGGATAGGCCGCGCTCGATCCGCCGCCGTGCTCGATCACTACCGCACAGGCAAAGCGCGGCTTGTCGAACGGTGCAAAGCAAATGAAATGCCCGTGGTCACGGTGCTTCCACAAACCGCCCTTGCCGCTGCCGACGCTGAGGCTGACGACCTGCGCTGTGCCGGTCTTGCCGGCCAGCAGCACATCGGGCATCGGCAATTTGGCCCGGCCGGCAGTGCCGGGGCCGTTGACCACATCTTTCATTGCCTGGTGGACGTAATCCAGATGTTCCTGGCTGATGCCGAGCGGATCAATCTGGGGCGTGCGATTATCGAACAGCAGGCGCGGCATCAGATTGCGCCCGCTGGCGATACGCGCCGCCATGACCGCCTGCTGCAGCGGATTGACCAGCATATAGCCTTGGCCAATGGTAGCGTTGACCGTGTCGAACACCGCCCAGTCCTTGCCGTATTTGCGCTTCTTCCAGGCCGGATCGGGGACCGTGCCGAAGGATTGCCCGGCAACCGGCAGCGGGAAGGATTGACCGAGGCCCATCCGCCGCGCCATCAGCGCAATCGGATCCATGCCAATCCGCTGGGCGAAATTATAGAAATAGACGTCGCAGCTTTGATAGATGCCCTTGGCCATGTTGACCGTGCCATGGCCGCGGCGTTGCCAGCAGTGGAACACCCGGTTGCCGACGCGCAATCCGCCGGCGCAGTTGATGGTTTCGTCCGGATCCAGCCCGGCTTCCAGAAACGACAGGGCAACCATCGGCTTGACTGTCGATCCCGGCGGATACAGCCCGCGCAGCACCTTGTTGCGCAGCGGAACATGATCGTCATCGGACAGCATCTTCCATTCAACCCGGCCGATGCCGTCGGCAAACCGGTTCGGATCGAAACTGGGCATCGAGGCGGCGCAGAGGATGTCGCCCGTCAGGCAATCCAGCACCACCACCGCACCCGATTCCGTGCCCAGACGGCGCGCGGCATAGTCTTGCAGCGGCCCGTTGATCGTCAGCTTGATCGGTTTGCCCGGAACATCCTCGCGGCTATCGAGATCGCGGACGATCTTGCCGCTCGCGGTGACTTCGACACGCCGTGCCCCGGGTTTGCCGCGCAAATTCTGCTCGAACTGCTTTTCGAGCCCATCCTTGCCGATCTTGAAGCCCGGCGTGACAAGGAGCGGATTCTTCTCGCGCTCATATTCCGCAGCGGACGCCGGGCCGACATAGCCGACCAGGTGGCCAATCGAGGGTCCGGTCGGATAGAAGCGTGAAAATCCGCGCTGGGCGACAACGCCAGGCATATCCGGCAAGCGCACGCTGACTGCGGCGAATTCGTCCCATTCCAGCCCCGATGCAGCTTCTACCGGTTGGAAACCCTCCGATTTGTCGATCTTGTCCTTGAGGTCGCGAAGCTCGACCGCTGTCAGGCTGAGCAGGCGGCCAATCTCCCCGACGGTCTTGTCCCGATCGACCAGCCGGTCGGGGATGATATCGACCCGGAAATCCGCCTTGTTCGAGGCAAGCGGCGCGCCATTGCGGTCCAGGATCCAGCCCCGGCGCGGTGGCACCAGCGTCAGATTGACGCGGTTGCTCTCCGCATCGAGATTATATTTTTCGTTCTGAAAAATGGCAATCCAGCCCATCCTTGCCGCCAGCAACACACCGATGCCGCCCTGCATCGCGCCAAGCACGGCGCTGCGGCGGTCGAAACTGTTCTTCAGCGTGCCGATACTGACGAGCCGGCGTGCAGCAGCCATCAATTCGCATCCACTAGCGGCATCAATCTCAGTCTATCGAGCGCCGCAGCCAGTCGGCCGATCACGGGAAACAGCAGCATCGCCGAAACCACTTGAGGAATAAGCACCGACAGCTTCGCCGCTCCGCCCGCCGCATTGGCGATCGCCAGCGCGGCTATCAGATAGGCGCAAAGCAGCCCGGTGGAAACCAGCCAATCGAGCAAAAAATTGCGCCACGGAAATCGGATTTCGATGATCTCAAGGACGATCATCAACGCGGACCAGAGCAATATTGCGCTGCCGAACGGCTGTCCGCTGTAGATATCGTCGAACGCCCCCAGCGGCAGGCCAATCCAGATAGGCAGGATGCCCGGACGCAGTTGGCGCCAGGTAAGCAGCAGCATCAGCCCGAACGGCGGCATCACCGGCGCCGAGGCGATCAGCGGGAAGGTCGGGAGGAGCGAGCCAAGCATGATCGACAGCCACGGCAATGAAACCGCCAGCACGGGCGAGGGCGCGCGGTTGATGCGCTTACGGAAGCGATTGACGATGGGGCGCGCCAGGCGGGGCGGCGCCATCACGGCTGCTCCGCTGGAGCTGATGCGGCGCCAGGGCTGGGCTGCGGGGCCTCAGGCGCCCAGACGGGTTCGACGGCGACGTATTCACTGGCCGAAGGATCGCTGAGCAGCCTGCCCAGCGCGCCGTCGCGAGTGAGCGAGCTGACCACGGCAATTGCCGTGCCGGGGCGAAACAGCCCGCCCGAGCCCGACGTCACGAAGGTATCTCCGGGCTTCAGGGGATTGATTCCGAGGCTGATCAGCCGAATTCGCAAGGTACCGTCCGAGCGCCCCTGAGCAAATGCCGGTATGCCGTCGCTCGCGCGGCGCACCGGAACGACGCTTTCCGGATCGGTCACCAGCAATATGCGCGACGTCACATTGCCGACTTCAAGCACGCGGCCGACCAGACCCAGCGGCGAGCGTACCGGCATACCGACGACGATACCGTCCTTCGCTCCCGCCGACAGGGTGCCGAAGCGGCGCGTACTCGACGAGGTCGAGCTGATCAGTCGTGCGTAGGTTACCGGTCGAGCGTCACTGTCATTAAGCCCGAGCAGCATCTTGAGTCTGCGGTTTTCATCCGCTTGCGCCTGTGCTTCGACAAGCCGGACCTTGGCCGCCTCGATCTCGCGCCTGAGCATGGCATTCTGCCGCGCCGCGGCGAAATAGCCGCCAACGGTCTCGAAAAAGCCCAAACTGCCGGTTCGCGCCATGCTGGCCGCCCGGCCGACCGGTGCCACGGCATCGCTGCCCCAGCCTCGCAGCCAGGAAAACGCGGTGGGGTTGGCAAGAGAAATCAGCAGCAGGGCGGCGCCGATCAGCGCGCCGGCAGCGCCGGCAAGATATGCGAAGAATGTGGTATATTGCGCCCTGCGGGAATAGCCGGGGCGCCGGTTCGGCGGCGCCATGCGGTGCCTTCTCCCTCCTGCGGCGGCGCTCCGGAAAGGGAGGGCACCGCCGGTTGTCCCACGCTCAGGCGGTCATCAACACGCCGCGATAGATCGGATCTTCCATCGCCCGGCCCGTGCCGAGGGCGACGCAGGACAGCGGATCCTCGGCGATGCTGACGGGAAGGCCGGTCTCCTCGCGCAGATAATCGTCGAGCCCCTTGATCAAGGCGCCGCCGCCGGTCAGCACGATGCCCTGATCGACGATGTCGGCGGCGAGTTCGGGGGCGGTATTTTCCAGCGCGATGCGCACCCCCTCGATGATCGCCCCGATCGGCTCGGACAGCGCCTCGGCGATGTTGGCCTGGGTGATGGTGATTTCCTTGGGCACACCGTTGACCAGATCGCGGCCCTTGATGTGAATGGTCTCGCCGATGCCGTCGGCGGGCACGGTGGCGATGCCGTATTCCTTCTTGATCCGCTCGGCCGTGGCTTCGCCGATCAGCAGATTGTGGTGGCGGCGGACATAGCTGACGATGGCCTCGTCCATCTTGTCGCCGCCGACCCGGACCGAAGTGGTGTAGGCGAGGCCGCGCAGGGACAGCACCGCGACTTCGGTGGTGCCGCCGCCGATATCGACCACCATCGAGCCGATCGGCTCGGTCACCGGCATGTCGGCGCCGATCGCCGCGGCCAACGGCTCGAGGATCAGGTGGACTTCACTGGCGCCGGCGTTGGAAGCCGCATCGCGGATCGCCCGGCGTTCGACCGAGGTCGAGCCCGAGGGTACGCAGATGACGATCTCGGGATAGCGCAGGAAGCTTTTCTTGCCGTTGACCTTGCGGATGAAGTGCTTGATCATTTCCTCGGCGATTTCAATGTCGGCGATGACGCCGTCGCGCAGCGGGCGGATCGCTTCGATATTGTCCGGCGTCTTGCCCATCATCATCTTGGCGTCGTCGCCCACCGCCTTGACCCGCTTGATGCCGTTGATCGTCTCGATCGCCACCACGGAAGGCTCGTTCAGCACGATCCCGCGACCCTCGACATAGACCAGCGTGTTTGCCGTGCCGAGGTCAATCGCCATATTCGGCGTACCGAACCGGAAGAATCGCGCCCATCGGGATGCCATTGAAAAAATCCGTTAGCTGGCCGGACACTTACCGCGCATGTTTGCGGCAGCGGAGAACCGGCGGAGTTGGCGAAGAACGCGGCTGCTTAACCCAAGCCATGGGGAAAGGCCAAAAATTAGTAGCAGTTAAGCGGGTTATCCCCGGCTCTTGTCTCGAATTCATGCCGCTTCACCGCTAAGGTATGGACATGGCCACTATTCGTCGACTCCCTGAAAATTTGATTAACCGCATCGCGGCCGGGGAAGTGGTGGAACGGCCAGCCTCGGCGCTGAAGGAACTGGTCGAAAATTCGATCGATGCTGGCGCCGTGAACATCGTTGTCAGGCTCGCAAATGGCGGGCTCGATCTGGTCGAGGTGACCGATGACGGTTGCGGCATGGCGCCGCCGGACATCGCCCTGGCGCTCGAACGCCATGCCACCTCGAAGCTGCCCGACGAGCATATCGAGCAGGTTTCCACGCTTGGTTTCCGCGGGGAGGCGCTGCCGTCGATCGCCAGTGTCGCCAGGCTGACCATCGAGAGCCGGGTGAGGGGGCAGGAGGAAGGCTGGCGCAGCCTGATCGATCATGGCGCCTGGGCGGGCGAGGGACCGGCCGCGCTGCCGCCGGGCACCCGCATCCGCATCGAGCAGCTGTTCGAGCGCATTCCGGCTCGCCGCAAATTTCTGCGCGGCGCCCGCTCGGAATATGCCGCCTGCCTCGATGTCGTGCGCCGCCTCGCCATGGCCCGGCCGAAGATCGGCTTCACCCTGGAGCACGACGGCCGGCGCGTTCTTGCGGTGCAGCCGGGCGAGGCGCTGGCGCAGCGCGTGTCGCGCATCGTCGCGCGCGAACTTGCCGAGGACGGCGTGGCCATCGAGGTCGAACGCGGCGCGGCGCGATTGACCGGAGTTGCCGGCCTGCCGACATTCAACCGGGGCGTGGCCGATCACCAGTTTCTTTTCGTCAACGGCCGGCCGGTGAAGGACCGCCTGCTGATCGGCGCGGTGCGCGGGGCCTATGCCGGGATGCTGGCGCGCGACCGGCACGCTGTGCTGGCACTGTTCCTCGAGCTGCCGCCCGACGAGGTCGACGTCAACGTCCACCCGGCCAAGA
>JANLQW010000269.1:0-11545 GCA_031368085.1 Novosphingobium sp. | reverse complement strand
CTATCCGCAATCACCTTGCCCTCAAGGTCCAGCGTATCGGTCTCAGCCCCAAACGCCACGGTGAATTCATAGACCTTGCTCGCATCAAGCATCCGCCCCGCAAGCTTGGTCGCCTCGCCCAGCGCAATCGGCAGCACCCCGCTCGCCAGTGGATCGAGCGTGCCGCCGTGGCCGACCTTGACCTTGGCGTAACCGGCCTCGCGCAGATTGCGCTTCACCGCGCCGACCGCCTGGGTCGAGCCGAGCCCGATGGGCTTGTCGAAAATCAGCCAGCCATGCAGGGGCTGTTTCACCTCAGCGCCCGGCAATCACCGTCGCCAGCGCAATGTAATGCTGCGCCAGCCACTCGACCGGCGGGAGTAAAATCCAGGCGACCGGATTGAACGCGGGCACCAGCCAGGGCAGCACGATCAGCAGCAGGAAGATCAGCAGAAAACCGAATCGGTGCAGCCGCGCATAAGCCTGCGCCGCTTTTGGCGGGAGCAGTCCTTCGACAATGTGCGAGCCGTCGAACGGCGGGATCGGCAGCAGGTTGAACAGCGCCAGGAACAGGTTGATCGTCAGGAAATTCATCAAATTGGCAACCAGAAACCGGATTCCCAGCGATGGTTGGTCGCCGCCGGTGTAGTAGCGCAGCAGAACGCCCAACAGCACCGCGCCGATGCCGGCGAGGATAAGGTTGCTGCCAGGCCCCGCCGCCGCCACCAGCATCATCCCGCTGCGCGGATTGCGCAGGCGCCGCTTGTCGACCGGCACCGGCTTGGCCCAGCCGAACACCGGCCCCTTGGCCAGCGCCAGCAGGCCCGGCAGGATTACCGTGCCGATCGGATCGACATGGCGCAGCGGATTGAGGCTGAGCCGCTTTTGTTCCTGCGCTGTCGGATCGCCGAGCAATTTCGCCACCCAGCCATGCGCCACCTCGTGAAACACGATGGCGAAGATAAGCGGGATGATGAGTGCCCCGGCCTGGAACAGCGTGTCGTTCATCCGTTCCATTCCCCGTCAAGCAAGCTGAATAGCTGAACCGCGCCAGCGACAAATTCGGCGCGCAAGTTTCCGAATTCGTTCATGCCCGCAAGGTTCGAACAATGGCTGGCGAGTCCGGACCGGCCTTTCGGGCGAGCTTCTTCTCAAATGTCGCAAAGAATTCAATTGAACGGTCGCAGGCAGCGAGATGGATCATGTCAGCGTAGTCAGCACTTTCGGCAAACCGTTCCAGGGCCCAGCGAACAGCCAATTCATTGGGGACAGTAACGGTTTCCATGTCGAGCAGCCCGGCAATTCCCGCGACGATTTCATTGCGGGTCAGCCCATAAATGGCGTCCAGTACCCATCCCAGTTCGAGCAGCACTGTCCAGCCAATGAAGCATTCTTCCTTGAGCAGCATTTTTGCTGCTTGCATCTGCTTGGGGTCATCCCGGACGATCAATCGAACCGCGACATTTGTGTCCAGCGCAATCACTGCTTGCGTTCAGTCCAATTGCGATAGGCGTCCGGAGAATACCCCAAATCTTCGGTGGCGATCGGCGGCCCCTTGTAGTTCACCTTTGCGGCGATTTGGGCGAGCGCCTCATCCACGGTCAGCTTGCCTGGCCTGCGCGGCTTGCGCAGAACGATACAGTCGCCGGTCTCGATAACCTCGAGTTCGCTTCCCTGAAGCCAGCCCAAACGATCCCGCACATCCTTGGGGATGACCACCTGGCCCTTGGCCGAAAGTTTCGTTTGCGCAGTCATACCGGTAAGATACGTCTTACCTTAGCAACCGTCAACCAGCCGCTTCCGCCAACAGGATCTCCGCCAACCCGTGCGGCCGCGTGTTCATCACCTGATGGCCCGCGTCGATCCTCACGATGCGGTCGCAGTGCAATTGCAAGGCAAAGCGTTCCTGCCAGATCGGCGGCAGGCACATGTCCTGCAGGCACAACACATAGCTCGACGGGATCGCGGGGAGATGATCGAAGCGCCAGTCGCGCTGGAAATAGGAACTCGGCGGCCACTTGTCCTTGCGCAGCCGGGCAAGGAAGGATTCGGCGGCAGGCTCGTCCATGTCGTTGCAGAACATCGTGCGATAGCGGTCTTCGAGCACGGTTGTTTCCGGATCGACCGGCCAACCCACTTCCTCTTCGTTGTCGCCGTGCAGGCCATTACCCATTTTCGCGAGCAAGGACTTGCCTTGCTCCGGCGCGAGGCAGGTAACGAAAATCAGCTTGCGGATCAGGCCCGGCGGCGCGAACTCGGCCATCAGCGGCATGGTAGTGCCAGCCTGCGAGTGCCCGACGAGCACGACATCGCGCAGGTCCGCTGCTTCGATATCGGCGACGAGTTCGCGGGCGATATCGGCAAAGACGATGGCGGAGGTATCGCGCGCGCGCTTGGTGCCGCAGCCCGGTACATCGAGCGCCAGACAGCGCACAGCGCCGCCCGGCGCCGCTGAGGACTGGGCCTGCATCGCCGCAATCGTCTCGTCCCACACCCAGCTGCCCTGACCGCCGCCGTGGAGGAAGGCAAAGTCAGTCATCGGCTGTTCCTCCCAGGTCGTGATCCAGGTCTCTGGCCACTTTCGGTGTGGCCAGCAGCGCGTCGATCTTGCCGGCGACATCGAAGCTTTCATCGCCGACAAACTTCAATTTCGCCGCATATTTGAGCTTTAGCCGTCCCGCCACCTCGCGCTGGAAATAGGCGGTATTGGTCCGCAGCGCTTTCAGCACCGCCTCCTCGTCCGCGCCGAGCAGCGGCTTCACGAAGACCATGGCATGACGCAGATCGGGCGACATCCGCACCTCGGTGACCGAAACCGAATGCGCCGCCAGCACCTCGTCGTGCGCCTCTCCGCGCATCAGCAGTTCGGACAGGACATGCCGCACCTGCTCACCGACCTTGAGCAGCCGGACGCTGCGGGTTTCAGGGGTAGACTGGGGGCGGGGCATGATCCTAAGCTTCGTCCATCTTGGCCAAAATCCGCTTCATCGATCGCAGGTTCCGCGCCGTTCCTCTGGCCCCCAGACGCCGTTCGATGAAGGCACCGACCAGCTTGCTCTCGGCGACGCCCGCCACATAGTCGATATGCAGAGCGCGGTCACCAATGGCGATGCGTTCAGGTCCGGCCCGGTCGGACTGGAGTTTATCGAAGCCTGCCGAGTCCACCGGCCCGTCCAGAAACAGCGTGTGAACGAAGTTTTCCTGCCCATCTGCCGCGAAGGGATTTTCCGCAATCGCCCGGGCCATCGCATCGCGCGAGCGGACCAGCGCCACGCTGCTCATGCCGAACCGTTCACGCATCATCAGGCCGAGCTTTTCCTCAAGCCCCTCGTCAGGACGTTCGGCATGATCGAACAGCACATTGCCGCTCGCAACCACGGTTTCGACATTGGCGAACCCCTCACCCTCGAAAGCCGCGCGCAGGTCGGCCATGGCCAAGCGGTTGCCGCCGACATTGACCGAGCCAAACAGGGCGAGGTAGCGGGGCATTGCACAGACTCTCCCCCACCCCCTCCCGCAGGCGGAAAGGGAAGGTTGCAAACGATGAGCCTAAAGCGTCCGCTCGCGCATCTCGACCTCGAAAGTTTCGAGCACGTCGCCCGCCTTGATATCGTTGGTATCCTGCAGCACCACTCCGCATTCCAGCCCGGCGCGCACCTCGGCGATGTCGTCCTTGAATCGCCGCAGAGAGGCGACCGTAGTCTTGCTGACAATGACATCGTCGCGGGTAATGCGGGCATGGATGCCCTTGCGGATATAGCCGTCGGTGACCAGCAGTCCGGCCGCCTTGTCGTGCTTGCCGGCCGGGAAGATTTCCTTGATGTCGGCGCGGCCGACGACGGTTTCGATCCGTTCCGGCCCCCATTGACCAGCCATTTCCTTGGCGACGTCCTCGGTCAGCTGGTAGATCACGTCGAAATATTTCATCCGCACCTTCTGGCGTTCGATCATTTCGCGCGCCTTGGCGTTGGGGCGGACGTTGAAGCCGATGATCGGTGCGCCCGAGGCATGCGCCAGCATCACATCGCTCTCGGTGATCGCGCCAACGCCGGCATGCAGCACCCGCACCTTGATTTCATCATTGGAAATCTTGTTGAGCGCGTTGACGATCGCTTCGGTAGAGCCTTGGACGTCGGCCTTGACGACAACTGCATATTCGATGACGTTTTGCTTGGCCTGCATCGCCGAAAACATGTTCTCGATGCTCGCCGGGGCCGAAGTGGTCCGCCGGGCGGTCGCCTGTTCATGACGGTAGCTCGCGACCTCGCGCGCGCGGGCTTCGCTGTCGACCACGGTCAGCGTATCGCCGGCCATCGGCACGCCGCCGAGACCAAGCACCTCAACCGGCAGCGAAGGCGGTGCTTCCTTGATCTGGCGGCCCTTGTCATCGACCATCGCCCGGACGCGGCCCGACTGGGTGCCGACGACAAAGATGTCGCCCACTTTCAGCGTACCGCGATTAATCAGCACCGTCGCAAGCGGGCCCTTGCCCTTGTCGAGCTTGGCCTCGATCACTGACGCAACCGCCGCACGGTCCGGGTTTGCCTGTAACTCCAACAGCTCCGCCTGCAGCAAAATCTTCTCGATAAGTGCATCGAGGCCGTGGCCGGTCTTGGCCGAAACTTCGACATCCTGCACGTCGCCCGACATCTGCTCGACGACGATCTCGTGTTCCAGCAGCCGTTCGCGGATCTTCTGAGCATCGGCTTCCGGCTTGTCGATCTTGTTGATCGCAACGATCATCGGCACGCCGGCGGCCTTGGTGTGGCGGATCG
This sequence comes from Novosphingobium sp., assembly GCA_031368085.1. GTDB lineage: Bacteria > Pseudomonadota > Alphaproteobacteria > Sphingomonadales > Sphingomonadaceae > Novosphingobium. Next base: position 6,791 of record JANLQW010000269.1, on the reverse strand, counting down.
CCTCAATGGTCTGCGGCATCAGCCCGTCGTCGGCAGCGACCACCAGCACAACGATATCGGTGACATTGGCGCCGCGCATGCGCATTTCAGTGAACGCCTCATGGCCCGGCGTATCGAGGAAGGTGATGAGATCGCCGCCTTTGGTCGTGATCTGATAGGCACCGATATGCTGGGTGATGCCGCCCGCCTCGCCGCGCACCACATCGGTGCCGCGCAGCGCATCGAGCAGCGATGTCTTGCCGTGATCGACGTGGCCCATGATCGTAACCACCGGCGGACGCGGCTTGAGCGTACCGGCCTCATCGACATCGGACGCGGTATCGATATCGACATCGCTTTCCGAAACGCGCTGGATGTTGTGCCCGAAATCGGTGACCAGCAGTTCGGCGGTGTCCTGGTCGATGATCTCATTAATGGTGACTGGCACCCCCATCTTGAACAGCGCCTTCACCAGATCGGAGCCCTTTTCGGCCATCCGGTTGGCGAGTTCCTGCACGGTAATCGCCTCGGGAACGATGACATCGCGCACCTGCTTTTCGCGCGACTGCTGCTGGCCGGCGAAATGGGCGCGCCGCTCCTTTTCACGCGCGCGCTTGAGCGCGGCGAGACTGCGGGCGCGGGCGCCCTCATCTTCGTTGAGCGCCTTACTGACGGTCAGTTTGCCCGACTGGCGGCGGCTTTCACCGGCCTTGTCGCGCGGATGGGCAACCTTCTTGGCCGGCTCGGGTCGTTTGGCCGAAGCGACCGGAGCGAAGCGGCGCGGCGGAGGAATCGCGCTGCGCTCCTCTGGTGCCTGGGCAGTCTCCGTCTCGGACGTGTTGGCAGGCTCGGCGGGCGATGGCGCGATCTCGGCCGTCGGTTCCGGCGCAGGCGCGGCGGCGACAATTGGCTGCTCGGGTGGCACGACCTCGCCGCGGTCCATAGCGTCCGCCGGCTCGCGGCCGAGACCGGCCTGGCGCGCCTTTTCTTCCAATTCCCGGCGGCTCGCAGCCTCCCCGGAATTAAGCCGCGCTTCCTCTGCCTCGCGCAACAGGCGGGACTGAAGTTCCTGCCGGGTTTCGGCGGACGGCGAAGGCGCGGGGCGGGCTGCCGGGCGGGGAGCCTCGGCGACAGGAGCCGGAGCGGGCACAGGTTGCGGCGCAGCGGCTTCGGGCGAGCCGGGCTTGCCGATCAGCTTGCGCCGCTTGACCTCGACCACCACCTTGTTGGTGCGGCCGTGGCTGAAGGTCTGCTTGACCTCGCCCGCTTCGACCGAGCGCTTCAGCCCCAGCGGCTTGCGGCCCAAAGTCGGTTTATTTTCGGTCTCGCTCATTGCTTCAGTACGCCCTTCGATCTCAAATTGTCGTCGCAGCCAACGGCGCGGCAACTTCTGCCGTCCGCTCGCTCAGTCCTGTAACGGTCGCATCGGCCTGCCCCAGATAATGCAGCAGGCGCTGCAGCGGGGCGACGACCCTCTCGGCCGCTGCGGAATCGGTCAGCGCCAGGTGGACGACATTATCGCGGCCCAATGCCACAGACAGAGCCGCGCGGTCCAGTGGCAAGCGCATGCCCTTGATCCCGCTACCTTCCGCGTCCTGGCCAACCCGCCAGGCCTGATCGAGTTTGCGCGAGCCGTCTTCGCTGGCATCTGCCGCGTGGGCGAGCCAAACTACCTTGCCAGCCCGCGCATTCTCGGCAATCCGGTCCGAGCCCATCAGCAATTGACTGGCCTTCAGAGAGAGGCCCAGCCTGTCAGTCAGCGCGCGGGTTAGCGCCAGCTCGATGCGTTCGGGCAAATCCTCGGGGATCGTTAGTGCCGCGCCCTTGAATGCCCGCGCCAACGCGCCCTTCAACTGGCCCTTCGTCATTGCCTTTTCAAGCGCCGCCCGGCCAACCCCGATCCAAGCACCCCGTCCCGGCGCACGGGCATGGACATCGGGCAGCACGTCACCCTCAGTCGAAATTGCCAGCCGCAGCAAGGCATCGCGCCCGCCGTGTTCGCCGGACAAGATGCAGCGGCGTTCCGGCGCACTGTCAACGCGCGCCGGCCGGTCTGCAGAGCTGTCGGAGCTTAGGCGCTCATTGCGAGGAATCCGCATTGGCGGCCTCCTCGTTGCCAGGTCCGCCGACATCTTCGTCTTCGAACCAGTGGGCGCGTGCGGCCATGATGATCTCGTTGCCCTGCTCTTCGCTCAGGTTGTACTGGCCGAGCACACCGCCCTTGTCTTCCTCACGGCGGTTGTCGCGGCGCGGCGGGGCCGAGCCATCGCGGCGGCGCTGTTCAACGCGCTTTTTGGCGATGAGCTCGTCGGTAGCAAGATCGGCGAGATCGTCGAGCGTCTTGATCCCGGCTTTGCCGAGCGTCACCAGCATCGCTTCGGTGAGATGCGGGATCTCGGCGAGCGCATCTTCGACACCGAGCGAACGGCGCAGTTCGCGCGCAGCTTCCTCGCGCCGCTCCAGCGCTTCCTTGGCGCGGCTCTGCAACTCATCGCCCAGTTCCTCGTCGAAGCCCTCGATCGCCGCGATTTCGGACAGTTCGATATAGGCGACTTCCTCGAGTTCGGTGAAGCCCTCGGCGACCAGCAGCTGCGACAGCGTCTCGTCGACATCGAGCTCTTCCTCGAACATCTTCGAGCGCTCGGAAAATTCGCGCTGGCGCTTTTCAGAGGACTCCGCCTCGGTCAGAATGTCGATCTGGCTGCCGGTGAGCTGGCTGGCGAGCCGCACGTTCTGTCCGCGCCGGCCGATGGCGAGCGACAGCTGATCGTCGGGCACCACCACTTCGATGCGGCTTTCCTCCTCGTCGATGACGACGCGGCTGACGGTGGCGGGCTGCAGGGCGTTGACGACAAAGGTCGCGGTGTCTTCGCTCCAGGGGATGATGTCGATCTTCTCGCCCTGCAATTCCTGCACCACCGCCTGCACCCGGCTGCCCTTCATGCCGACGCAGGCGCCGACTGGATCAATCGAGCTGTCGCGGCTGATCACGCCGATCTTGGCGCGGCTGCCCGGATCGCGGGCGGCGGCCTTGATCTCGATGATGTTGTCGTAGATTTCCGGCACTTCCTGCGCGAACAGCTTCTTCATGAATTCGGGATGGGCGCGGCTGAGGAAAATCTGCGGGCCGCGGTTCTGCCGCTCCACCTTCATGATGTAGGCGCGCACCCGCTCCCCCACCCGGGCGGCTTCGCGCGGGATCTGCTGATCGCGGCGGATGACGCCCTCGGCGCGGCCGAGGTTGACGATGACATGGCCGAATTCGACCGATTTGATCACCCCGGTGATGATCTCGCCGGCGCGGTCCTTGAATTCCTCGAACTGGCGGTCGCGCTCGGCATCGCGGACCTTCTGGAAAATCACCTGCTTGGCCGACTGCGCATCGATCCGGCCAAGATCGACCGCCGGCAGCGGATCGACGATAAAGTCACCCAGCTTTGCCCCGGGCTGCAATTTCTCGCCCTGCTTGATGTCGACCTGCTTGAAGTAATCCTCAACCTCCTCGACCACTTCAACCACGCGCCACAGACGCAGGTCGCAGGTGCGCGGATCGAGTATCGCCCGGATGTCGTTCTCGGCGCCGTAGCGGCTGCGCGCGCTTTTCTGGATCGCTTCTTCCATCGCCTCGATGACGATCGACTTGTCGATCATCTTTTCGGTCGCGACCGCGGTAGCAATCGCGAGCAGTTCGGCGCGGTTGGCGGAAATCGGACTGGCCATTTCAGTCTTCCTGTTCTTCTAGCATCCCACCGACGAGACCATCGTCGGCGGGGCTCTCTACTTCCTCAACTCCGGAAGTGTCGAGCGGGCGGGTGGCGGCAATCAGCCGGTCGGTCAAGACCAGCTTGGCGGAATGGATATCGGAAAGCGGGAAAGTGACGCGGCCGGACTTCTTGTCATCGAGCGTGACCAGCTTGCCCCCAGGGTGTCCGGCGATCCCGGCCCCACCTTCGATGCCAATAAGGTCACCCTGCACGGTCTTGCGGTTACCGTCCACCGGGCTGAGCAGCGTCACCCGCGCTTCGTGCCCGGCCCAATTGGCGAAGTCTTTCGCCCGGGTCAGCGGCCGGTCAATGCCCGGCGAGCTAACTTCGAGCCGGTACGCGCCCGGAATAACGTCTTCGCCGGCCGCTTCGAGATCGTCGAGGCGGTCGGAAATGCGGCGCGACAGCGCGGCGCAATCGTCGATCACCAGCTGGCCGGTCTCGGGCCGCTCGGCCATGATCTGCAGCGCGCGTTCCTCGCCGTCGCCGGCTTCGCTCTTGCCGAAGATTTTCACGCGCACGAGATCGAAGCCGAGGGCCTGTGCCTCCGGCTCGACGATCTCGGTAATGCGCGCGATATCCGCCATGTTTGCTCCGTCGCCCGCACCAATGCGGCAACGGCGTTTGGCGCCGGCTCTTTGCGGAGCCGGCCCGGACGTTGCTGACAATGTCGGGATTGATGGCCCGATAGACGCATGCCTAATAAAACGCAAGGGCCTTGCGCGACCTACCGCTTGCCCTAAATGCGCGCCATGCGCAGCCTTGACGATATTCGCGAGGAGTATGAATTTCTCGACGCCGACGAGCGCTATCGCCTGCTGATCGAGCTTGGCCGCGAGCTCGATCCCATGCCCGCCGCGCTCAAGACCGACGCCACACTGGTGCGCGGCTGTTCCGCCAGCGTCTGGGTTTACCCCACGCAAGCCGAGGACGGTCAGCTGCATTTCCTCGCCGATAGCAATGCCGCAATCACCAAGGGTATCGTCGCGCTGGTGATTGCGGCGGTGCAGGACAAGCCTGCACGAGAGGTCGCCGAGACCGATATCGCCGGCCTGCTCGACCCCTTCGCGCTCAAGAGCCAGCTCTCCTCCAACCGCACCCAGGGCGTGCCCAACATGATCGCGCTGATCCGCGAAACCGCGCGGCGCTATGTCGAAACCTGAGAGCGGTTGAACCAGGGCATTTATCTCGTCGGTGGCCTGGCCGCGCTCGGCCTCGGAATTATCGGCGTAGCCCTGCCGATCATGCCGACCGTGCCGTTCCTGCTGCTCGCGGCGTTCTGCTTTGCCCGCAGCCGCCCGGACTGGGAGCAGAAGCTGCTCGATCATCCGCGGTACGGCCCGCCCTTGAGCGACTGGCGCGAACGGCAGGCGATAAGCCGCCGCGCCAAGCTCGCGGCAATAGCGGCCATGGCTGCGGGCGTCGGCTTCACCTGGCTGACTGTCGGCTGGCCATGGGTACTGATCTCGGTGGCAGTTCTGCTGATTGCCGGCTCATGGATCTGGACCCGCGCGGAATAAGGGCTGTGCTATGCCTGGTTGGTAGCGCGACTGGGATCGGCGCCGCTGGCAAGCTCGAGCTCTATCAAGTTCCGGCCCCCACCGGGAATATCCCGCTCCTGGCTTTTGGCGCTTGTGATTCGGGTGGCTCCTGCCTAGTCCCGCCAGATCATGGCGAGCAAACCACGCACTCTTTACGAGAAAATCTGGGACGCCCATGTCGTCGATCACCGCGACGACGGCACCAGCCTGATTTATATCGACCGCCATCTCGTCCATGAGGTGACCAGCCCGCAGGCCTTTGAGGCGCTGCGGGTGGCGGGCCGCACGGTGCGCCGGCCCGACCTGACATTGGCGGTGCCGGATCACAATCTCCCCACCACCGCACGGCGCGATGCGGGCGGCGAGCCCATTGCCATCGCCGATGCCGAAAGCGCAACGCAGCTCGCCGCGCTGGAACGCAATGCCCCCGAATTCGGCATTCGCTACATCGGCGATAGCGACGCGGAGCAGGGCATCGTGCATGTGGTCGGCCCCGAACAGGGCTTTTCGCTGCCCGGCGCGACAATCGTCTGCGGCGACAGTCATACCTCCTGCCACGGCGGCCTCGGGGCGCTGGCCTTTGGCATCGGCACCAGCGAAGTCGAGCATGTGCTGGCGACGCAGACGCTGCTGCTGAAGCAGTCGAAGACCATGGAAGTGCGTGTTGAGGGCATGCTGCCGCCCGGCGTCAGCCCCAAAGATTTGGTTCTCCACATCATCGGCGTGATCGGCACGGCAGGCGGCACCGGCCATGTCATTGAATTTCGCGGGCGTGTGTTCGAGACGATGAGCATCGAGGGCCGGCTGACGGTCTGCAACATGTCGATCGAAGCGGGCGCGCGCGCCGGCTTGGTCGCGCCGGACGAAACGACGTTCGCCTATCTCAAAGGCCGCCCCTACGCGCCCAAGGGTGCGAACTGGGACAAGGCCGTGGCCTGGTGGCGCAGCCTCGCCACCGATCCTGGCGCTCGTTTCGACAAGAGCGTAGTCATCCAGGCCACCGACATTGAGCCGACCGTCACCTGGGGCACCAGCCCGGAAGACACGGTGCCGATAGGCGGCGTGGTGCCGGCGCCGGAAAGCTTCGCCGATCCCTCCAAGCAGGAAGCCGCCCGCGTCAGCCTCGATTACATGGGTCTTGCCCCGGGCACGCGGATGGCGGAGATCGAGGTGCAGAACATCTTCATCGGCAGCTGCACCAACAGCCGCATCGAAGATCTGCGCGCCGCCGCCGATGTGCTGCGGGGGCGCAAGAAGGCGGCGAATGTGAAGTGGGCAATCGTCGTGCCGGGTTCCGGTCTGGTCAAGGCCCAAGCCGAGGCCGAAGGGCTCGACCGGGTATTCGTGGACGCCGGGCTCGAATGGCGCGAACCCGGCTGCTCCGCCTGCCTCGGCATGAACCCCGACAAGGTTCCCCCCGGCGAACGCTGCGCCTCGACTAGCAACCGCAACTTCACCGGGCGGCAAGGCCCGGGGGCTCGGACGCACCTGATGTCGCCGGCAATGG
>JANLQW010000266.1:0-15642 GCA_031368085.1 Novosphingobium sp. | reverse complement strand
GCCATCGGATCGGTGAACGGCATCCCCAGCTCGATCACATCCGCGCCGCCTTCGACGAGAGCGTCGAGGATGGCCGGGGTTGGGCCATCGCCGGCGGTGACGAAGGTGACGAGCGCGGGGTGGCCTTTTGAGAATGCGGCGGAAAGACGGGTCATAAACGGGATGCTCGCCATACTTGGAAAAGGCCCGCCAGTGTAAGGACCGAGCTAAGGACAATTGGCGAAAGGATGTCGCTGCTATCCAATATGATTGATTGGCCTTGAATAGAATGCACCAGCGCTCGTAGGCCCACATTCAGAAGCGTTAGGGCCGAGAAAAACAGGACAACTCCCAACCATCGAATCCTGACACGATCTTCTTCGATCTCGTGAAACCGGAAGAAGCGGATAATTCCACTCATATTTCCGCCCCCAGCGCCTCGGCCACGGTGAAAATATCCTTGTCCCCCCGCCCGCACAGATTGGCGAGGATGATCGCGTCCTTGGCCATCGTCGGCGCAACTTTCGCCACAGCAGCGATAGCATGCGAAGGTTCCAGCGCAGGAATGATCCCCTCGGTGCGGCAGAGCAGCTGGAACGCGTCGAGCGCTTCCACGTCGGTCACTGAGGTGTAGTCCACCCGCCCGATCTCTTTCAGCCACGAATGCTCCGGGCCGATGCCGGGATAGTCGAGCCCCGCCGAAATCGAATGCGCCTCGGTGATCTGGCCGTCCTCGTCCTGGAGCAGATAGGTTTTGTTGCCATGCAAAATGCCCGGTCGCCCGCCCGCCAGCGACGCCGCGTGCTCCTTATCCAGCCCATGCCCCGCCGCCTCGACGCCGAGCATCTTGACCGAGGGATCGTCGAGGAAGGGATGGAACAAGCCAATGGCATTGGAGCCGCCGCCAATCGCCGCGACCAGCAGGTCGGGCAGGCGGCCAGTGCGCTTCAGCATCTGTTCGCGCGCCTCGCGGCCGATCACGCTCTGGAAATCGCGCACCAATTCGGGATAAGGATGCGGGCCGGCGGCGGTGCCGATGATGTAGAAGGTGTCGTGGACATTGGCGACCCAGTCGCGCAGCGCCTCGTTCATCGCGTCCTTCAGCGTGTTCGCGCCGCTGGTCACCGGGATCACCTCGGCGCCCAGCAGCTTCATACGGAAGACATTGGGCTGTTGCCGCGCGACATCCTTGGCGCCCATGTAGATCACGCAAGGCAGGCCAAAGCGCGCGGCGACGGTGGCGGTGGCGACGCCGTGCTGGCCAGCGCCGGTCTCGGCGATGATCCGGGTCTTGCCCATGCGCATTGCCAGCAGGATTTGCCCCACGCAATTGTTGATCTTATGCGCGCCGGTGTGGTTGAGCTCGTCGCGCTTGAGCCACACCTGCGCGCCCATTCCAGGCTGCGCCGCCTTGGCCAGCTCTTCGGTGAGCCGGGGGGCGAAATAGAGTGGGCTGGGGCGGCCGACGTAATGTTCGAGCAGATCCTCGAATTCTTCAGCAAAGGCGGGATCAGCCTTGGCGCGGCGGTATTCCGCTTCAAGTTCAAGCACCAGCGGCATCAGTGTTTCGGAGACATAGCGTCCGCCGAACTGGCCGAAGTGGCCCTGGCTGTCGGGCTGGTTGCGGAAGGAGTTGGGAATCTCGGTCATCATTGCCTTCAGGAGCTTTGGGCCGCTTTGCAGAAGGCGGCGATTTTGTCCATGTCCTTGACGCCTGGCGCGCTTTCGACGCCAGAGGAGGTGTCCACCAGCGGCGCGGCTGTGAGCCGGATGGCTTCGGCGACATTGCCCGGGCTCAGACCGCCGGCGAGGCCCCAGGCGATGGGGCTTTTCCACCCGGCGACCAGGCTCCAATCAAACGAGAGCCCCATGCCGCCGGGCAGCGACGAGCCCTTTGGCGTCTTGGCGTCGAACAGCATGAGGTCGGCCGCGCCGGCATAGGCGGCCGCGCGTTCGACGTCGGATTTGGTGGCGATGGCCAGCGCCTTCCACACCGGCAATCCGAAATGCGCCTTCAGCTGCGCCGCCCGCGCGGGCGTTTCGCTGCCATGGAGCTGGAGGGCATCGAGCCGCGCGGCGGTGACCGCGTCGGCAATGGCGGCATCACTGGCATCGACAAACAGGCCGACGCGGGTGATGCGGCCTTCGGCGCGGGCGGATAGCGCTGCTGCATCGGCAATCGACAGGTTGCGCGGCGAGGGCGAAAAGAAGACGAAGCCGGCATAGTCCGCCCGCGCCAGAATCGCCGCGTCCAGTGCGCGCGCATTGGTCAGGCCGCAGATCTTGATGGCGGGGGCGGGCATTGTTCGTTCACATAAGCCATCGTCCGTTCGTGTCGAGGGGTTCGGCACGAACGGAAGCGGTGTTCGGAATTACGGTGCCAGTTCGTACTGAATGGACACATTGACAGTCATCGACAGCTCGCCTGCGGCCACTGGAGTACTGGCCGCATCGGCCATGGTTGTGCGGGCATAGATCCCTGGTGGCTGCGGCATATAGCCGCCGCTCTCGCTGATCGTCAGCATCCGCACCACCCTTAGCCCGGTAGCGCGGGAATAGAGTTCGGCGCGCGCCCGGGCTTTCTTCATCGCCGCCGTTCGTGCCTCGTCAAGCGCGGCGTCGGAATCGTCGAGCTGGAAGTTCGGGCCGTTGATTTGATTGGCACCCGCACTCACCAGCGTATCGATCACCCGGCCGAATTCGGCAAGGTTACGTTGGCGGACCGTGACGTTGTTGCTGACCTGATAGCCGATAATCCGCAATTCTTGCGGCTGCATCGTGCCGTCGGGCAATGGGCGCTGCGGCTCATAGACCGGATTTAAGCTGAGATTGCTGGTCTGGATGTCACGGTCAGCGATACCGGCGCGCTTGAGCGATTGGATAACGCGGTTCATGTCAGCGGAATTTGCCGCCAGCGCCGCCGCTGCAGTCTTCCCGGAGCTGGCGACCCCGGCGGAGAATACCGCGAGGTCCGGGCTGCGGGTTGAGCGGCCCTCGGCGGAAAGCGAAAGCAATGTATTTCCGGGTGCCATCACCGGGGCGGGCTGGCCGATCTGGGCGACCGCGGGCGCGGTCAGGGTTGCGCCAAGCATGGCGATCGCAACAGGCATGATCAGGCGTTTCATCGAGAATCCTCTTCGTTCTGTCGTGGCACGTTCTGGTGCGCGGTAAATTGCGCCGGGCTGAACGGCCGCGTTACAGCGTCTCCTCAATCGCCCGGGCTGCGGCAAGCGGATCCTCCGCGCGGCTGATCGGGCGGCCGATCACCAGCACGCTGGCGCCCGCGTCGCGCGCCTCGCGCGGGGTAACCGTTCTTTTCTGGTCGGCGAGGCCGTTGCGGCCGTTCCCGTTTGACGGGCGCAGCCCGGGCACCACGAGAAAACCGTCCTTCCATTGCTTGTGTATTGCCGCGACTTCGTGGCCTGAGCAGACGATGCCGTCGAGCCCGGCAGCCTGGGCCAGCTCGGCCAGCCGCAGCGCCTGATCGTGGGCGGTGCCGGCAATGCCGGTACGGGCGAGGTCGCGCTCGTCGAGGCTGGTGAGCACGGTGACGGCAACCACCTTGCAGTGCTCGCCCGCCGCCGCCTTGGCATCTTCCATCATCGCGCGCCCGCCGGCGGCATGGACGGTGACGATTGCCGGCTCCAGCACATGCACCGCCTGCATGGCGGCGGCGACGGTGTTGGGGATGTCATGCAGCTTGAGGTCGAGGAAGATCGGCAGGCCGAGGTGGGCGATCTCATGGACCCCGTGATGGCCGTGGGCGCAGAAGAATTCGAGCCCGAGCTTGAGCCCGCCGATATGGCCTCGGACCTTGCGGGCCAGCGCCTCGGCGGCTTCGAGACGTGGCAGGTCGAGTGCCAGAAAAATAGGATTTGTATTCATGTCAGACAGCAGGGCTTTCAGGGGGTTTGGCGGGGGCTTCGGCTTCGAGCTGGGTCGAGGTGGCGATCGGCGGCGAGGCGGGCGGGGTGGCGCTGGCACGGACACTGTTTTCCAGCGCGCCGATCCGCCGCGTCAGCCGCCAGCGGCCAAGTCTGGAGATCAGCCAGGTCGGCAGCATGCCTAGCAGGAAGAAGACCAATGCGATGACGCTGATTGGCCACTCAACATGTAGATAGTTGCTGGAGGATAGCGGCCAGAAGTTCACCGGCGCCTTAGTCCAGTTCATCGCCATAAAGGCGACCAGCGCCGCGGTTACCACCACCCAGACGGCTGTGCGTACTATCTGCATGAAAGCCTCGCGTTTGCGGAGAGCATGTCCTGTGGGAATGCTAGGCGGGATTGGCGAGGAAGGAAAGGGCGACTACTCGCCAAACACCCGCGCGAAAATCCGGTCGACCTGGCCGAAGTGGTAATCGAGGTTGAACTTTTCCTCAAGCGCGGCTGGCGGCAGAGCCGCGCTCACTTCCGGATCGGCTTTCAGCAGTTCGAGCAGCGACAGCGCTCCGTCGCTCTCCCACACCTTCATCGCATTGCGCTGCACCAGGCGGTAGCTGTCGTTGCGGCTGAGACCGGCCTGGGTCAGCGCCAGCAGCACCCGCTGCGAATGGACCAGTCCGCCCATGCGGTCGAGATTCTTCTGCATCCGTTCGGGGTAGATTAGCAGCTTGTCGATCACGCCGGTCAGCCGCGCGAGCGCGAAATCCAGGGTGATGGTGGCGTCCGGTCCGATGAACCGCTCGACCGAGGAATGCGAAATATCACGCTCGTGCCACAGCGCGACATTCTCCAAAGCCGGAGTGACGGCCGAGCGGACCAGGCGGGCGAGGCCGGTTAGGTTCTCGGTCAGCACCGGGTTGCGCTTGTGCGGCATTGCCGAGCTGCCCTTCTGGCCGGGAGCGAAATACTCCTCCGCCTCGAGCACCTCGGTGCGCTGAAGGTGCCGGACTTCGGTGGCGAGCCGCTCGACCGAGCTGGCGATGACGCCGAGCGTAGCAAAGAACATCGCATGCCGGTCGCGCGGGATTACCTGGGTGGAGACCGGCTCGACCGCAAGACCGAGCTTCCCGGCGACATATTCCTCGACAGCCGGGTCGATGTTGGCGAAGGTGCCGACCGCGCCGGAAATCGCGCAGGTGGCAATCTCCGCGTGCGCCGCAATCAGCCGCGCTTTGCAGCGGGCGAACTCGGCATAGGCCTGGGCGAGCTTGAGGCCGAAAGTGGTCGGCTCGGCGTGGATGCCATGACTGCGGCCGATGGTTGGGGTGTGCTTATGCTCGAACGCGCGGCACTTCAGGGCGGCGAGCAGCGCGTCAAGGTCTGCGATCAGCAGGTCCGACGCCTGAGTGAGCTGCACGCTGAGCGCGGTGTCGAGCACATCGGAGCTGGTCATGCCCTGATGCATGAAGCGCGCCTCGGGGCCGACCGCTCCCGCGACCCAGTCGAGGAAGGCGATCACGTCATGCTTGGTCACAGCCTCGATGGCATCGATCGCGGCAACGTCGATCTTTGGGTTAGTGTTCCACCAGGCCCACAGCGCCTTGCCCGCGCTGGGCGGCACCACGCCAAGCTCGCCCATCTTGTCGGTGGCATGCGCCTCGATCTCGAACCAGATGCGATAGCGCGTCTCCGCCTCCCAGATGGCCATCATCGCGGGGCGGGCGTATCGGGGGACCATGTTTGACTCCGGGTTCTCAGGTTGAGCGAGCCGCTAGGGGGAGGGGGGGCGGATGGCAAGGGGCGGGGCGGACTGAAAGTCTGGCTGGTAAAGCCGGTTACATCCGCCAGGCGAAGGACAGGCTGGTCTCGCCCGCCGCCTGACCATCCGCATCGAACCGCCGTTCGGTGATTGTCCCGGCACCCCTGCGGTCCACGGCTACCACCGTGCTGCAGCGGGTGCCATAGACCGCGTTGCGGATGAATACGGGTGTTTCAGGAGCTTCCAGCGGCACGTCGGACGGGGTGCGGGGGTGCAGGCCGATGTCGGTCAGCGTTTCGCTGCGCAGCGCGGCGAACAGCGGGGCGAAGTTTGCCGTGTCCTGGTTCAGCCAGTCGAGCAGCGCGGCCTTCAATTGCAGCGTCTTTGGCCATGGCTCGTCGAGTGCGCCGTTGGACAGGCCGTAGATGCCATGGGCGAGGGTGGTGCGGATTTCCTCCGGGCGGTTCGAGAGGAAGCGCGCGTCGGTGCGATCGGCGACGATCAGGTTGAACGGGTTAAAGTCCGCGAGGGAAGCGGTTGCCGGATCGGTGTAGCGGCCGCTGCCGCCAAGCTGGTCGGTCACCAATCCTCCGCGCGAGGCCTTGTCCGGATCGACATTATCGTATCCGCGCAGATTGGTGACGAGGGCGAAGCGGCCGGCTTCCGACACGCCGAGCCAGGTGCCGCCCGACTTCAGGTCTTGCCCGGCCAACGTTCCGCTCTCCCAGCGCGCCAACGGTGCGGCGGGGCGGGCGTGGAATTCGTCGCGGTTGCCAACGGCGACCAGCCGCCAGTCGGGATGCGCGGCCCAGGCTATCGCGGCTACACACATAGTCGGATTGAGCACATCTCAAATCAGCCCCTTGGCCTTGAACGAGACATGCCCCTCGCGGCCGATGATGACATGGTCATGCACGATTACCCCCAGCAGCCGCCCCGCCTCGGCGATGCGATTGGTGATCTGGATGTCGGCGCGGCTGGGTTCGGCCTGGCCGGAGGGGTGGTTGTGGACCAGGATCAGCGCGGTGGCGCCGAGATCGAGCGCCTTGCGGATCACCTCGCGCGGATGGATCGCCGCCTCGTCGATCGAACCGTCACAAACATGCCAGTCATGCACCAGCATATTCTTGTGGTTGAGATAGAGCACCCGCACCCGCTCGACGGTGAGGTGCGCCATGTCGATGGTGAGATAGTCGATCAGCGCCTGCCAGCTGGCCAGCACCGGCGCCTCGCGTACCGCCGCGACGGCCATGCGGCGGGCGGCGAGGGCGACGATCTTGAGCGCGGCGGCGCTGGTCTCGCCCATGCCAGGATGCAGCGCCAGCGCGCGCGGCTCGGCATTGAGCACGCCGGCCAGACTGCCGAAGCGCCGGATCAGGGCGCGCGCCAGCGGCTTGACGTCGCGGCGCGGGATTGCGCCCATCAACAGAAATTCGACCAGCTCGTGGTCGGCAAGGGCATCGGCGCCGCCGCCCAGCAGCCGCGCGCGCAGCCGGGCGCGGTGGCCGGCAGCGTCATGACCCGGCTTCAGCACGGAAAGCAGATCGTCGTCAGCCACCAGCGTTTTTCCCTCCAGCCAGGACAAGACATGCCCATTCCCTTCCCGTTCATCTTCCGCAAGCCATGGGCGGCCCGTCTGTGGCGCACAGCATTGCCTTTAGCCGGGCATCGGCGCAAGTGTGGGGCGCATGGTTGAGGACGACGAAGACCCGCTGGCAGCGCCGGCAGACGTCGCGGGGTTGCAGGTGGCGGGCCGCTCGCGGCGGCGCTGGCGGCGTGTGGTGCTGTTTGGGCTTGCCGGCCTGCTGCTGCTTTCGCTAGCGGTCGTCTGGCTTTCCCGCAAGCAGCTTGCCGACGATGTCATCGCCGACCAGTTGGCCGCGCTCGACCTGCCCGCAACCTACAAAGTCGAACGGATCGGGGTGCGCACCCAGGTGCTGCGCGATGTCGTCATCGGCAACCCTGATCAGCCCGATTTCACCGCCGAGCGGCTGATCGTGGGCACTGTGCCGCGCTTCGGGGTGCCGGGCATTGGGCGGATCACTGCGGTCCGGCCCCGGCTTTACGGCAGTCTGCGCGGCGGCAAGCTCAGCTTTGGCAGCCTCGACAAGGTGCTGTTCGAGGGCCCAAAGCAGAAGCGGTTCCAGCTGCCGGACCTCGATGTCGCGATAGTCGACGGGCGCGGACGGCTGGACAGCGACTATGGGCCGGTGGGTTTCAAGCTGGAGGGCGCGGGGAAATTGCGCGGCGGCTTTGCCGGCACGCTCGCCGCAATCGCACCGCGCGCCGCAATCGCCGGCTGCACGGCCGAGCGGGCGAGTCTTTATGGCAGGGTCACAATTCGCCGCGAAAAGCCGCGTTTCACGGGGCCGGTGCGGCTCGGCGGGCTGGAGTGTCCGGGGCGAGAGATGCGGCTGGCGGGGTCTTCAATCCAGCTCGACACCACTATCGACCAGACATTCGACGGCGCTGAAGGCGGGCTGAGGCTCGCCCTGGGGACGCTGGGGCTGGGCGGCAACAAGCTGACCTCGGCCAGCGGCGGTGCGACGTTCAGCTTCCGCAAGCAGGCGCTGACCGCCCGCTATCGCCTCACCGGCAAAGGCATCGCTACGCCGCAGGCGGCACTGGCCTCGCTCGCCGCCGTAGGGATTGTGCGCTCGCAGGATGGATTTGCCCGGATCGATGTCGAAGGCGATCTTGCTGGCCGCGATGTGCGGGTGGGGGGCTGGCTGGACAGCGCTCTCGCCGGGGCCGAGCGCAGCAGCGACGGCACGCTCGCCGCCCCGCTCATCGCCCAGCTGCGGACAGGCTTGCGCCGCGAAGCGCCGGGCAGCCGCCTTGCCGCCGGGTTCGTCCTGCGCCAGACCGGCGGTGTCACCAATCTGGTCGTACCGCAGGGTACATTGCGCGGGGGAAGCGGCGCGGCTCTGCTCGCGCTCTCGCGCTTCCAGCTGACCGCCGACGGCCTCGCGCCCGCGCGCCTCTCCGGCAATTTCACCACCGGCGGGCGGGGCCTGCCGCAGATCGCTGGACGGATGGAGCGCGAGGCCGCCGGCGGCCTCGCCCTGCGCGCGTCGATGGCGGAATATGCGGCAGGAGAGGCGCGGCTGGCCTTGCCCGAACTGGTGCTGGTCCAGGCGCGGGGCGGATCGCTGGGCTTTGGCGGGCGCGCGCGACTAAGCGGACCGCTGCCCGGCGGCGCGGCGCGCAATCTGGCGCTGCCGCTCGATGGCAACTGGTCCCCGGAGCGCGGGTTGGCGGTGTGGCGCAAATGCACGCCGGTCAACTTCGATCAGCTCGCCTATGCCAATCTGACGCTGCTGCGCCGCTCGATCACGCTATGCCCGCCGCGCGGCGGAGCGATCCTCGCCTCGGATGCGCACGGCACCCGGCTGGCGGCGGGCGCGCCATCGATCGATCTTGCCGGCAACCTCGGCTCCACTCCGATCAGGCTCACTGGCGGACCGCTCGGCTTTGCCTGGCCGGGCTCGCTGGAGGTGCGCTCGCTCGATGTCGCGCTCGGGCCAAGCGGCAATCCCTCGCGCTTCCGCATCGCCAATCTTGCCGCGAAAATCGGCAGCGATGTCGCCGGGCGCTTCGCCGGGACCGACGTGCGGCTGGCCGGTGTCCCGCTCGACATCCTCGGCGCGGACGGCGCGTGGCGCTATGCGGGCGGCAAGCTATCGATTGCCGATGCCGCTTTCCGGCTCGAAGACCGCGCGCCTGACGACCGCTTCCAGCCGCTCACTTCGCGGGACGGCGCGCTGCAGCTGGCGGATAATGTCATCACCGCCGCCGCGACGCTCAACGAGCCGAGCAGCAGCCGCCGGATCGTCCAGACCATTATTCTCCACGATCTCGCCTCGGGGCGGGGAACGGCGGACCTTGCCGTCGAAGACCTGCTGTTCGACCGCTCGCTCCAGCCCGACATGGTCACGCGGCTGGCGCTGGGCGTGGTCGCCAATGTAGCCGGACGGCTGCGCGGGACCGGGCGGATTGTGTGGAACCCGGAGACCGTCACCAGCACCGGAAGCTTCACCACCGATTCGCTCGATTTCGCCGCCGCATTTGGCCCGGTCAGCGGGGCGTCGGGGACGGTCGAGTTCACCGACCTGCTCGGGCTGGTCACAGCTCCCAACCAGCGCGTCAAAATCGCCGCGATCAACCCGGGGATCGAGGCCAACGAGGGCGAGCTGATTTTCGAGTTGAGGCCTGACAGCGTGCTGGCGATCAAAGGCGCCGAGTGGCCGTTCCTCGGCGGCACACTGACGCTGGAGCCCACCCGGATGCAGTTCGGCGTCGCTGAAGTGCGGCGCTATACGCTACGGATCGCAGGCCTCGACGCGGCGAAATTTGTCGAGCGCATGGACCTCGGCAATCTGACTGCGACCGGTACCTTCGACGGGGCGATGCCACTGGTGTTCGACGAGAACGGCGGCCGGATCGCCGGTGGTCGGCTGGTGTCGCGCGCGCCCGGCGGCAATGTTTCCTACGTCGGCGCGCTGACCTACAAGGATCTTTCGCCCATGGCGAATTTCGCCTTCGAGGCTCTGAAATCGCTGAACTACAAGCAAATGCAGATCGAAATGGACGGCGCACTGGAAGGCGAGATTGTCACCCGCGTCACGTTCGATGGAGTGTCACAGGGCACCGGGGCCAAGCGCAACTTCCTCACCCGGCGCATCGCCCGGCTGCCGATCCGGTTCAACGTCAACGTTCGCGCACCGTTCCTGCAACTCGTCCGCTCGTTCCGCTCGCTCTACGATCCGGCCTATGTCCGGGACCCCCGCGAGCTTGGCCTGCTTGGCGCCGATGGGCGGCCGCTGCCGGGCGGATCCGGATCCGTTTTAGAAGGCAAAGTCGTTCAGCCGTCAGTCAGTGAGAAAAAGCAATGATCCTGCGTGAATTGACCGGAAGCGTCCGGACTGCAAAAACCCCTGCCGAGCAGGAGGAGCAGCAGATGCAAAGGTCCGGCAGGCGCGCCGTTTGCGCTTTATTGGTGGTGGCGGGATGTTCGCTGGCTGCGGCAGGTTGTATTTCGGTCAATGCGCCGGACAAGCCGATTGTCATCGAGCTCAACATCAACATCAAGCAGGAAGTTATTTATCGCCTGTCCGCAGATGCCGCGAACACGATCGAAAAGAACCCGGAGATATTCTGATGCGCGTTTCCCTTTCCCCCAAAACCGGTCGCTTGGTGCTTGGTGCAGCGGCTGCGCTGCTGGCACTTGGCGCAGCCGGCGCTGCCTGGGCCCAGCGCGATCCAGCCTATGCCTCGGCGCGCTCTGCCGGCCAGATCGGCGAGAAGATGGACGGCTATCTCGGCGTTGTCGGATCGGCGGGATCGGCGGTGCGCGCCCTGGTCGACGATCTTAACATCAAGCGCCGCGCGCTCTATTCGGAAAAGGCTCAGGCGGCGAATGCGACGGTGGAGGAATATGCCTTCACCTCCGGCTGCCGCCTGATCGCACAAACTTCGCCCGGGGAGAAATACCAGGCTGCCGACGGCAGCTGGCAAACCCGCACCGCGTCCCCCCCGCTGCGCGACAGCCGGTGTCCTTAAGCTGAATTGCGCCCCGACCCGGGCAAGCTCGGGACGGATTAACCCGCCCGGTTGACTTGCCCGCCCCCCGCCCCTAAGGGGAGCGCGCCTTGGCGGGGTCGCCCGTTTTCATGGCGGTTTCCCTCACGGTTTTCGACAAATCTTGCGGACGAATCGGCATGGCAGCGAACGATCCCGATGAGGCTCCCGGAGGTGGTGAAGACCCTCGGCTCACCTCGCTCGACGAGAGGCTGAAGGCGGCGCATCATGCCGAGGCGGAACGCACGGCGCCGAAGGGCGCGGGCTCCGCTTTCACCGGGAAGGGTGCGTCTCAGGGCAATCGGGTTTTGACGACGCTGGTCGGGGTTCCCCTGGGGAGCCTGGTGATCGGCTTCGTCATCGACCGGATGCTCGATACGCGACCCAAGGCGATGCTGGCGATGCTGTTTATCGGCATCGTTTCGGCCTTCGTCCAGATCTGGCGGATTTCGCAGGAACGTGCCGAATAGGCGTGTTTCGGGAACTAGGGATACAGGGGTTAGCGCGTGGCGGCCGAGAGCAAGATCGACCCGATGCACCAGTTTCAGATCAGCGCGCTGGGTGGCGGCACGCTGGATGGGGCTCCGCTCGCCTTCACCAATTCCGCTCTGTGGATGATAATCGTGTTCGGCGCGATCCTGCTGTTCATGTGGGGCGGGATGAAGCGCGAGCTGATCCCCGGCCGCTGGCAGGCCGCGGTCGAAATGCTGACCGGCTTCACATCCGGCCTGGCGGTGGGCAATATCGGTCCGGAAGGACGCAAATATGCGCCCTGGATATTCACGATATTCACCTTCATCCTGTTTTCGAATTTCATGGGCATGATGCCGTTCGGCCTGGTCGAGGCAGCGCATCCCTTCACCGTGACCAGCCAGTTCACCGTTACCGGGGTGCTGGCGATTATCAGCTTTTCGATCGTGCTGCTGGTCGGTTTCTGGAAGCATGGTTTCCATTTCCTCAGCCTGTTCGTGCCCCATGGCACGCCCAAGCCGCTGCTGCCGCTGATCGTGCCGATCGAGATGATTTCGTTCCTGGTGCGCCCGTTCAGCCTGGCGTTGCGGTTGTTCGTGGCGATGATCGCCGGCCATATCCTGGTTGAAGTATTTGGCTATTTCATCGTCAACGGGATCAATTCCGGCACGCCGATGGGCTATTTCATTTCGGCGATCAGCTTCGTCTTCATCGCCGGCGTCAATGCGCTCGAACTGCTGGTCTGCGCGATTCAAGCCTATGTCTTCGCGCTGCTGACCTCGCTCTACATCAACGACGCGGTGCATCTGCACTGAGTTTCAACATTCTATCAACTGATTTACCCAGGGAGTTCGACACATGGATCTCGAAGCTGCAAAAGTAATTGGTGCCGGTCTCGCGGCGATTGGCGTGGGCGTTGCCGCCACCGGTGTGGGCAATGTCTTCGGCTCGTTCCTGCAAGGCGCGCTGCGCAACCCGGCGGCTGCCGACGGCCAGCAGGGCCGGCTGTTCATCGGCTTCGCCGCCGCGGAACTGCTCGGGTTGATCGCCTTCGCGGTCGCCATGATTATCCTCTACGCCGTCTGATTGACGCACGCCGGACGGTAATCGGCAGGCGTCTTCCCGGTGAAAGCCGGGTTGGCGCGCGCCGGCCGGATAGCGTGAGCAGGAACCGACGATGCCTCAAATCAACCAGCTTTTGCTCGTTTACCAGTCGCAGTGGTTCTGGCTGTTCCTGGTGCTGGCCGCGATCTATTTCGGTATTGGCCGGGGGATGCTGCCCAAGATCGAGCGGGTGGTTGAGGACCGTAACGCCAGGATTGCCGCCGATCTCGCCGGTGCCGAACGCGCCCGCGCCGGCGCCGATGCGGCCGAGGAACGCGCCCAGGCGGCTGATGCCGAAGCGCGGGCGGCAGCGCATGACATAACCGCGAAGGTGAAGGCCAGGGCGGCGAAGGATTCGGAAGGCCGGCTGGCCAAGGCCGACGCTGCCGTTGCGCAGAAGCTGGCAGCGGCCGAGGCAAGCCTCGACGCGGCCCGAAAGGATGCTCTCGCCAGCCTCGAGGCCGTCGCGGCCGAGGCGGCGCAGGATATCGTCAGCAAGGTTTCTGGCGCGGCAGTCACTGCGGTCAAGGCTCAGTCTGCGGTAAGGGCGGTGTTTGCCAATGCTTGATCTGACATTCCTTGCGGTGGCCGCGCAGGTCGCTGCCCAAGATGGCGCCGCGGCCGAGCACGTCGAGGCGCCGACGGCGCTGCTGCTAGGCCCTGGCGGCTGGGTCGCACTGTCGATGCTCGCCGTATTCGGTATCATGCTGTGGATGAAAGTGCCCGCTATCGTCGCCAGCATGCTCGACAAGCAGATCGACTGCATCAAACAACAGCTTGGCGATGCTGCCAGGCTCCGCACCGAGGCCGAGGCGCTCAAAGCCGAATATGAAACGAAGCTGCGCGGCGCCGCCCAGGATGCCGACGCCATGCGCGCCGCCGCTGATGAGGAAGGCAAGTTGATCGTCGCCAAGGCCAAGGCGGACGCTGAAGCACTGATCGCCCGCCGCGCCAAATCGGCTGAGGAAAAGATCGGCGCGGCCGAGCGCAATGCCGTCTCCGAACTGCGCGCTCAGGCTGCCCGGGCCGCTACGACAGCCGCGCGCGGTTTAATCGCCGAGAGCCACGACGCCCGGGCCGACAAGGCGCTGGTAGATCAGGCGATCTCGGGGATTTGACGCATCCCTCACCCGGCGAGGGCGAGAGCAGCGCTCAAAAATTATCCTTCGCCGCCCGCAGTGCCGCAAAGGTCGCCACCGCATCTCCGCCGCCCCACCGCGCCTGCATATCCGGCACATCCGCCCGCAGGAACGGATTAGCCGCCAGTTCCTTGTCGAGCCGGGTCGGGACGGTCCATTCCCCGCGCACGCGTTTGTCCGTCACTTCGTCGGCATAGGCCTTGAGAGCGGTATTGTCCGGATCGGCGTGGAGGGCGAATTTGGCGTTCGACTGGGTGTATTCATGCGCGCAGTAGAGCGTGGTCTCCGGCGGCAGCGCCTTGATCCGCAGCAGGCTCGCCCAGAACTGCGGCGGCGTGCCCTCGAACATCCGGCCGCAGCCCAGCGCAAACACCGCATCGCCGACCATGGCAATCCCGGCCTCGGGCAGGTGATAGGCGATATGGCCGTTGGTATGGCCGCCGACGTCGATCACCACGGCGGTGAAGGCGCCGATGGTCACACTGTCCCCGTGGCTCACGGTGCGATCGATCCCGGCGATCTTGTCGGCCTCGGCGGCAGGCGCGGTAATTGTGCAGCCGGTTTCCGCCTTGATCGCCGCGTTGCCACCGGCGTGATCGGGGTGCCAGTGGGTGTTCCAGATCTGGGTGATCGTCCAGCCTCGGCCGTCGGCTTCGCGCAGATAAGCGTCAGCATCGGGGGTGTCGATGCAAGCGGTCTCGCCGCTGGCGGGGTCGTGGAGCAGATAGCCGTAGTTGTCGGACAGGCACTCAAACTGGTGAACTTGTAGCATGGGGACACTCCTTGCCGACTATCTAGGCGCTTAAGCCTCAAAGCAAAAGCCCGCCCGCTCGGGTGAGCGGACAGGCTTCGCAATCGATAGGAAGGCGGGGCGTGCTAGTCCTTCTTCGCCTTCAGCGCTGCGCCCAGGATGTCGCCCAGCGATGCGCCCGAGTCGGACGAACCGTACTGCTCGACCGCCTGCTTCTCTTCGGCCAGCTGATGCGCCTTGACCGAAAAGTTCGGCTTTTTCGAACGATCGAAGCCGGTGACCATGGCGTCGAGCTTCTGGCCGACCTGGAAGCGGTCGGGGCGCTGTTCGTCGCGGTCGCGGCCGAGGTCGGAGCGCTTGATGAAGCCGGTCGCGCCGTCCTCGCCAGCTTGGACTTCCAGCCCGCCGTCGCGCACTTCGAGGATGGTGACGGTAACCGTCTCGCCCTTGCGCAGCGAGCTGCCGGCTGTAGCAGGGCCACCGGCTGCCGGCGCGCCTTTTTCGAGCTGCTTCATGCCGAGGCTGATGCGTTCCTTGTCGACATCGATATCGAGCACCACCGCCGCAACCTGCTCACCCTTGCGGTGGAGCGCCAGTGCGTCCTCGCCCGAGATGCCCCAGGCGATATCCGACATATGGACCATACCGTCGACATCGCCAGCGAGCCCGATGAACAAGCCGAACTCGGTGGCGTTCTTGACTTCGCCTTCGACCTGACTGCCGATCGGGTACTTGTCGGCAAAGCTTTCCCAGGGGTTCTGATTGGCCTGCTTGAGACCCAGGCTGATGCGGCGCTTGTCGCTATCGACCTCGAGCACGATAACGTCGACTTCCTGGCTGGTCGAAACGATCTTGCCGGGATGGACGTTCTTCTTGGTCCAGCTCATTTCGGAGACGTGGACCAGCCCTTCGATGCCCGATTCCAGTTCGACGAAGGCGCCGTATTCGGTGATGTTGGTGACCGTGCCATGCAGCTT
>JANLQW010000263.1:0-3056 GCA_031368085.1 Novosphingobium sp. | reverse complement strand
GACTTCGCGTCCAGCCCCTCATACCGCCGCTGCAAATCGAAAAATCCGGGCTGGCTCATGATGCAAAATCCCTCAGCGGTTCAGCATCCTTGAATCGGATTTAGATTGCCTTGGAAAGGGAGCATTTTTCGAGGTGGCCTGAGGCACTACCGCGCGGCTATGCAAAGCCGCTTGCAACGCGCACCGCAACGCCTATCTTACCTCCATCTTACCAATGGAGGTACATGTGGATGTCCACAACCCGATTACCACGGTGATCTCGACCAAGGGGCAGGTGATCCTGCCCAAGGCGATCCGCGTGTCGCGTCACTGGGCGCCGGGCACACGGTTGACCGTCGAGGAAACACCTGACGGCGTCTTGCTCAAGGCGACGCCCGCGTTCCCCGAAACCGCGATCGAGGCGGTGTTCGGCTCGCTGCGGCATAGCGGGCCCGCCATGTCCCTCGAAGAAATGGATGCGGCGGTCGCCGGCGAAGCGAAGCGCCGTGCGCGCGATTGATACCAATGTCGTTGTCCGGTTCCTGACTGCCGACGATGCCCGGCAGGCCAAGGCGGCGCGCGCTGTGATCGAGGCGGGCGATCTGTTCATCGCCACGACCGTCATGCTCGAGTCCGAATGGGTGTTGCGCGCGGGCTATGGCTTCAGCGCAGGCCAGATCGCAGCGGGACTGCGCGGGCTTGGCGGGCTGGCCGGCATTACGCTGGAGGAACCGGCGCGGATCGCCCAGGCGCTCGACTGGATGAGTGAGGGCATGGACTTCGCCGATGCCCTGCATCTCGCCGCCTCAAACCACTGCAGCGCATTTGTCTCCTTCGACCGCAAGCTCGCCAGGCGCGCCAAGGCCATGGCGGAGATTCCAATTGAAACGCCTTGACATCGCCAGAGGGCGATAGGGTGCGCCCGGCGACGGCATCACAACCGCCAGTCGATCGCCCCCCGCCCCTGCGCCTCAAGAAACGCGTTCGCCTGGCTGAAATGCTTGGAGCCGAAGAAGCCGGCGTAGGCGGACAGCGGGCTGGGGTGCGGGGCGGTCAGCACCAGATGGCGGCCATCGGCAAGGCCCGGCACCCGCGCCGCCTTTTCCCGTGCATGGCTGCCCCATAGGATGAACACGCAGGGCTCCTGCTTCGCCGCCACCGCCGCCACCGCCGCATCGGTGATCGCCTCCCAGCCGACTTGCCGGTGCGAGCCGGCGCGGCCCTCTTCCACGGTCAGCGACGTGTTGAGCAGCAATACCCCCTGCCGCGCCCAGCCCTCGAGATTGCCGTGGCCGGGCCGGGGAAGGCCGAGGTCGCTGGCCAGCTCCTTGTAGATATTTACCAGCGACGGCGGAATTTTAACACCCGGCGCTACTGAAAAGCACAGCCCGTTCGCCTGCCCCGCCCCGTGATAGGGGTCTTGCCCGAGGATAACCACTTTGACCGCATCGAGCGGAGTCAGGGCCAAGGCGGCAAAGCGGCGGCCGCGCGGCGGGTAGATGCGCTTGCCGGCATCCTCCTCACCTTTGAGGAAGGTACCGAGCACGCGTCCCTCGCGGCTGCATAACGCCGGCTCCAGCGCCAGCCTCCAGCTTTCGGGAACTGCTTCGCTTACCGACAAGCTGGACGTCTCCTGCGTCAGGCAGGACTTCCCTCGCCGCGCGGTTCGGCCTAAGCACCTTGGCCATATGGCTGTCCATCTCCACCAAGAAGATCTCCCCGCTGGCGTGCTCGCACCTGGCGCAGTCGCGGTCGATACCGAGACCATGGGTCTCGTCACCCCGCGTGACCGGCTGTGCCTGGTGCAAATTTCCGATGGCGAGGGCGACGAGCACCTCGTCCGTTTTGCGCCCGGCAGCGCCTATGCCGCGCCGAACCTCAAGGCGGTTCTGGCCGATCCGGCGCGGCTCAAACTGTTCCACTTCGCCCGTTTCGACCTCGCCGCGATCGAGCATTATCTCGGGGTCACCGCAGCGCCGGTGTTCTGCACCAAGATCGCCAGCAAGCTGGTGCGCACCTATACCGACCGGCACGGCCTCAAGGATCTGGTCAAAGAACTGCTCGGCAAGGAAGTTTCCAAGCAGCAGAAATCGAGCGACTGGGGGGCTGCGGAACTTTCCGAGGCGCAGCTCGAATATGCCGCGTCCGATGTGCGTTTTCTTCACGCCATGCATGCCATCCTGGTCGAGCGGCTGGCGCGCGAGGGACGGGGCGAACTGGCGCAGGCGTGCTTCGACTTCCTGCCCCCCCGCGCCCGCCTCGATCTGGCCGGCTGGGCCGAGCATGACATCTTCAGCCACGAATCCGCCTGAGGCTTCCTAGCCGGCCCCCCGATGACCCAGGCTGCCGACATCATCCGTGACCGCCGCCGGGCCTTTGCCACGCCGGGCGGGTTCCACGACAAACTGATCCGCTTCCTCGCGACGGCGCTGCCCGCGCTGATCGGACTGGTCGCCGCCGTGATGATCCTCGCCCCGCTGAGCCCGCGCGGCGAGATCAGCTTCCTGCTCGACCGCAACAAGGTGGCCATCGCCCCGGACCGCCTCCGTGTCGCCCAGGCCGCCTATCGCGGCAGGGACAACCTCGGCCGCAGCTTTCTGGTGACAGCGGGCAGCGCGGCGCAGGTTTCGGCCAGCGATCCCATCGTTCATATGGACGATCTGGTCGCCACGCTGCAGCTTGCCAACGGCGAGGCGCGGATTTCCGCGCCGGGCGGTGCCTTTGATTTCGACCGCAATTCGGTGCGGGTCGATGGACCGGTGCTGGTCACGGCTGCCGATGGCTACCGGATGACCGCGCGCGGCGTCACGGTCGATCTGCGCCGCCGCCGGATTACCGGTTCGGGCGGGATCGCGGGCGCCATTCCGGCTGGCACTTTCTCGGCCAACGCGATAAACGCCGATCTTGTCGCGCGGACGATCGCGCTCAATGGTAACGCCCGGCTGCGCATGGCGCCCGGCAAGCTGAGGATGCCGTGATGGCTGCGAGCGTGAAGGCAGTCGGGTCGCTCCGTTCCCTGGCACTCCGTTCGGCGCTGGCCGGATTTGCGCTTGGCACGGCGCTGGTGGCGCTGGGGC
>JANLQW010000243.1:0-14127 GCA_031368085.1 Novosphingobium sp. | reverse complement strand
GCAGATTCCCACGCGTTACGCACCCGTGCGCCACTAGACGTCCAACCGAAGTTGGGGTCTCGTTCGACTTGCATGTGTTAGGCATGCCGCCAGCGTTCATTCTGAGCCAGGATCAAACTCTCAAGTTTGTGTCCCATTCGTTGCGGCACGGGTCGAAACCCGCAAACCGTCACGAATGAATTCAAGGAGCCGATACCTGCACTTGTTCAAACGTATGGTTACGTAAGGACATGTAACGGGTAACGACTTAATTACGGGTATCCGGAGCCTTAAAGCCCCCGGACCCGGCGCCGTCGCCCACATGTCCCTTCATCTAAAACCGACAATGTCAAAGAGCCGCACAACAAAACAGGCGGACAACAAAGCCACCCCGATTTGGTACCGGGGGACTGCTGTCCGTTTTTGCTGGCGACCGAGCGGCAGGACGTCGTTTGAAGGACGGCTCCGCTGCGGTGACCGGGCATATATGGAGGGTGGCCCCCGCGGTCAACGTGTTTTTGCAAATTTGTTTCAGATGCGCAGGTAAACAACGGAAATCTGCCGATTGGGGCCCCTCGAGCGGAGCGCCTCGGGCATCTTCCGGCGGCTCCTGACGGAAAATTGCCACTTTTTTAGGCGAGACTCGGGCCGGCGCACCGGTTTGGGTACCCCTCATGGTTGAGAAATATTCACCAATGCGCGCTAGGCGTTGAACCATGGAAACCCCCGGGATCGCGCTGGAGCCGGCAGGCGGGTTCGCCGGTCGGGTGCGCGCGGCTGTATTCTGGCGCTGGGGAAGCCAGGCGCTGGGGCAGCTGATCACCTGGACGGCGACAATTCTGGTCGTGCGCCTGCTCAATCCGCACGATTATGGTCTGTTCGCCATGACCCAAGCCGTGCTGACGGCCCTCAACTTCCTCAACGGTTACAGCTACGCCACCTCGCTGATCCAGGCCAAGCAGGTTGACGAGCGCCGGATCGGCCAGGTCTTTGGCCTGCTGATCGTCTCGAATACCCTGCTCGCCGGCGCGCAACTGCTCGCCGCACCCCATGCCGCCGCCTATTACGGTCAGCCGGAGGTGGCGGTCATGCTGCGGGTGCAGGCCCTCGTCTATCTGACCACGCCGTTCATCGCCCTCCCCTGCGCCCTGCTCGCCAGGCAGCTCGACTTCCGGCGGCAGGCGCTGATCAATCTGGTTTGCGCCTGCGTTGGCGGGACCGTGGCGCTGTCCCTTGCCGCCTCGGGCTACGGTGTCTGGGCGCTGGTCTGGGCGCCGATTGCCGGGTTTGGCACCCGGGCGCTGGGCCTGACCCTAATTTCGGGCGGACTGGTGCGCCCCATCTTCGATTTCCGCGGCGCCGGCGATATCGTCGGCTTTGGCACCGCTCTCACCCTGTGCCAGCTATTCTGGATTCTACAGAGCCAGTCCGACATCGTCATCGCCGGGGGCAGTTTCACGCCGCATGACCTGGGACTTTACTCCGAAGCCCTGTTCTTGACGCTGATCTTCACCGGCCGATTCCTGCCCCCGCTCAACGAAGTTGCCTTCCCCGCCTTTGCCGAGCTCAACGCCGCCGGCAAGCCGCTGGCGCCCGCGTTCCTCTCCAGCATCCGGCTGATCATGCTGGTTGCCGCGCCGTTCTATATCGGTTTGAGTCTGACCGCCGGGCCCTTGGTAGCGACGTTTTTCGGGCCCAAATGGGGCGAAATGGTGCCAATTGTCGCGGGTCTCGCCCTTGCCATGCCGGCGATGGCCTTGCAGATCGCCTGCTCGCCGGCAACCAACGCGCTGGGCCGGCCGCGAATCTATCTCTACACCAGCATCGTCGGCGCGGTAGTTATGCCAGTCTGCTTCTATGTTGGCGCAGCGCAGGGCCCGCAGGGTCTGGTGGCGGCCTGGCAGATTGCCGCGCCGCTCCTGCTGGCGGCGACCCTGGCTTTTACCCTGCCGGCAATCGGTGCGCGGCTGACGGATCTTGCCGCTGCGTTGGCACCGGTGATGCTTGGCTGCGGGACGATGGCGCTCGCGGTCATGGGGATGGCGGAAATCACCGCAGGGCTCGCCGCGCCGCTGCAGCTGGGAGTGCGGACACTCGCCGGAGCGGCGATCTATGCCGGCACGATCGGCCTGTTCTGGCCGCATATCCTGAAGGAAACCTGGGAGATGTTGCTCAAGAAGCGCACCGCCTCGCCGCCGGCCGGACTGCCGGCCTGAGGTCGGCCGGCATGGCAGCCTGCCAGCCATGATGATTCGCGCCCGGACCGCCGCCATGCTACGATCAAATGCGGCAAACCTCCGCATCGGGTTTGCCTTTGGGAGATGCTCTCATGCCGGGCCTGGCGGCAGCACTGGCGTTGTTACTGGCAAACAGCGAACTGCCCCGTGACTCATGCCGCGAATCCCTTGCCCGAAGCAGGCGACATCGACATCATCAAAACCAGGACCGACGTCGATCGCCGCATGACCGTGCCGGTCCGGATCGGCCAGCAGGGGCCGTTCCGCTTCGTCATCGATACCGGCTCGCAAACCACGGTGCTGTCGACCGATCTCGCCCGGCAGCTGGCGCTGGCTCCGGCGCGCACGGCGCGGATCGTCGGCATCGGCGGGAGCCAGACGGTGTCCACGGCGATCGTCGAAGAGCTGGGGCTCGGCAAGCGGTCGCTCTACAGTCTGGAAGTCGCCCTGCTGGAAGCGGCGCATATCGGCGCGGACGGCATCGTCGGGATCGACAGCCTGCAGCGCCAGCGGGTGCTGCTCGATTTTGCGCGGAACACCATGGCGGTCGGCGATGCGCGCAGCCTGGGCGGCAATTGCGGCTTCGAGATCGTTGTCACAGCCCGCCGCCGCCGCGGTCAGCTGATCATGACGGACGCCGTGATCGACGGGGTGCGCACCGATGTCGTGATCGATTCCGGCGCCGAAACCTCGATGGGCAACCGGGCGCTGCAGAACGCGCTGAGTCGGCGCCGGACCACCGAGCAGGCGATCCTCATCAGCGTTACCGGCCAGCGCATTACCGCAGACATCGGCTACCCCCGCAAGCTGGAGTTCGGCGCCATCGGCATCACCAATTTGCTCGTCGCCTACGCCGATGCGCCGGTGTTTGCGGTTCTGGAGCTTGAGCGCAAACCGGCGCTGTTGCTCGGCATGCGCGAGCTGCGGCTGTTCAAGCGGGTGGCGATCGATTTTGACAGGCGCAAGGTCTATTTCGACACGCCCGAATAAGGATTTACCCGATAGGGTCGAGTTCGAGCACGCGGGGGCGGCCGGCAAGATCGCGGTGGAGCAACGCGGCAAATCCCGCCGCCAGCGCAATCTCGCTGACTGCTGCCGCTTGCACAGCGCCGATCTCGATCAGCACCGCCCCGCCCGGTGACAGCAACGCCGGGAGCTGCGGCAGCAGCCGGCGGTAGGCGGCAAGCCCGTCGGGCCCGGCAAACAACGCGCCCGCCGGCTCATAGTCGCGCACCGATGGCGCAAGCACGGCGTCCGCTTCGACATAGGGCGGATTAGCGAGGATCAAGTCGAAGGGGCCGCCAAGCGCGCTTGTCCAGCCCTGCTCGTCCCAGTCGGCACGCAGCATGCGGACGCGCGCCCCCAGTCCCAGCCGCGCGGCATTGTCGGCGGCGACGGCAAGCGCGGCGGGTGAGCGGTCGGTGCCGACGCCCATCGCGCCGGGCAGATGCGCCAGCACCGCCAGCAGCAGCGCGCCCGAGCCAGTGCCGCAATCGAGCACCTGCCGGGCATCAGGCCGGGCCTTGAGCGCGGCCTCGATCAGCACCTCGCTGTCGCCGCGCGGGATAAGGACATGGGGGGTGATGCGGAAAGTTAGGCCGTAAAATTCCTGAATCCCGAGGATATAGGCGACCGGTTCGTGGCGCTGGCGGCGCGCGAGCAGCGGGGCGAAAGTTTCGGGTGCTTTATCGCCCATGTGCCGGAGGAGCAGCTCGGACCGTGATGTGCCTATTGCATAAGTCATCAGCAATTCGGCATCGAGCCGGGGGGTGTCGCTGGTCTGCGCGAGCATAGATGCGGCGGAGCGCAGGGCATCCGCAACCTTCACGCCGCAATCCCCTCACCTGAACGGGTCACTCGCCGATCGCCGCCAGCCGCTTCGCCTGATCCTCGGCGCAAAGCGCATCGATCAACTCGCCCAGCCCCGGACCTTCCAGGATCTCCGGGAGCCGGTGCAATGTCAGATTTATCCGGTGGTCGGTCACGCGGCCTTGCGGGAAATTATAGGTGCGGATGCGTTCCGAACGATCCCCCGAGCCGACCATCGCTTTGCGCGCCTCAGCCTCGGCGCCGTGGGCTTCGGCGCGTTTCAAATCATACAGCCGCGTGCGCAGCACCTGCATCGCCTTGGCCTTGTTCTTGTGCTGGCTGCGCTGGTCCTGCTGGATGACGACGAGGCCGGAGGGCAAATGGGTGAGACGCACCGCTGAATCCGTGGTGTTGACGTGCTGGCCGCCCGCTCCGGACGCGCGGTAGATATCGATTTTCACATCGGCATCGTCGATCTGGACATCGACCTCGTCTGGCTCGGGCAGCACCGCGACCGTCGCCGC
Source organism: Novosphingobium sp. (assembly GCA_031368085.1). Classification (GTDB taxonomy): domain Bacteria; phylum Pseudomonadota; class Alphaproteobacteria; order Sphingomonadales; family Sphingomonadaceae; genus Novosphingobium. The sequence goes on along the minus strand of JANLQW010000243.1, from coordinate 9,578 downwards.
CGAGGTGTGGATGCGCCCGCCGCTTTCGGTCACCGGCACCCGCTGCACCCGGTGGACGCCGCTTTCGAACTTGAGCTTGGCGAACACGCCGGTCCCGGTGATATTGGCGACCACTTCCTTGAATCCGCCGATATCCGAGACATTGGCGCTGATCAGTTCGATCCGCCAGCCCTGCTCCGCCGCATAGCCTTCGTACATCCGGTAGAGATCGGCGGCGAACAGCGCGGCCTCATCGCCGCCGGTGCCGGCACGGATTTCGAGCATGGCGGGGCGGACGTCAGCGGAATCGCGCGGCAGCATGGTAAGGGCGAGGCGGCGCTCGGCCTCGGGCAGTTCCGTGCGGATGCGCTGGACTTCCTCTTCCGTGAGGGCGCGCATTTCGGCATCGGGCTCGGCAGTGGCCATGAGGCTAGCGAGTTCTCGGCGCATCGCGGCGACCTCGGCGGCGGCCCTGGCGACGGGTTCGAGCTCGGCATAATCGCGGCTGGCGGCAACGAACTCCGGCCCGTCGAGCGTGCCGGAGCCAAGCCGGGCCTCGAGTTCGGCGAAGCGGGCGGCGATCTGGGCGAGGCGGGAGTCTGCGATGGTCATGCCGCTTTACCCCCCTCCCCGGCGGGGAGGGGTTGGGGGTGGGGGAGCGCAGCCGAAAGGCAGCGCGTCCACGCTGGCGGCAGTACGCCCCCACCCAACCTCCCCCTCAAGGGGGAGGGGCAAGAAGATGATGGATGGCGAGCGTTGGCGATGGTCACGCCTCGAAGCGCTTCAGGATTTTCGAGACTTCCAGGAGGTCGTTGGTTGCAGAAGAAGCCTGAGTGCGGATGACGGTCTTTCCGTCACGAACAGAGATCGACACAAGCACCTTGGCAGGAATCTTTGATGCCTTGTCGTATCGTTTGCGAGGTGATCCGCTCGAAATCATCTCGGTCGAAAATCCGGCGTGTCTGAGCGCCGTATTGGCACCTATTGCTAAATTAATAACGGCGTCATCCTCAACTGCGATGCTAACCACGACCTGCTCTGAATGCGGACTTTCCACCAGCATCGCCAGCCGCTCGATCCCAGCCGCCCAGCCGACCGCCGGGGTATGCGGCCCGCCGAGCGTCTCGATCAGCCCGTCATAGCGCCCGCCGCCAAGCACCGTACCCTGCGCGCCCAGCCGGTCCGTGACGAACTCGAACGCCGTGTGCCGGTAATAATCCAGCCCGCGCACCAGCGCTGGGGCCCTTGTCCATGCTACCCCCGCCGCATCTAACCCCGAAGTCACCTGGCCGAAAAACGCCTGCGCTTCGCCACCCAAAAAATGGTCGATCTTCGGCGCATCCGCCAAAAACACCTTGTCACGCGGATCCTTGCTATCGAGAATCCGCAACGGGTTGCGCTCCAGCCGCTCCTGGCTGTCCTCGCTCAGCCCCGCGCGGTGGTCCTGAAAATACGCCACCAGCGCCGCCCGCCACGCCTCGCGGCTCTCCCCGTCGCCCAGCGTATTGAGCAGCAGCGTCACCCCGTCGCTCACGCCCAGTTCCTTGAGTAGTTGGTCCGCCATCACCAGCAGCTCGACATCGGCCTGCGGCTCGCCCGCCCCGATAATTTCGGCATCAAGCTGGTGGAACTGGCGGTAACGGCCCTTCTGGGGCCTCTCGTAGCGAAACAGCGGCCCGTGCGTCGCCAGTTTCAGCGGCGCGTGCTGCTGCCAGCCGTTGGTCAGATAGGCGCGGCAGATTCCGGCCGTAAACTCGGGCCGCAGGGTCAGTGATTCATCGCCGCGATCGAGGAAGCTGTACATTTCCTTGGACACGACATCGGTGGTCTCGCCGAGCGAGCGGCTGAACACCGCAGTCTTCTCGAACACCGGCATTTCCGCGCGGCGGAAGCGGTAGAGCTTGCGCACCCGCTCGAAGGTTTCGACGACATGCGCAAAAGCCTCGGCTTCGGGGCCAAAAATATCCTGGGTGCCGCGAATGGCCTGGGGAGTTTCCATGGGGGCCGCGCTTAGCGGCATTTCGCTTGAGGGGAAAGCGCGGGGCAAGCTTGCCAGCATCGCGGCGGCGCGGCATCTATCGCGCTATGAGAAAAAGCCTGACGCTCGCGACGCTGGTTGCCGCTTTAAGCCTGCCCGCCCCCGCACCCGCGCAGCAGCCCGCCCGCTCTGCGCCTATGGCGGTGGCGGTCGTCCAGACGGTGCCCGATGCCGTCGATACCCCCTACCCCGGCGGCACGATAACGCTCGACATCGACGCCAGCGACACCCGGCGCGGCGTGTTCCGTGTCACCCAGACCATCCCGGTTGCCGACGGAACCAGCCGGCTGACGCTTTACTATCCGCGCTGGCTGCCGGGCAACCACGCCCCGCGCGGCGCCCCCTCCGGGATTGCTGACCTGACCTTTACCACCGCCGGCAAACCGCTCGCCTGGCAGCGCGATCCGATCGAGGTCAACGCCTACCACCTCACCCTGCCCGCAGGAGCGCGCGCGGTGGTGGCGAAATTCGTCTTCACCTCGCCGCTGCAGGTGTCCGAAGGCCGCATCGTCATGACGCAGGAAATGCTCAATTTGCAATGGGAGGCGATGAGCCTCTACCCAGCCGGCCATTACGTCCGCCGCATCCGGGTGAAGCCCACGGTGACCATGCCGCAAGGCTGGACCATTTTCACCGCGCTCGACGGCATGACCATCAGCGGCAACCGCGTCAGCTGGGCCGAGACCGATTATGAAACGCTGGTCGATTCGCCGATTTTCGCCGGGCTGCACGCGCGAAAGTGGGACATCGGCAACAATGTCAGCCTCGCTGTCGTCGCCGACAAGCCCGAACTGCTGGCGCTGCCGCCGCAGCGGCTCGGCGCCTTCCGGGCGCTGGTCGATGAAGCGCTGATCGCCTTCGGCAGCCGCGCCTTCGACCGCTACACTTTCCTTGTCGCGCTGACCGACCGGATGGGCGGGATCGGCCTCGAACATCACCGTTCGAGCGAGAACCAGCTGGAGCCGAAGAACTTCATCGAATGGGACAAGTTCGACTGGGACCGCAATGTCGTCGCCCACGAGCTGGCGCATAGCTGGGACGGCAAGTTCCGCCGCCCGGCCAAGCTGTGGACGCCCGATTACCGCCAGCCGATGCAGGATAATCTGCTGTGGGTCTATGAAGGCCAAACCCAGTATTGGGGCTGGATCCTGGCCGCGCGCTCGGGCATCCAGTCGAAAGACACCGTGCTCGGCATGCTGGCGAACCAGGCGGCCTATTACGCGATCCAGCCCGGGCGCGCCTGGCGCTCGGTCGAGGATACCACCCACGATCCGATCATCGCCCTGCGCAGGCCGTTACCCTATAGCTCGCTAAGCCGCAGCGAGGATTACTACAGCGAAGGCGCGTTGATCTGGCTGGAGGCGGACCAGCTGATCCGCTCGGGCACTGCGGGGCGCAAAAGCCTCGACGATTTCGCCCGCGCCTTTTTCGGCATCCGCGACGGCGACTGGGGCGTGGTGACCTATGAGTTCGGCGATGTCGTCGCCGCGCTGAACGGCGTCTATCCCCATGACTGGGCGGCATTCCTGCGCAGCCGCATCGAACTCCCGGGACAGCCCCCGCCACTGGCCGGGATCGAGCGGGGCGGCTACCGGCTGGTGTGGAAGGAAGAGCCCAATCCGTTCGAGAAGGCGCGGATGGAGGACGCCAAGAACCTCAGCCTGACCCATTCGCTCGGCTTGGTTATCGACAAGGACGCTGCCGTGGTCTCGCCGCGCTGGGACGGACCCGCGTTCAACGCCGGGATCGTCACCGGCGCCAAGATCATCGCGGTGAACGGCGCCGCTTATGATCAGGACGTGCTGAAACAGGCAATCACTGCGGCCAAGGGCACCGCGAAACCGATCGAACTGCTGATCCGCCGCGGCGATCGTTTTCTCACCGTGCCGGTGCCCTATTACGGCGGGCTGCGCTACCCGTGGCTCGAAAAGATTGCGGGCGCAACAGGCCCGGCGGGGCTCGACCAGCTGCTGGCGCCCCGGCGCGCAGCGGTGACGAATTGAACAAGGTGGCGGCCCGCGCCGGCAAGCGAGCTGGCCTCGGCAGCCGCATTGCGCCTGCCCGCTTTGTCTTGTTTCTCGCGGTCATGGCAGCGGTCTCCGGCATCATGTTTACCGTGCGCGGCGCGGGCTGGGCCGAAGCGCTGGTCTGGGGCTTCGATCTGGCGGCGGTGGTCTTCATCCTGTCGCTGTGGCCGCTCGGCCAAGACCATACCGCCGAGCAGATGCGCCGGCATTCCGAGGCCAATGACGCCAACCGCGCCATGGTGCTGGCGATTACCGCGATCGTCATGCTGGCGGTAATGGCGGCCATCGCCAGCGATCTGAAGGCCGCCGAACAGGGCGATATCGCCGCATTGGCCAAGCTGGTCTTCACCTTGGCGATGGCCTGGTTTTTCACCAATCTGGTGTTCATGCTCCATTACGCGCATTACTATTACCAATCGGCGCTGGACCAGCCGGGCGACCGCGGCGGCTTCCAGTTTCCCGAGACACCCGAGCCGGATTATTGGGATTTTCTCTACTTTTCTTTGACCGCCGGGATGAGCTTCGCGGCATCGGACGTCGACGTTACCCGGGGCCATATGCGGCGCGTTGTCGTCCTCCAGTGCCTGCTGGCGTTTGTGTTCAACATCGGCGTGATCGCCTTCATCATCAACACGCTGGGCGCATCGGCCTAAGTTAGTTGCACCGCAGTTTGGGCGAGGCTAAGCAGCGGCCCATGCGCATCGATCTCATCCCCGCCGGCGACAATCCGCCCCACGAAATCAACGTCGTCATCGAAGTGCCGATCGGCGGCGAGCCGGTAAAATACGAGTTCGACAAGGCGTCCGGCGCGCTGTTCGTCGACCGCATCCTGCACACGCCGATGCGCTACCCGGCCAACTACGGCTTCGTGCCGCACACGCTGGGCGAGGACGGCGACCCGCTCGACGCGCTGGTCATCACCCGCTCGCCGATCATCCCCGGCGCAGTGATCAAGGTGCGCCCGGTCGGCGTGCTGCTGATGGACGACGACAAGGGCGGCGATGAAAAGCTGATCACCGTCCCGGTCGACGCCACCTTCCCCTATTACCGCGAGGTGATGGGCCACGATGATCTGCCGCCGATCGTCACCCAGCAGATTGAGCACTTTTTCCAGCACTACAAGGATCTCGAACCCGGCAAATGGGTCAAGATGAACGGCTGGGGCGACATGGAGACGGCGAAGCGGATTATTGTGGAGGCGCTGGAGCGGGCGGGGGGGACGGAATAACCGCCCGGCGCGCTTGACGTCATACCGATTTTATGTCATAAAATGACATATGCCGAGGGCGAAGCTGGTTTTTCATCGCAAGCGCGTTTTCGATGATGGATCGATTTCGGAATTGAGGCTGTGGCAGGTGCCGTCATCCGTGCGGGGCTCGGTGCATGGGTTCCGCTACAGCCTGTTTTACGGAACCACAGGCGAACGCTGGATCGGCTATGATAATGAGCCCGGCAAGGGCGACCATCGGCACTATGGCACGCATGAAGAAGCGTATGCGTTCAGTTCGCCCGAGCAGTTGATCACCGATTTTCTGGGCGATGTGGCAGCGGAACAGGCACGGCGGAAGGCCGAAAGGAACGAGACATGAGCGATGTGAAAGTGATTGTCGGGGGCAGCCTGGCGGACGATGCCGCCGCTTTCGTCGAAGCCTGGCACAAGGCCGAGCGCGGCGAGGCGATGGCGAATCATGTTCTGGCGTTTGACAGCTGGGAAGCCTTGTCCAGCGTAATGACCGGCGAACGCCTCCGCCTGCTGCGCCACCTCCACGCCCATCCCGAGCCATCCGTCTCCGCCCTGGCCCGCTCCCTCGGCCGCCAATATCGCCGCGTCCACGCCGATGTCGCAGCGCTGGAGGGCGTCGGGCTGGTGGCGAGGGCGGACGGGACGGTGCGGGTAACAACGGATACGGTAACGGCTGAGGTGCAGCTGGCGGCTTGAGCTGGCGCTGCGCCTCGAAAAGGCCTTCGGCGTGCGCATGGACACGCTGCTCAGGAGGCTGACCGCCTGGGAGATTGCCGAAGCGCGAAAGCGCGAGGAAATTCGGGATTGCGCGGTATGTGGCGGCGTGCCGGCGTGGCGGCTCGTGCCGCAAGGAGACGTTAACTTCGGGCCAATTGAATGGTGTGCGGAGAGTTCTTGCGAAAAGATATACTGTCCGGAATTCTGGGAAACACTCACCCAGTATGCGTCAACCGGGATGCGTCAAGAGGGCTGTCTCCCTCATCGGATCGCCACCGGGTTGACCACCGCCTGCACCGTGCCCTGGAAGCGGGGTTGGCCGAGGACGAACATGAATTCGGTCGCGCCGTCCGCCGCCAGCTCGGCGGTCTGGATGTTCTCGAGGATGTGCACGCCGTGCTTCGCCAGCAGCGTCTGGTGGACGATGAAGGGCCGTTCGGGGTTTTCGGAGGGGATTGCCTCGAGCGCGGAGGTGTCGGCGCCGATCATCACCACGCCGAGCGAGGCGAGGTAGTTCGCGCCTTCCTCGCCGAGCCCCGGCTCGCCCGCGATGAACTGCTTGGGATCGGTCTTGGCGGTTGCCAGCCAGCCTGTGTGGAACAGTACGACATCGCCCTTGGCGATCTTGACCCCCGCCGCTTTCGCCGCCGCGTCGATCTCCGCCCGGTTGAACGCGGTGCCGGGCTTGAGCTGCGCCACCTTGTAAAGTTTCGCCATGTCGAGCAGCACACCCCGAGTCGCGGTGGGCAGGATCGTCTCGGTGCCGAACTTAGTCACCCCGTTGGGCCGGTAGAAATCGCGCGCGTGCACGCCGTTGTAGTGACGGCGGTCGATGCCGACGTGGCCCAGGCCGTCGAGCTGCGTGCCGATGCCGACGAACGTCATCAGCAAATCGTCGTGCCCGGTCACGCGGTTCGCTCCAAGCGGCGAGCCGCCGCCGTCGTCGAACGGCATGACCGCGACCGAATAGGAGCGACCCGGCCAGGCCGGCGTGTCCGGCCCGGTAACGATGCCCAGCGCATAGACCTTGCCGGTCTTCACCAGTTTCGCCGCCGCAATTGCGCCCTCGGGCGAGAGGTTGTTCATCGCGCCCTTAGTGTCCTCAGCTCCGTACTTCGACGGATACCAGGTTTCGTCAGCCAGCGCCGGCGCGGCAAGGGTGATCAGAGCAATCGTCAGGGTCAACGCACGCATCATCGTTCCTTCGAAGTCCGGGGACAGCCGCAGCCCGGCGGGTGACAGGGTGTCACTTTTGTCACTCTGCCGCAAATCCCCTCAATCCCCCGCGATCATCATCCCGTCCACCCTGATCGTCGGCACATTCACCGCGCGATGCCATTCCAGATCGTTGGCCGGGGTCATCGCGCGAAACATGTCGAGCAGGTTGCCGGCAATGGTGAACTCGCCCACCGGCCCGGCCAGTTCGCCGTTGACGATGCGGAAGCCCGAGGCGCCGCGGCTGTAGTCGCCGGTGACGCCGTTGACGCCCATGCCGATCAGCTCGGTGATGTAAACCCCGTCGGCGATGCCCGCCATCAACTGCGCCGGGGTGACGCTGCCGGCGGCGAGGTGCAAATTGCTGGCGCCGACCCCCGGCGCGCCGCCGTGGCCGCGGGCGGCGTGACCGGTGGGCGCAAGGCCGAGCTGGCGGGCCGAGGCGCTGTCCAGCAGCCAGCCGGTGATGCGTCCGCCCTCGACCAGATGGCGCGGGCTCGTCGGCAGGCCTTCGCCGTCGAACGGCCGCGAGCGCAGGCCGCGCAGGCGGTGCGGCACTTCGGCGACGACGATGGCGGGATCGAACAGCTGTTCGTCCAGCCGGTCCAGCAAAAAACTGGCGCGGCGGGCGATGGCGCTGCCGGACATGGCGGAGACGAGGTGGCCGATCAGCGAGCCGCCGACGCGCGGGCTGAACACCACCGGCAGCGGACCGCTTTTGAGCCGACCGGGGTTCAGCCGGGCCACAGCACGCGTCCCGGCGAGCGTGCCGATTTCTTGCGGGGTCGGCAGGTCGGCGCCGTAACGGGCGGAACGCGAGGCATAGTCACGCTGCATCGCGCCGCCCTCCCCGGCCAGCACGCTGGCGCTGAGGCCGTGGCTGGAGGTGGCATAGCCGCTGGAAAAGCCGTGGCTGGTGGCGAGTGCAAACACAGCGCGGCCCGCGCTGGCCCCGGCGCCTTCGGAATTGGTCACGCCAGGCACCGCGCGGGCGGCGTCCTCGGCGGCTTGCGCCAGGGCGCGCAGAGCCTGCGGGCTGGGCTCGGCGGGATCCTCGAGATCGAGCGCGGGGAACGGGCCCCGCAGCAGCATCTCGCCCGGCGCCAGGCCGGCGTAGGGATCTTCCGGCGCCAGCCGCGCCATGGCGACGGCGCGGGCGGCGAGCTCATCAAGCGCGCTGTCGCTGAGGTCGGAGGAGCCGATGCTGGCGGAGCGGCTGCCCGAGAACACCCGCAGCGAAATATGCTCGCTTTCCGAGCGCTCGACATCCTCAAGCTTGCCAAGCCGCACCTGGAGACCTTCGGATGCGTCGGCGCCGTAGATCGCATCGGCGGCATCGGCCCCGGCGCGGCGGGCACGTTCGATCAGGGCATCAGCGCGGGAAGTGGCGGCATCGAGACTGAGCATGGCGGCGATACGGCTCCCGTTGGCCGCGCTGGGCTGGCGCGGCGGCGGGTCCGCTCTAGAGCATCGCGCCAAAAAGTGGGAACCGGTTTTTGGCTTAATGCGATGCGACAACAAAAAGCTAGACAATTGCGCCGGCGGGGAAGCGGCAGCGGCGGCTTCAGGCGAACAATGCGCCGAGACCCTTGAACAGCCCGGTCAGCGCGAACGGCAGCCCTATCGCCAGCAGCCACAGCGTCATCCGGTCGCGCCGGAAATAGGGGGCCATCGCCGGATCATGCGCCTGATCGTCGGTCAGCCGGTTCCAGCGCCGCTCAAATCCGCGGCAGACAGGGATAATGGCAGAGACGAGGATCACCAGCGCCAGATAGGGGAGGAGCGAGCCGTTTTCATTCTTCAGCGCGCTCATCGTCACGAAAATCTGTAACACGGTGTAGACCAGCAGCGCATAGGCGATGTGGTCGCTCATCTTACGGCGCCAGTCGAGCGGCTTTACGGCCGCAGTCCGATCGGCTCGCGGTGTAAAAATGCGGCGTTGCCCGATTTTGACCATTCCGCAGAACCTCATCGCAATTAAGGCGAAGTAAATCACCGATCGGGCGCGCAATCAAGCGCGGTTAACCTTGCTGTCATTCTCGGCTGCTAATTTGCCATGCATGAAACCTGCCAGATTGCCTATGGGATGGTGGAAAGGCGGCTTGCCGTTCTCGTGCGTCCTGCCTAGATCGCGGCTGGCATGGACGATTTAACCCATATTTCCGACCAGGCGCTCCCCCCGGGGCAGGCTGCGGCAGATAACGCCCAAAACGCGCCGATGACTGCGACCGGTGGTCTCGAAGTCATCTCGATCGCCAAGAGCTATGACAAGAGGGCGGTGCTCACCGACATCTCGCTGGCCGTCGCCAAGGGCGAAGTGCTCGGCCTGCTGGGCCCGAATGGCGCGGGCAAGACCACC